>JANLOW010000415.1:0-33397 GCA_031366785.1 Bacteroidota bacterium | reverse complement strand
GGTTTTCCAAATTTCAGTTTACATTCAACCCGACTTCTCTTTGCCAATTTCGGAGAAGCTGAAGCTGCTTATTGTACGCAACTTGCTAAACGTTGTCGTGCAGAAGGAATTAATACAGAAGTTTATCCTGATCCTGCAAAAATTAAAAAACAAATGAGTTATGCAGATGATAAAAAAATCCTTTTTGTTGCTTTAATTGGTTCCGATGAAATGAATAAAGGATTAATAACGGTAAAAGACATGAATTACAGAAGTCAGTTTACCTGTGATATAAACGAATTAATTAATCGGCTTAAATAATTGAATAATTATTATGGCAATTTATAAAATTTCATCTGAAGAATTAACAATAGACAGACTGGAAGAATTACTTCAAACCGGAAATAAAATTGCTCTTTCACAAGATGCGAAAACAAAAATTAATTCCTGCCGGAATTATCTTAATCGAAAACTAAAAGAATTTAAGGAGCCTATTTACGGTATAAATACAGGCTTCGGTGCATTGCACAATAAAAGTATTCCTGAAAATTCACTTTCTCAACTTCAGCATAATCTTGTCATGTCACACGCTTGTGGCACCGGTGAAATGGTTCCTCATTCGGTTGTGAAATTAATGCTATTACTAAAAATTAAAGGACTTGCTTTCGGACATTCAGGTGTACAATTACAAACTGTTGATCGCCTTATCGATTTTTATAATGAAGATATAATACCCGTCGTTTATCAGCAAGGTTCTCTAGGTGCTTCCGGTGATTTAGCACCGCTGGCACATCTTTCTCTTCCATTAATCGGTGAAGGAGAAGTAAATTATCAGGGGAAAATTTATCCATCAAAAAATATTCTGAAAAAATTCGGATGGAAGCCATTGGTATTGCAATCAAAGGAAGGCCTGGCTTTGTTGAATGGAACGCAATTCATGTCTGCTTATGGTTGTTACTGTTTGATGAACGCGTATAAACTTGCATCCCTGGCCGATTTCATTGCCGCTGTTTCACTGGACGCTTTTGACGGTCGTATTGAACCATTCGATAAACTTGTTCACAAAGTTCGTCCTCATGCCGGACAGATAGAAGTTGCGGATAACATTCGGAATATTTTAAAAGGCAGTCAGATTATTAAACGCCACAAGGAACATGTTCAGGACCCATATTCATTTCGTTGCATTCCTCAGGTTCACGGTGCTTCAAGAGATGCAATAAATTATGCAGCTACGGCATTGCACATAGAAATCAATTCGGTAACGGATAATCCAACCATTTTTCCTGATGAGGATAAAATAATTTCTGCCGGTAATTTTCATGGGCAACCTCTCGCAATTGCAATGGATTTTCTTGCAATAGCTTTGGCAGAATTAGGAAGTATTTCTGAAAGAAGAATATTTTTACTTATTTCCGGACAACGTGAACTTCCTCCTTTTCTTGTTGCTGAACCGGGTGTTAATTCAGGGTTTATGATTCCTCAATACACAGCTGCTTCTATTGCCAGTCAGAACAAACAATTATGTATGCCGGCTTCTGTTGATAGCATTGTATCAAGCAATGGTCAGGAAGATCATGTCAGTATGGGTGCTAATGCAGCAACTAAACTTTACAAAGTAGTAGAAAACGTTAATTCAATATTGGCAATTGAACTTTTAATTGCTGCACAGGCATTGGAATTCAGAAGACCGATGCAAAGTTCTGAAATGATAGAAGAATTTGTAAAGGCATTTCGCAAAGAAATACACTTCGTTGAGAAGGATGAAGTATTGTATTTTCTTATTCATAAAAGTGAAGAATTTCTTAGAAAAATGTAAGGATTGCATTCAAAATTCAGTCAATTTTTCTCATTTTTTTTGTATTGATTCAAGAAATGCTGTATCAAAAACCGGAAGTTTGAAATATTATGAAATTTCTGCTTTTTCAAAAACATAAAAATAACTTTTCTACTTTTTTTGAATGATTAATTCAGTCATGTATAAGGCAATTTTATGCTAACTCAAATCGATTTATTATGTATCCATATTAAGAATGAAAAAACTTATCGGGATATTTTTTTTTCTGCAGGGCTTTATTGCATTTTCTCAACCGGCCAGGTTGAGCCAATTGAATTTGGAGCATTTTACTGTTCGTGAGAAAAAAATTTCTAATGATTTTTCAAAACTTATTCCCCCTGCTTTTCTAAATAATCCTGATCTTGGTATAATGCCTTTTGAAGCACCGCCATGCACTGATTGCATCGAACTTATCGATCGCCGTGATGCTAATTCAAGATACTTTGTAAAAGAAAATACTCAAGGTTCCCAGTTCATGCAGCAAAAAGCTTCCGGACCGATTAATTACCTTGATGTAAATGGTTTTTGGAGAGAAATAAATTACAAGCTCGAAGAAACAGAAGATAAATTATTTATTGCTTCTCATCAACCAGATCCCATAAGTTTTGATCTTCAAGGAAATTTTATTACTATACAAAATTTCAATTATATAATTCAAACGAAAGTTCCCGAGTTAATTTGGCGGGAGACAAACGGTACTGAACATAGTTTTGGTATCGGCGACTTCAGCAATTTTAGTGCAGGTGATGATGGCGTTATAATTCACAATATCTATCCTGATATTGATTTTGTATTTTCAATTAGGTCGGGAGAAGTTGAAACAAATTTTGTACTCAATCAAAAACTTCCATATAGTTCCGGTGAAATTATTTTAAAGCAACAAATAGACTTGCCGGAGAAATTATCATTCGGTTCAGGTTTGGGCATTAGTAACCATCAGGAAATTTCAATTGTTGATACAAATCATATTCCTGTTTTTATTATTGAAAAAGGCTATGCATTTGATAACCGGTTATCTTCAGAACCTTTTAGAATTAAATCTAAAGTTGTGGATAGCTTAAATGTGGAGTTTTCTTTACCAATGGCTTGGTTGAATGACCCTGCCACTATTTTTCCTGTAATCATAGACCCAAAAATAAGTACACAAAATTCAGTCCCACTTATAGGAATTTCAGGAACAAAGTATAGCCCTGTTTGCTGGACCAATGGTTGTGATTATTTTCTTAGTATTAATACTCCACCCAATGTTACTTTAACAAAGATCTATCATAGTTTTGAATTCTATGCTACCGGACTCTGCTATGCAGATGATGGTGGTTACAGTATTGATTTTCTTACGTGCCATTCACCGGCAGGCTCACCGGGTGTTTATACCAATCCGATTCATATTTCGAATGCGTATTTTACAGCAGATACGGTTCTAATTTCTGAATTTAATTCTTGTATTTCTTCGCCTCAGTGTGCATTCCAAAATCTAAATTTTACATTACATTTTTATAGATGCAATAACGACACCGATCAGACTTGTTCATCAAATTGTATACGAGCTACAAAACCCTGGACAATTTATATTGTGGGATATACCCTTCAGCTTTCTTTTATTACTCCGACGATACAGGTTTGTGAAAGTTCAAATTCGCAACTTGTAGTAACTCCACAATATGGAGTAGCACCATATACTTATGTTTGGTCACCCGGTGGCGAAACCAATGATACTATCTTTGTTTCGCCAAATGTTTCTACAACATATAACGTAACAGTTACGGATGCTTGTGGATTGAGTACATCAGGTACGACTACTGTAAACCTTACTGCAAATAATAATCCGGGTTTTACACTTTCTCCGAACCCTGTATGTGTAAATTCGCCAGTAACATTAGGTGGAAATGGTTCAGGTAATCCGGGTGATTATGATTGGATAGTTTCGGGCAGCAATGCCGCAGGCGGAATTGTGAATGATAATCAATCTCCGGTTATTTCTTACCCATCTCCGGGAAACTACGATGTTATACTTTCTTATGCGAATGGTGTATGTTCTTTTAAAGATACTATTCCAATAACTGTTTCATCAGTTAGTCCTGTTTCAGTTTCAATAAATCCCCAACCATCTTCAATTATTTGTCAGGGAGATTCAGTTACATTTAAAGCAAATCCTGTAAACGGAGGATTAACACCAATGTATGAATGGTTTATTGACAGTGTGAATGTGCAAAACGGTGCATCGGATTCTTTGGTGTCAAATGCTCTGGTTAATGGTTCGATCGTAAAAGTAATTCTTCATACAAGTGCTTATTGTGCTGCGCCTTCTGCTGATACAGCTTCTTTAACAATAACAGTTAATACAGCACTTACTCCGCAAATTTCTATTTCACCGGATACTAATTTATGTCCGGGTTCGCCTCTTACTTTAAATACGACTTCAGTAAATGCTGGTTCTTCGCCAACTTATCAATGGTTTAAAAATGGTGTACCAATTGGAGGGGCAACAAGTTCTACGTATTCATTTAACTTTACTCCGCCCGATACAATAATTAGTGTTCAATTCAAATCATCATTAAGTTGCATTACTTCAGGTTTTGTTTATGATACTGCTTCAATAAATATTCTTAGAAATTTACAAACGCTGGTTAATATCACAGCTAATCCACCCGGAATTATTTGTGCAGGGGATAATGTCATTTATACAGCACATTCACAGAATGGTGGAAGCGGGCAGCAAATCCAATGGTATATAAATGGAGTTTTAAATTCCGAAACGGATTCTGTTTTATCACTAATTCCATCTAACAATGACTCTATCAGTGTTAGATTGATATCAAGTATAACTTGTGTTATTAATAGTTCGGATGATGATTATTTAATTGCAGTTATTTCTCCGACTGTGAGTCCTTCAGTTTTACTTTCTGCAAGTCCTTCAAATATATTTTGTATTGGAGATACAATAGTTTTTAATGCAACTGCGACGAATGCAGGAAGCACTCCTGTTTTTTCATGGACTATAAATGGAAGTCCTGTAGGAATCAATGACAGCATTTTTGCATCGTCATCTTTAAATACGAATGATAATGTTCGGGTAATTCTAACTTCTTCCTTAGCATGTGCTCCGGTTATTTCAGATACAGATTTTGTTACTGTAACAGTTTCAAACAACGTTTTACCATCCGTTGTAATAAATTTTACCAATAATGTAATTTGTGCCGGAGATTCAGTTCAATTTGTTGCTAATTCAATAAACGGCGGAACAACTCCCGGTTTTCAATGGTTTGTAAATGGAATAGCGGAAGGAATAAATGGGAATACAATATTTCTTTCTTCATTAAACAATGGCGATACTGTCGAAGTAATTATGACAAGCAGCCTGAGTTGTGTAAACCCGGTAAGTACAAATTCTGCTGTTATTATTTCATCAGTTCAGCCTAGTGTTATGCCGCAAATTGATATTACAGTTTCGCCTGCTGATACAATATGCATCGGACAACCGGTAATATTAAAAGCAAAAATTAATAATGGAGGAAATTCTCCTTCAATAAACTGGTTTGTAAATTCTATTGTCACAAAGGATACTTCTTTAACTTTCTCATCAACTACTTTTGGAGAAGGAGATGTAATCGTTGCAACCTTGACATCGAATGCGAATTGTCTTTTACAAGCGATTGATACTTCAAACTTTATTCGTATTGTATATTTTAAACCATTAAATGTTTTTCTAACATCCGGAAATCCTGCATGTCCCGGTTCACCTGTTACAATTAGGGCATTTGTATCCGGCGGAAACGGTGGTCCTTATCATTTATTATGGAGTACTGGAATAAAGGAAAAAGACAGTATTGTTATTAATGCAGATAACAATACTAAAGTATTTATACAGGCAGAAGATAATTGCACCGCTCAACCGGCAACATTTTCATATACTGTTCCGGTATTAACCGGGCCGGTAGCAGATTTTGCTTACGTAAATCCATCGCCTGGTTCTTTCCAGAATAATATTCAATTTATTAATCTTTCAAAAGATGCAGATAGTTGGATATGGTTTTTTCCTGAATCCCATACAACGAGTACAGAGTTAAATCCACTTCATCAATTTCCTAAGCAAGGAACATATGATGTAATTCTTGCAACACGTAATAATGATGGATGTGTTGACACGATAAAATATATTGTATATGCACAGGAAGAAATCGTTGTATTCTATCCTAATTCTTTCAGCCCTAATGGTGATGGAATAAATGAAACTTTTCAGCCGATTGGAGCCAGTCTTGAAGAATATGAATTAACAATTTGGGATCGTTGGGGCGAAATGATTTACAAAGGAAACAGTAAATCGGCATGGAATGGAATGAATCAAAATAAATCTACAATGGCGCCAGAAGGCGTTTATGTTTTCCGGATAGATTTAATAGAAGAGAAATTTGAAAAAAGAGTTGTTACCGGAAGAGTGACACTTATAAGGTAGAGGTTAGAGTTAAGAGACAAGAATCAAGAGACAAGATAAGAGTCTGGAAAATGTCTTTTTATTTAACTGATATTCAATAATATGCAATTTTATTTCCATCATTTTTGCATTTTATAATTGGCAAATAGGCTAAATTATTTTGTATTTTTGCGAAACGGTTAAGCTGGTTTATTATGGCCAAAAATTTTATAAGTAATAAAGATGAAACAGTACGAATGTTTGAGAATAATTTTCTCGAACGATTTACACGTATTCATTATACCGTGCCTTTATACATATTCGTTCCTGTAGTAATTTATAGTCTTTACCGTGCTATTGCAATCGAGCATATTTCTTTTTTATTAATAGTAGGTTTCATTGTATTAGGTCTTTTTATTTGGACTCTCACTGAATACGTTTTACATCGTTTTGTTTTTCATTGGATGCCACCGGGAAAATTCGGAGCAAAGCTTCACTTTATTTTTCATGGTGTTCATCATGATTATCCTAGCGACAGTAAAAGACTGGTAATGGTTCCTACAATCAGTATTCCTTTAGCTGCATTATTTTTTTTCCTATTTAAATTTCTTCTGGGAGATATTAATGTTTTTCCTTTTTTCGCTGGCTTTTTAGCCGGATATCTTTTTTACGACATTACCCATTATGCCCTTCACCATTTTAATTTTAAAAACAAATTCTGGCTCGATTTAAAACATCATCACATGATTCATCATTACAAGGATATGAATAATGGATATGGCGTGAGTTCGAAGTTTTGGGATTTGATTTTCAGGACAACTTTTGGGAAAGAGGAGAAGTAAACGCATCTCTTTTATTTACCACTAAGCTAATTTCAAGAATAAGCCTTTTTAAATTTCATTTCATATATTTGTATCGCTTAAAGAACATGTATTATGTTAAACAGAGAAAAAGTTATTGAAACTATAAAACAACTTCCTGCCAACTTTTCTATAGATGAAGTAATTGATCGAATAATACTTCTCGACAAAATTGAAACAGGCTTGAAACAAAGCGAAAAAAATCAGGTTATTTCTGACGATGAACTTGATAACAAGCTTCCAAAATGGCTCGCTTAAATTGGACGGATCAAGCCGTAAATGATCTGATTAGTATTGCGAACTTTATTGCTAAAGACTCAAAAAGATATGCAAAAGTAACGATATTAAAAATTCGTAATTCGGCCAAACAATTAAATTCATTTCCATTAAGCGGTCGGGTGGTTCCTGAAATTAATATTATTGAAATCAGAGAAATCATTGTCGGAAATTATCGGTTGATTTATTTTATAGTTGATTCTAATCGTATCGATATTCTTGCGGTGCATCATTCAGCAAAGAGACTTGATTCTGAAGAATTGAAAAAATACGTCTGATAAATATTACTCTTTGCATCTAAGTGAACTTTTAACACAAATGGCCTTGATTTGTGGAGCAAAGATCACATAGCTCAAAAATTAAGGATTATGAAAATCCTTCGGAGCAATTTGGAAGCTTGGACTTATCTTGTAAATCGGGATCGGATTAGTATTGATATTAATCGGTAGTAGTAATTGATTTAATAAATTACAAAGTATAATTTACTTTTTTTTAGATTTATCTGAAGATTTTTTGATTATTGGTCTTGGTGATGTTCTTCCTTCAGTAAGTTTTTGTTTTTTTCGAATTATCTTTTTTGTCATAGTGATTATTTTAATTTGTTCAATATTATAATTGAATCTTTGAAACTGACCCTTTGGGTATCAAAAGGTTTTTTATTGTCACTGACTTTTTTTAAATTAATTGAAATGAATATTACAAAAAGACCAATTCCTAATGTTAATCCTAGCGAATCAGCAGTCTATACAACGTTTAGAAAAAGGTAATGTAAATCCAACCTTTTATTACCTGAAAGAAATTGCTGAAGGACTTGAGGTTGAAATAGAGGAAATTGTTAAGAAACTCTAAATATTGAATCAAACAATCAAAACTTAAATAAATAGGCGAGTAAATATCATTTTATTAAAACAATTTTTCTCGCAACTTTTATTTCCCCGCTAACAATCTCCAATAAATAAATCCCCGCATCCATCCATTCAGGTAAATCATAAACAATATCTGAATTCGAACCCGAAAAAGAATTCTTTACAATCGTTTTCCCATTTAAATCTTTTAAGAAAATATCAAATTCATTTATTCTCTGAGGTTTTTGAAATATAATTTTTCCTGAAGAAGGATTAGGAAAAACTTTAAATCCAGGCAACAAGAATGGTTCAATTCCAATAGTAAAATCGGTATCACAAATAGTCAGATTTGTTCTGGAAAGAAACCGATCCCTCGCCGGAATGCTTCCTGATCCAATAACATTTGGAATTCCAACTGAAGGAAAGGTATTCGATGTCCAGTAGGGCGGAGGCCCATGCAAATAATAAGAAGAATCAGGCAGATCGGAAGTTCCCGCCGGAGTCAGAGTTCCACGTATGCTATTTCCGAATTCAAAGTGACCCACACCTGTTAATGAATAATTCCCCATTAGAAATCCTGTGTTTGGTACTTCATTGCCGACAAAATTCATTGAATCATTTTGTACGGAACCTGATGATATTATTATCCCGTATAATTCTACCCGGTTTCTGAAAAATGTATTGTAGGGTCCGTTCGGGCCGTGTGTTTGATCGAGCTGAATATTCTGAACAACATTACTTTCGAATAGATTAGAATAAGGAAAATGTCCATGTATTGAAATATCGGCGCTTGCATTCGCCGGTGATTCTGAACGGTTAGGATCAGTACTGTAATTATAGGCGATAACATTTCCATTAGCTCCCGTTTGCAATGAAAAAGAATGACGAAGATGTTGCATTATATTATTTTCTATAAGACATTGACCGGTGTGTGCAAACAATGTAATACCGTATCCATGTGTTGAAACTCCATCGTATAAGAAACTATGGTGGATGTAACATCCGCTTATGATTATATTAGTAGAAGCATCCGCCTCAATATGAGAACCGATACTTAGACTGCTTTCTACTCCTTGTATCCTGCAATTTGCTGCATAATTCAGGAAAATATTTATACAAACACCCGAAGCAACATTGTCTTCGCGGGAAATTCTTAAGCATTCTATTCCAACTCCTGTAGCAGGTATTATTTTCTGAACACGAACATTTAAGTTTGAATCATAATTTATTCTCAATGGTGAATCAAAAAACAAAGTATCTGAAGATATTTTAGTAAGATGTAAAATTTGCCCGACAGAATTATCGGCCCAGAAAACAGGTTGTGTATCCCAGCTCCCATTATTTTCTATAAGTTCAACATAGTCTCCCTCTATAAAAGCTGACGGATCAAATACAACGATCTTACTGCTGTTACGTTCAGCTCCGGAAATTACAGAGGTGAAAATACCGCTCTGACTACCTGAAATATTAATAGCATTACCGGCTGTACCATTAAAATTAAAAATTAAATGTGTCGAATCACTGGAAGTTCCGCGAATAATAACGCTATCCGGTAAATCTAAACCTGAGCCCAGTAGAAAATTGCCTGGCGGAAAATAAACAACACCACTCATTCCATGTAAAGAATCGATAGCAGAACGAATTGCATCTGCATCATCCGTAGTACCATTTCCTGTAGCGCCAAATTGTTTAACATCTAAAATTATTGTTGAAGTAGGAATGATATTCGGATATCCGGCAGATTCCCAATTTGTTAATCGTGATAATGGTATTGTTTGTGAAAGTGTTGTTTTTACAAAAAAGATTAGAAAAAAAGGAAAAAACCATTTCGTTAAATTGTAAAAATTTTGCATGGATAATTTATTATACGTTTTTATTTATTTGATATTTATACTTATCACAAAAATTTAATTCTAGATTATTTTGTGCACGTTATGTTTAAATAGAGCCATCTAAATTAACAACTTGTTGTCTTATTAATGAGATGAAGACAAAATTAATATTCTCTACTCTTTGGACTTATTAGTATTAATATTAATTGTATAGCCAAGTTCAGGTTTATCAGATTTCTTATTTGCCACATAAGAATAGTTAATTTTTTGTTCCGCAGGAATTGGTTTTGATGCTTGATGAAGTCTGAAATGAATATTAATCTTCATATGGAAAACTACATGAAGTCCCTGGTATTTATGTTTTGGGTATTTTAATAAACTAACCAGTCTGCAAGCTTCTTCATCGCAGCCATATCCAATTTCATGTTTTACACGATAAGAAGTAACATCTCCAAAAACATTTACATCATATTCAATAGAAACTGTTCCTTCAATTTTATTTTGAATTGCTTCATCCGGGTATTTTCTGTTTGCATTAATAAAGTCATTCAATGCTTTTTGTCCTCCCGGATATATTGGAGCCTTAATAAAACTTTCAGGTTTACGTGTATTTTTTTTCATATTTAAATGTGAATGGTGAAGTTATGAAAAACTTCTTCTAATATTAATTAGCATTTTTTGATGTATTTCCAGCTTCTGTTAAATAATTCTTGTATTATCCGGAAATAATTCTAAATTTTGTTAGAATAAAAAACAAAAATCATGAACTATGTTTATAAAATTGAACATTGGGCCGAATCGCATCAGGTGAAAAGTATGGCCTTTGTACGAATTGTTCTTGGACTTATTATATTTTTGAAAGGCTTATTTTTTATTATGAATAGAGATGCTCTTTTAACAATGATTACCAATAGCACTTTTGATCTTTATGCAGTATTATTGGTACATCTTGTAGCAAGTGCACATTTAATGGGAGGAATTCTTATAATGATCGGATTGATTACCCGGATTGCTATTCTTTTTCAACTGCCAATTCTTGCCGGTGCAATATTGTTTGTAAATTCAAAAACAGGTTTTTTTAGTATGGATTCTGAATTAGCATTATCTGTTCTTGTCCTTGTTTTACTCTTATTATTCTTGGTATTTGGCTCCGGAAAGTTATCTGTAGATGAATGGATGAAAAAAAACATCAATACGGACCATTAAAATAATTTTATCATTTATAATAAATTTATTTACTGTTTTAAATTATAAAAATTGAAATTCTTGTTTGAAAATCACAACTTAACCATCCTTGTGGTTTCTTTTTTATTATCAAATATTAGTGAAAGTGTATAAGTACCGGCTTTTAAATCTTTTTCGTCTTTATAAATATGGACATTTTTTCCTTGTGGTGCTTCAAAGTTTTCTGTCTTTAAAATATGACCTTCTTCATCTGAAATCTGTAACCATACTCTTCCTGATTTTGGAAGAAAGTATGATATATCACATGTTTTTTTGAAAGGAACAGGACTTATTCTTTCAATGGCAAATCCTTTATCAGATCTGAATCGAATGGCTGATAAGGAATGCGTTATGAATTTCCCGTTTTTAAATGTCTGACGTAGTCTGAAATATACCAGTGGTGAAGAAACAGGTGTTCTGTCTGCAAATACATATTCATCATTATCACCAGTATCAGGCCTTGATTGTATGCTTACCAAATTGGTAAAGTCTACCCCATTTATTGATCTTTCAATTGTAAAGTGGTCTACTTTTTCATTGATGGAAGTTGACCAATGTATTTTTACTCCACCATCTTTAGCTTCAAGCATAAAATTTAATAATGATTCGGCTAATGGCGATACTGAGCTTGTACTTCGGATAATTAAGTTATCGAATATGGTTCTGTCTAACCCTCCACCATTCATATTTTTTCCAATAAAAATATTTTCTGCATTTTTCCATGATAATGGTGTATTCTTTTCTACTTCTTTTTGCCAAACAATTAAACTGTTTACAAAAATTTCTGCTTTCCCTGTAGTTGGAGTAAATATAAACCTGTATGTCCGAAAAATAGGGTCCAAAGGAATTTCATAGTTTGTAATTTCTTTTATGATTTCCGGTTTGCCAAGTTTGTTTTCTACACTGAAACTTATAGCTAAAAAACCGTTTATCATTCCAAAATTAAAATTTCCTCTGCTGAAAAAATCACCTGATGGCTCATTACGCCGGAAGTCTATGCTAATATCAATCCCATCTTGTTTATAAATCTCATTAGCCTTAATTTCAAGATCAATGTCTTTTCCATTTGCTCCGGGTGATAAACCATTTGTCGATGAACGCCCACCCGGCATTGAGTGTGCTTCTTTACCGGATTTAAATGCATCACAACCTAAAACAGCAAGAGTTACCGGGTCTTTTTCCCAGGTAAATTCTGAAATTATTTCTCCATTTCCAAGATTGTTTCCTCCACCTTCTGATCCCGTTCCTGATGCTCTTGTTTTACTCAGATTATTTATATTCATAAATACCAGTAAGCCTGCAGCAATTGAAACAACCATAGTAGTTGTTGCGAAAATAATAATTACCCGCGTTCGAACTTTATTTTGCTGTCGCTTACCTTGTTGTATTTTCTTTTTCATTCTAAGTATATTTATTCGTTCTTGATTATTTTAACTGTATCTTTTTTACCGTTGTTGATAATATTTATAAAATATATTCCTTTTTTAAGGGATTCGAGATTTAAATGCGCTGTTCCATTTTCCTGATCAACAGATATCAATGGAACATTCATTAATATTCTTCCTTCAGTATCAATTATATTTAGAATCGCCGATTTATCTATTGCTTTATAATGAATAAGTAGATCAGATGTAAATGGATTTGGACTGACAGAATTTATTTTTACTGAGCCTACACTGTAATTATCTTTTGATGTCACAATCTTTACTTCAGAATAAGAGAGTTTGTTGTTATTGATATATTTCAACCGGTAATAAGAAATTTCTTCAGGTAGTTGATTATCTGAAAAATTGTAAGCTGAAAAAATTTCTGAATTAAAATTGTTTTCTAATTCTCCTATTTCATAAAAATTTATTCCATCTATACTTTTTTCAACTTTATAAGTGGTTGAAGTAGCTTCATTTATTGTTTCCCAGCTTAATAAAACTTCTTTTTCATTTTGCTTTGCTTCAAAAATTTTCAATTCGAATTTTTGAGTGATGTTGGGAGAAGCAATTATGAATTGCTCACCATAAACAACATTATGAAGACTGATAGTATTATTGTATTTATTGTTGCTTTTACCTGAAGGAATAAAATTTTCCCATGTTGAACCAGTCCATACTAAAACAGAAATTGGTATTTTTTTATTATTAACATTAATTAAATTTTCATCTTGTGAATAGCTAAAAGTTATATCCGCTTTTATTCCAGGTGCTGATAACGACCACCATCTATTAACTACTTTGTTTAAGGTAATAAATAAGTCGGAAGACTTTAATCCGGTTCCTAATGGATATGGGAGTAAGTTTTTATCGGTTCTACAAGTTGAAATACTTACTTCATTTCCTAAACCAGTTAATATATTGAAATATATTGGAAGATAATTTGTCGATGATCGCCCAAATGGAAATTCATGAATACCTGTATTCATATTTTCCCAATTAATAATATTTTTTAACGAAGAAGGATCCAGGTCACAATCAATATATCCTTTAATTCGCTTTACAGCATCTTTATTCCCGTTTTCTATCGTTAATGTCTGATTGTTTAGGTTTATTTTTCCGGATACTAATTCAATTCGCGTTCTAATATAAACGCCATTATCTAAGAAAGCATAATATTTCGGATTTCCCATTATTATACGGAGAATTCCGTATTTTTTATCCTGCTGATTTTTTAGTGCTGAAATTCCTGTCACAACTTGTGATTTATCTCCGCAGTATTCAACTATACTTTCTTTATGAAGATAGAAATTTATATTAGTGTTGAAAGCAGAACCTGATTTTCCAGATAAACCGTTTTCATTTATTATTGTTATAACAGCCGAAGAATCTAGCATAACACTGCTATTATTAAAAAGAAGGTTTGATGAAATTGTGGAGTTTTTTAATGTTAGTTTTCCACCATTCATAACCCTAAATGCATAAATTGACGTTGTCGGAAACGACGCGATTTTAATATTTTGATTCTTTAATACCAGCTCACATTTATTATCAACAGATTGAATTACCCTGTCTATTAAGTGATTGTTTCCTTCACTTTGATAGTTTATTGTTCCTTCTTTTTCAAAATTTATTTTTCCTCTGGATATTGAAGAACTATTTCCGGCACATGTAATAATTCCATTCCCTGAAAACCTGCAACTGTCCCCTGTTATCGATAAAACATTTTCTGCTCCCGATATATTTTTATCAAAATTTATTGTTCCTCCGGTATGATTGAAGTTTCCATTAATCTGTGTTTTTATAATATCATTATTTGCATTGTCCTGATTTGAATGGAAAACAAAAATGCCTCCGTTTTGGCTATAAGTTCCGTTTATAATAAATGTAGATACACCTTTGTTTCCTTTAACAATAAGTTCTCCATCTAGAATATTAAGGTCTTTTGTAATTACTGAATAAACTGTTCCATTATTTTTTGACAAGCAACAAATTCCACCAAGAATGGAAAAATTTCCTTTCACAAACAATTCGGAATTATGTGATGCTTCGATTGTACCATAATTAAAATTACTTGTACATCCTTGTATAGTCATATTGCCATTAATTGAAACCAATTCATCACCTGCCGATGCAGATGACGTAAATTCTGCTTCTGTTGTTCCATTAATGTTCAGATTTCTTCCAATATTTATTGCCAGTCCGGAATTGTTTTTCGTCTCACCAATCGATGTTAATCCAGTCCCTCTGAATTTATCGGTAGATTTATTAAAGTTTATTGTGAAGTCTTGTGTTATATTTAAAATATTTAAACGACCTCCCGTGTGGCAGGCACTTTGCCCCATAAATATTCCGCCTGATAAGGTGAGGTTTTTAAATGTTGCGGAAAAGGTTCCTGAATTTTTTGTTGTTATATTATATATTAATCGGGTATCACCATTCGTTTGAAGAAAATTTCCATCGACCTTAAGAACTGCATTTCCATTGGAAACATTGGGGACTCCTGAGTTATTGATAATTTTTACATTTCCGGTATTATTAAAATTGCCTGAAACGTTTACATTAATATTTCCATTTCCATCATTCAAACCATAAAAATTTCCACCATTATTGGTGATGGAACCTGTTTTTAAAGTAAATGATGAAGGATGGTTTCCATTGTGTACAGTAAAAGAAGAATTGTTAGATGATAAAACAATATTTCCAATTGTAGTTGATGAAATCGAACCTGTTTTATCGAGAGTTACCCATCCCTGATCGATAGTTAATGTACCTTTAATTTGATGTGTTTCAAATTCATTTTTCTGATTCCATTCAATTATTGAATTACTTCCTCCTGGGGTATTGATAACAAGGTTCCCAAAATTTCCACTGCTTATTTCGCCAAGCGGAATTGTGTAATTAAACCATCGTTGAATGATAAGTGTACTTGATTCATTAAACTTTTCTTGACCTTTTGTAAAAAGAGTTGCTCCGGCAGAGGAATTATTTCCGGGAGCCCATTTAAAAACCGACTGCGAACCAAGTTTAAAATCTGAATTGTTTTTCTGAAGAGTAATATTCCCACCGTTCATGTCAACAGTTCCATTTACTGAAATATCTCCGGATAGATTTAATGTTTTATTGGCTGAGCAAATAAAACTTGCATTAATAGAAACTGTAAGATTTCGGATTTGTTCGTCGCTGTTTAAGGTTATTATATGATTTTCAGAAATAATTACATCGTCATTTATAGCGGGTTTTCCGGTTGGGCTCCAGATTGAAGCATTATTCCATTCTCCCGATGAAGCACTTGTTTTTAATACAGCAGCAGCTTCTGATGTCACTAAGATATTAAGGACTATTTGTGTACATTGAACAAACCGTATAGAGAATTTTAACATTCCCTTTACTTTAATATTTCCGCGAAGAGCGAGTTTATTATTCATTCTTTGATGTAGAGATTTCCTCTGATTTTTTTATTTTATGAATGAAGATTGTATTCGGCCCGGCTATTTTCTGAACTTTTATCAGAGGGGCAGTGACAGACATATCAGTAGTAAACTGTTGTTCTTCAACTTCTCTTATTTCAACTGCATTGGCATTTGATTTTTTTACATCTGCCAAATTGAATACAATCGTTATTAGTATTGCTAAAGCAGTTCCATAAATACTGAAAATTAGTATCCTTTTATAATTAAGCCTTTGTCTGTTTCTTAAACGGGTGCTTAATTTATTCTCTTTACTTTTTTTCATTTTCATGGACAATTCTATTCTAAATAGTATACGTATATTAGGAAGGATGTCCCTGCTTAATTTTAAGCAGAAATTACATTTGTAAGAAAAATGAAAATAGTTGGTAAAATAGAACTTGAAAAATTGCTATTGAATTGCGGAAGTCGTTAGTGGGAATCGAAAATTATTACTAAAAACAGTTAAAAAATTATATTTATGAAAGGCATGCTTAAAAAAGATATTAATTTGCGAAGACTAAATCTGCAGGAAGTATTGTATTATTTTCTGACATTATAGCAGCGCGCTCAATAACAGCTTTAAGTTCTCTTACATTTCCGGGCCATTTATAATCAAGTAAAAATTTAACAGCTTCTTTACTTAAGGCAATGGTTGGCATTTTATTTTCTTTACAGAATTCAGTAAGAAAACTTTTTGATAGCAATACCACATCGTCACCACGCTCAAAAAGGGGAGGAAGGTGAATTAGAAATCCCTGAAGCCTGTAAAAAAGGTCTTCCCTGAATCTTCCTTCTTTTACCTCGTGAACAAGATTTCGATTAGTAGCAGCAATAACTCTAACATCGAGTTTTATTGATTTATTACTTCCAATACGTGTTACCTCTTTTTCTTGAAGTACACGTAAAAGTTTTGTTTGCATCATAAGATCCATTTCGCCTATTTCATCTAGAAAAACTGTTCCTTCATTAGCTTCTTCAAATTTTCCTATCCGACGGTCACGAGCATCCGTAAATGCTCCTTTTTCGTGTCCAAATAATTCACTCTCTATTAAGTCATCAGGAATTGCACCCATGTTTACTGTAACAAATGGTTTCCTTGCTCTTTGTGAATTATAGTGAATAGCTCTTGCAACCAATTCTTTTCCGGTACCACTTTGTCCTGTAACAAGTACCATAATATTGCTCTTCTCAACTTTTTGAATCATTCGCAATACCTTAAGCACAGGACCGCTGTTACCAAGAATATTAGTGTATTTATTTCTGTCAATAACTAGTTCTTTCAGACTTTCATTCTCCTGACGTAGATATACGGTTTTCGATAAAAGCTTTACTGAATTTTCAAGATTTATTAGAGCATTATCGTCTTTGATGATATAATCTACAACGCCTTTTTTGTATGTATCAATAACGACATCTAGTTTTTCCTGACCGGATACCATTATGCATTGAATAGCGTCATTATAATTTCTAATCTTGTCAAGCAACTCAACTCCATTCATTCCCGGCAGATTATAATCTATTGAAACAATATCAGGATTCTGATGTAGATTTTTCAGACAATCTTCCGGTGTTAGAAAATGAGTAACATCCATATTGTCCAGCTTTTCAAGCGTTCTCTTAATAAGATTGCCAAGAAACTGATCGTCTTCAACAATAAAGATTTTAGCAATAGCCATCTTTTATAAACACTTTTATGTCATTCTTTTTAGCTGATTCGACCACTTTTTGTTGCAATAAACCTTTAATATTAAAGTACATTTGTTGCCCTAATCTTACAATTGAAGTATGAATAGCCGTTCGATTTTGATTATAATTCTTATTTTTCTCGCTACGCCTTTATGGATGCGAATTGCATGGGAATTAGGCAATAAAAAGGCTTTAAACCTTTTAATCGTTGATAAAACTGTTTTAAATTCTAATAGTTTTAAACATCGTTCCGTTAACTGGATTCTTGATTATGAGAAGTATACCAAGTCAAACGGATTATTTTATGATATCAACAAAGATTATTACGGTTTTTTCCCGTCTGACAATGAAAAATATAATATTCAGGATTTCGAAAAAATGAATGAAACGGATCTTGACAGTATGTCTTCTATTTATGATATGGTATATTTTACTGATACTTATGGAATTCTTGGCAATGAATGGTATAAACATCGAGACAGGAATGAGAATTCAGAAAGTATTTATGGCGGGCTTTCAGAAAAAGATATTCTTCTTCTGAAAAAAATGAAAGAACGTAACAAACCAATTATTTCCGAATTTAATACGATTGGTTATCCTACACCTTATAATGTCAGAAATAGTTTCGAAAAAATGTTCGGACTGGAATGGTCAGGCTGGATGGCTAGATATATAAGTTCACTCGATACAGTTAATAATCCTGATTTGCCAAAATGGGTTGTCCGTAAATACAAAGCTGCTCATGGCGGATGGTGGAATTTTCATAAAGAAGGAATGCTTTTTATTCATGAAAGTGGAAAAATTCTTGTTCTGGAAAAAGACAGGGAACTTACAGAAGCTATTCCAAAAATATACACAGATAAAAAATACCAGTCACAGTTCGGAGTTCCAGGCGTTATCATTTATCCTTACTGGATTGATATTATGGTAAATAAAAACGATACCAATGAAATCGTTTCCAGATATGTATTAGCAACAACGAGGGGAGGGGAAGATCTTTTAAAAAATAATGGCATTCCCAAAATATTTCCCGGCATTATACATCGTAATAAGGATTATACTTTTTATTATTTCTGCGGTGATTTTGCTGATAATCCAACAAAATTCAGATTCGCCAAACTGGATGGAATTACGGGATTAAAATTTCTGATGTATAATGCAATGGATTTAACAGATAGAAATAGATTTTTCTGGGAATTTTATTTACCTATGATGCAAACTATTTTTAAAGAATCGTATTCGACGAGGCTAGTTAGAAAATAATTTTTTAAGAGTCATTCGTCTTTAGCGAATAAATTATTTTTTCATTTCAAATCCTTTACGTTTCATATCGCCCCAGTTTTTTACTCCGGTTAAAAGATCTAGGTTTCCGCGTATTGCATAGTAAACAGTAATCGGATGAATAATAATTGGCTCTATTAAAGCAGTAGCAAGTAGTCTAAGTATATCACGTTTTTTCTTATACTGGTGAAAACTCAATTCTTCAAAAAGAATAGCCGCTGTCGAATACATTATTGCAAAAACATAGATGAGCAAGAAGAGTGTTATAAAAAGTTCAACATTAAGAATTCCTAAAAAGGCCATCATTATAAGATATAAAAAGGCAGTTGTTTCCACAATGGGTGCAAGCCATTCAAACAAAAACCAGAATGGCATACTTACCATTCCTAAAAAATGGTAACGAGGATTGAAGATTAGTTTTTTATGTATCCATAATGTTTCAGCTGTACCACGTGTCCAGCGATTGCGTTGTTTGCCAAGGATTTTAAGATTCGAAGGAGCTTCCGTCCAACAAAGAGGATCAGGAAGATAAACGATACGATATTTTTTTTTCTTTTCTTCCATATATCTTCGCATACGGATAACCAGCTCCATATCTTCACCGACGGTTTTATGATTGTATCCTCCAACTTCAATGGTAACCTTTTTATCAAACATACCAAAAGCCCCTGAGATTAGAATTAATCCATTTAGTCTGCTCCAAGCCATTCTACCCAGAAGAAATGCCCGTATATATTCAAGTACTTGTACTCTAGGTATAATACTTTTAGGTAAGTTTACCTGAATAATTTTTCCTTCACGTATTTCACAGGAATTTACTATTCTTACTACGCCGCCTACTGCAATTACCTTATCATTTTCAGATTGCTCCATAAATGGTTTAACCATTTTTAACAAAGATTCATATTCCAGAATACAATCCACATCAATTGCGGCAAAGAGATCATATTTTGAAACATTAATACCTGAATTTAATGCATCTGCTTTGCCCCCATTTACTTTATCTATAACTGTAAGTTTATTCAACGATGGCATTTTAGATTTATATACTGTGCGAATAGGTTTTGATTCCAGCTTTTGTTCAAAAGCAAAAGTGACCGGCTCTAACATGTATTCGTCAATCATCATTTGAAGTGTATTGTCCTTGGAACCATCATTAACAATAATCACTTCAAAATTTACATAATGTATATTGAGAAGGGATCGTACATTTTCAACGATTGTTTTAGATTCATTGAAGGCAGGAGCAATTATAGAAATAGAAGGAGCAGAAGGCGCAGCTAGAATATCCCGATAATCTATAAAGCTGTTACGGCGCATATATTTCATGATATCAAGTGCCGAAAAAGTTGCAAGGATAAAATAGGTGCCAAATAAAAGACAGCTATATACCAGAATAAAATGGTCAGCAAACTTTGTGAAATAGTAAAAAAATATTCCCATTATTATTTAAAGCCTTTTATCTTTAGCGTGATTTATGACTAATTGCATTTGTGAACCTGATTTTTGATATAATTGGTCTACAATTATGTTTCCTCTTATACCAAGTGCAAGAAGTGCTCTGACCGCCTGGATTACCAATGGGTAATCATCAAGAGGTTGATTAAGTATTTTTTCAAGAAAGGGTATTGAAAATGGACTTCCAATAACTTCAATTGTTTTCAGTATTTCAGTTCTAACACTAATACCTTCTTTTTCATAAATGTCAATCATTGGCTTTTCTGCTTCAGATGCATTCAGTAATCGTAATGCGTGAATGGAAGCAAGGCGAATTTTTTCATTTTCAGATTTGAGCAGCGTTAAAAGTATTTCAACGGATTCTTGCTGCCTGAATGTTCCAATCATTTGAATGCTGAATAAAACAACATCTTTGTTCGGTGAGTTCAGCCATTTACTGAAATCCGGTATAAGTTTTTCCGGCATCTTTGACAGCATTGAATAAATATTTGCCGTATCCCAACCGCTTAAAGGAGTTGTTTCTCTGGACAGAAAAGATAATGGATCGTTTTCGCTTAGTTTCATTATAGCAATTCGGGATTCCATTCTTAAAATTTCATTTTTGTTATTAATAAACTCCGACACCATTGGTAATGCTTGTTTAATATTCATTAATGCAAGTTCACGCATTCCTTTAGCAATAATATACCATCGTTTGTTTCTTAATTTGTGTATAGAATCTTGATGAAAATTTAATTGAATATAAATATCTTCGAGCCGTTCAGCAGTTTCACCGGTAAAATTTACATGAAGATGTATTATTTCTTCCATTATAATTTCCCTGTTATATTTTTCCGAAAGGTCCTTTGGATCGAAATAATTATTGATTTGGTTATTATTTACACGGTCTTCAAAAAGTAATACACGAAAAATTTTCTGATATTTTCTGTGAAGATCACCCCGCTTTATTAAACGACCCGTTTTATATATACGGCTGCTTAAAACAACAGCAAGGAGAATAAGAATGATTAATAGAAAGATTAATGTTACTACAATTAGAATCCTTATATGTATTGGGAAACTATATACTGTACGGCCGAAGTCCTCTACAGAATATTGCAGATCAGACCAGTCAATTTGAAGAAATATTATAAGTATCTTAAACAAATCAGTTTCAATAAATTTATTTTAATCCAACTGCCTAGACAATTGCTGCAGTTCGGCATCAATATATTTTCTCCTATCAGAAATAAATGATTTTAATCCGGGAATGAAATTACCCGGATCAAGAGGATCACCAAGTGTAGTGTTAACATTCGTATCGAAATCCTTATTTGAATACATTTTATTTACATCTGCATAAATGGCAATTCGAATTCGTAAAGTAATGCTGTCAATGGTGTGATTGATTTTTGTCTCATTAAATTCGGTTCTTAAAAGTTCATTCACAATGGCAATATATCTTTTACGAATGGCTCTGTTAGAACGAAGAGTTTTATCCAATAAAGGCCTCGGGTCTTTATAGGGTACAGAATCCGGAACCATAATACTCATCTTAAGCAAAGATGGAAGCGACATTACCGGATTCCAGGCAGCGAAAGCATAATTTCCATCGAGCGATATCCAGTGCCATTTCAACGTTGTACTATCATGATATAGGAAAAAATTATGCGGGTAAAACATATTATAAGCATCGATATTACCAATAAGATTGTTTATTGCCCAAGCGCGAAGGCACTTGTCAAGATTAAATGAAGACTCAAGTTTTCTAAGGTAGTCATCACTGGATAAGACAGTGTCGTTAATTAGTTTGATAAATTTAACCAGATCACCCCAATCATTTTTCTTTAGATTATTTTTTAAAACATATTTATTGAAATATTTTGACTGCTCATTTCCTGAATAGGTAAATGTTGCTAATGGTTCTCCCTGGTATAAATTTCCACGCGAGTCGTTAAAACGTGTTTCAAGAAATATATGGTCTATGTTCTCTGTCAATAAATAAAGTCCCCAATATTTTTCATTAATATAAACTTTTGCATAAGTAGCGCGCGGTGCCGGCAATCCTTGTTTATTTAATAAATCGAGATACATCTTTTCTCGTATCATTGTAGGATCTTTGAAGTTATTATTGAGATTAATTTCTTCAAGTCCATCCATATCCTGACTCTTCACAAACTTGTTGAACTTTATACGGAAAGGTTTCTTTTTTCCTGGATAAAATTCATACGACGATTCACCTTTAAATTTTATACCGCATGCATAAAAACGTTTATTGTCAATTATTACCGTTGCCTGCATATAGTTTGAAACATCAATAGAATCAGATATTTTTCTGTAATAAATTAGTGAATCCCAAAAATTACATTGAATAAAATTTATTTTAATAACATGAATGGAATCTTTTTCAAAAAAAATTTTTCCAAAATCAGCTGATTTTTTTTTCCCTTCTTTGGAAGAAGAAGCAGATAAGTTCTGATTAGCCGGTTGAGCGAAAGAACTTATAGTTAATAATAAAAATAAAAAGAGTGTATTTTTTTTAATAGTAGAATTCATAAAAACGAGGGTGTTCAAAATACTGTTTTCAATGTAATTGTTGTAGATATTCGTTTTGAATAGCTAACAGCATCTACAATATTTTCTTTTGCATAAGTGGTTTCAAATTTTAGTAACCAACGGCCAAATGCTCTTTTTTGAAATTCAAATCCACCATTATACGATGGCAAATAAGAAGCCACTTCAAGCGATCTTGCCGTTTCATCTGGAGATCTTCCCGTACCTGCTTTAATACCAAAATAATTATCTGAATCACCAAAATATGTCCTGATGTTTGCAATGAAAGAAAGAGATGTTTTTTTTGTTTTAACTTCATTGATTATTGAATCTTTCGGCGTGATAAAAGTTCTCAAACTGAAATAATAATCTTTATAATAATTTGAAACAGAGCCTGAATATATTGTAGTTGACTTAGTAAATTTTAAATATCTCATTCCAAAAGATACTTCAAATCCTGAAGGAAGTTTTTGATAGATTTCTACAGTATATTTCAATTTGGGAAAAATAGAAACATCTGAAATACCGGCTAATAAATTAGCATATGTTGTTCGTGTGAAATGAGCATAACTTTCAGCTTCGTACTGAAACCCCTGCTTTTTAAATTTATCTCCAAAATAACCTCTTAAGGTAACTGAGCCAAAGATAAAATTTCGACCTAATTCTGCTGAGACTAACTGCCTCGGATCTGTAGTTGCTTTAGCAAATAAATCAACCAAAAAACTTGCCTGGAAATTATTTCGAAGTTTACGTCCTTCAAGGGAATTCATCATATTTATGGCTTCTTTCTGTCCCGGGTTTAAATCCAAAATACGCCTAAGAGTTAAAGCAGCCTCCCCTTTCTCTTCAAGTTTGATCTGAAGCCTTGCCTTTTTAATTAAAAGACCCTCTGAGGTTGGATAATAGCCTAATGCAATTTTCAAGTAATCATTTGCTACTGAATAACTTTCAGTCCAATATTCGACATCGAAAAGTGCACTTAAAGCTTCATAATCATTTTCTTTTTCTATCAAAACCCTGCTCAATTCTGTCCGGGCATTATCGTATTGTTTTTCCCAGGCATAAATGCGTCCAAGAAAAGATCTGACATCATAATACGTTGGTTTGCGCTCAAGAATTTTTTGACAGATTCTATGGGCCTGTGCAAAGTTATTATCAAATGCATATTCACGTGCTTTTTTAAAAAGGGCATCCAGATTTGTAGTATCAGTAATTACAACAATAGTATCAGATGCACGGTTTTGCCCTCTTACTTTTTCTGAAATAAGAAGGCAGAACAACAACGTTACAAATATAAAATGATTGATCTTAAATGACATTTTGTGACCGCTGGCAAATGTAATTATTGGGTATCTGAACAAGCAGAATTTATCTCCATTAAAGTTGTGGGGAAGATAGCACGAATGTTTAAAAATTAAACGGATTTTAATAAAAGTTTTTTCACTCTGACGGAGAGTTCATTTGGGCTAAAAGGCTTAGTAATGAAATCATCTGCCCCCAACTGAAAAGCCTCAAGCACTGTCTTTTCAAGGCCTATCGAGGAAACAATAATAATTGGAGTAGCCAGGCCCATTTCTTTCCTAACTTTATGAACAATTTCAAGTCCTGTAAGATAGGGCATCATGATATCAGTAATGATAATATCAGGTCGTATTGATTTTATTTTTTCTATGGCTTCTTTGCCGTCAATAGCGAGAAATACGTCATGTCCTTCCTTTTGAAGCTTAAATTCAACCATCTTGAGGACCATTTCATCATCTTCGCAAACTAAAACTTTCATTCCGTGCTACATTAAAGGTTAATAACAGGGTGCAAGATAATATTTTTAAAATGGATGGTTTTTAACCTGTAATTTTTTTAAATCGGAAATGAAAATATGATTACAATTTTTATTTAAGAGTAACCAGCGCTTTCCTTAATTGGTCAAATGCTTTCTTACTGTCTACACCAACTTCATTGAGAAGTCCACTTACAAATTCCATGTCTCCTTTTTCATCATTCCAAAGTTCAATTTTACCCAGAGTATCCTGAATATCCTGCATTCCTACATAGGCAAATGAAGGTTTAATACGATGAATTATTTTTCGAAGTTCCTCCCAATTTTTTTTGCGATAACATTCATTCATTTGTTCAAGGGCCAGTGGTGTTTTATTGAGAAACATTTCAATCATTTCAATTACAAAAGCATCATTGCCTTCTGCAATTCTTTTCAAATATGATAAATTAATTTTCGGACCAGCTGAAGTGTTAATGATTTTTTCCGGAGGCTTATTGGAGTATATATTATCGATGCACGGTGCAGATACTTTACTTTCTTTAAAATCATTATTCTGAGCCGCCAATGAATTATTATTTAGAGGTTTTACAAAATAAATATTCTTTAGCGCAGGTAGAATAGATTTAGTTAATTCAAGAATTTTCTTTTTTAGATCCGCCGGTTCAAAAGGCTTGCTTATATATCCATTCATACCTGCATCCAAACATTTTTGTTTTTCTGATGAAATGGCATGGGCTGTCATAGCAATAATTGGAATCGAACTTTTGGGTTCGGAAAATTCAGTTCTTATTTTTTGGACGGCTGTATATCCATCCATTTCAGGCATTTGAATGTCCATCAATATTATATCAAAATCCGATGACTTCAGCATTTCAAGCGCGATTAATCCATTATCCGCAAACTCTGTATGTGTATTCCAGTCTGAAAGGACTTTTTTTACAATCATTTGGTTAACCCTATTGTCTTCCACTACTAAAATCCTCAGGTTTGAAATGCTATTATTTTCGGATGAATCTTTATTTATACTTACAGTTTCTTCAGAAGAAAGAGTGAATGGAAGCGAAAATGTAAACGAGGTGCCTGCTCCGAGTTTGCTTTTGACTATAATTTCTCCATTCTGAAGATTAATTAACTTTTTAACAATCGTAAGACCGAGGCCGGTGCCACCGAATTTTCGTGTGGTATCACTGCTGGCTTGTGTAAAGCTATCGAAAATAGTAGGAATGTTTTTATCTGCAATACCAATGCCTGTATCTTTTATTTCGAAACAAAGGGTTGCATTTTTATTGTCCAACGAAACAAGTCTTATACTTAATCTGACTTCTCCTTTCTCTGTAAATTTAATTGCATTGCTTATCAGGTTATTCAGAATTTGTGTGAGTCTTGTTGGGTCACCTGTTACAGACTCCGGAATATTAGAATCTTTTTCAAGAATAAGGCTTATTGATTTTTCATCTGCATTTGACTGGAAAAGTTCAATGGTATTGTTTGTAATTTCTTCTATTCTGAATTGAATAGATTCGAAATTCATTTTGCCCGCCTCAATCTTTGAAAAATCTAAAATGTCGTTGATTATAATAAGTAGATTGTCGCTGCTGGTTTTAATAGCCTGCATGTATTTTAATTGTTCAGCGCCCAGTTTTGTATTTAATAAAATATCGGTTAACCCAATGATTCCATTCATTGGTGTGCGGATTTCATGACTCATATTGGCAAGAAACTGTTCTTTAATTTTAGCTGTTTCTTCAGCAATTAATTTTGCATTTGTAAGTTCTTCTTCGGCTTTTTTATGAACAGTTATATCAGAAGCGATTCCTAATACTCCTGTAATATTATTATTTTCATCTCTTATCGGCGAATAAAATATTTCGAAAAATTTTTGTTTCCATTCGATGATTTCAGTATGCTTTTCTCCATTCATTGCACGTGAAAAATCATCAAAATAAATAGGGAGATTATTGTTTTCGCTTAATGAAGAATTAACAACTTTTTCTTTTTCGATACCAAGACTTTCTAGTCCTTTCCCTTCAAATAATATAAAATCTGCTTTATTATCCAGAGAAAATAAAATAATAGGGGAATTAGAAACTACAGTACTTAATTTCTTTTGAGTTTCTTGAAGTTGTTTTTCCAGTTCATGTTGTCGTTTTTCATTTTCTTTTCCTTTAATAGCGTGACGAACATTCTGACCAATAGATGATGCAGAGATTAAACTTTTAGGAATATAATCATCCGCACCGAGTTTCATGGATTCTACAGCGAGTTTTTCATCACCAAGACTTGTGACCATAATAATTGGAGACTTATTCTCTGATTGACGGATTGCTTTCAGTAATTCTAACCCTGTACCGCCCGGTAAATTGTAATCTAAAAAAATACAGTCATATTCTTTCCCGAGGGTTGCTTTTTTACCGCTTTCATGATCTTCAGCGAAAAACAGTTCATGTTTAATTCCGGATCCTATTAAAGATCTTTTGATAATATCGCGATCAACAATATCATCCTCAACGATTAAGATTTGAAGTATTTTCTCTGACATATGACAATTACGTAAACAGCGAACAGTTTATTCGCTTTATTATTTACAATAAAAGCCATGAGTTTGTTTTAGTAATCTTTAGGAAAAACTTACAAATAAGGAAATAATTTACCCCTCTATTTAAATCGTTTTTAACCAATAACTATTAACGAATAACCACTAATGATCAACTAGTTTTGCGAAAAGAAAAAGTCTATCAGATCGAAAAACTCAGATACGGTATATTTGGATCGTTTGGCAAGATAATCATCGATTGCTAATCCTATTTCTTTTGGAGTAATGATGCCATTGACATCTAAATCGAGTTTACGATAAATGAGAGGAACAGGATTTTTTGAATTCTTTTTATCTGCCTTTGTATTTTTCAGCATCCATTTTTTCTCAGCATCAGGATTTCGCTTTAATAGTTTATCATAACTTTTGATGTATTCGATTACAGCCGGTAAAGCAGCAAGAGAATCTTTTCTGAATTTCTCTTCTATCATTTCTTCAGTTATTGTAACACCTTCTTCATTAACAACAGCATCAGAGGCACTGCCAGCTTCTTTGTCTCTGTAATCCGGTATACCATCATTGTCATTGTCGAATGGTTTACCATCGATTGAAACAGCATTATTTTTTGGAGTACCAGATGAATCATCCCTTAAATCCGGAATCCCGTCTCCATCAGCATCTTCATTAACAAGTGCATTGAAGTCTACCGAATTATATTTTTCATTTTGAGAAGATAGTGCAAAGCGAAAAGATACTGACGTGAAAAATACTTTATCGTTTTTATCGTTTCCCTGACGATTTCCTTTACTTTCGGCTGTAACACCATCAAAATAATCGGTGCCCATTAAATGACAAACGCTGCTAAAATTTAAGGCACATCGATCGGACATACGAAACCTGATTCCACCGCCGATAGGAACACCCCAAGTACTTGTACTGTATTTTCCAAATCCATCAAGATTAGCATCCCGGAGATCAGATTCATAATTATAATCCCGATAAATTACAACAGCCTGATCAGACAGTATATCATTTTCGGCAATATCTCGAATTGTTCCATCTTTCCAGTATTGATAATATTTTCCGTCTTTATCTCGTAAATCAGTACGGGAACGAAAAACGATATATTCAACACCAGCAGTAAGGAAAGGAATTATTATTTGATCGGTACGTTTACGATTTAAAAAATCGTATCGAAGCATTAAACCTTCACTAAAGAAAGAGGATGAAAAATTTAAAGATCGGTAAAATGATTTTTCATCTCCAATAATTTTTCCAGATAAGAAAAACAAAGAATATGATAATCTTTTTTCAGTTTGCGGTTGAATTTCTATCTGAAAGCCTGAATGGGCTGTCAACGGCTGGTTGAGTCGGCTATAACCGACATCTCCAGAAAAGTTTAATAAACCCACACCGGCACTGACAATAGGAAGTTTAAATTTTTTCGGTGCTTTAATTTCCGCCTCTTGAGCATTTGCTTTTAAAGCAAGAAAAAAAAAGATCAGAATAAAGTAATTACAGAAGATTAATCTGTTATTAAAATAATTGAAATTGTAGAGTTTTTTGATCACTGGTTGAATGATTTATTTTGTCTGGCTTCACTTATAGGGATACGCACGCCATTTTCATAGGCAACTAAGAAAGCATCTGAAATTTTTTCCTGCGTTTGTTTTTTGAAATTACTTGCTTCTTTATACGCCTGGAAACTGCCGATAAGATATTTTTTCCATCCTTCATGATAAGTCAGCTCTACATTGGAATTAATTTGATATTTGGAAGTAAACCATTCGTTGTTTTTAATGCTGCTTTTTTTAGTGGCAGAAATCTGAACTTTATATACAATTCCATTTTCGGCTGCAGGAAATAATTTCTTTTCGGCTATAGCAGTTTTTGTATCAGCCATTGTTGTGTTTTGTTCAACCGGTTTGGTTTCTTCTTTAGTCTCCACTGCTGAATCCATTAAAAAATTTTCACTGATAGGATCTTCCTTCATAACAGTTTGTTCGGTTTTAACATTGCCATAAACGAATACACCATTGATGACTGGCGAAGGGCCGGCTTTGTCGGATATTACAGTATATGAAATCTTAAAGGAAGAATCGGTTGGAAGTGTAGCCCATTTGAAAATTGCTGAATGATTTTCAAAACTAAAAATTGCATCATGAGCATCTATAAGTAATGCTGTATAGTTTTCAGGAATTTCATCGGTGAATTGCGCTGATTCGTTTATCCTGTTTGGGCGAATGGTAAGTTCCACGCGATATTCGTTTTTATCAGGGTTAATGGATAAAAGTCGTCGTGTAACTTGCGGAGCGGGCAGGGCAGCAATGGCATTTTCTTCAATTTTTATTGTAACAGGCTCAAGATTTTGGCGTAGTGTTTTATCATTATCCACATAAACAAAAATACCATTAATAATTTGATTGCCTTTAATCGTCTTATCAGTTTTTATTTTATAGGAGATGGTGAAATCATTTTCAACCGGCAATCTTACCCATATAAATTTTGCATGCTGGTCTTCGAATAAAAAATCAGCTCCGCTATTATTAATTTCTACAGCTATAAAACCGGCAGGAAGGTCATGTTGAAATCTGGCGAAGCCGGTAATAGTCGATTTGTGAATTTTTACAGTAACTATAAATTCATCTCCTGGCTTAATTGCCACGGGAAAATTTTGATTGATAATTACTTTTTCTTCTGTATCCATGGTGGTTCCGCCAATAAATAATATAAAAGCAGAAATCATTAATATACTTGATTTGATCATTTTCCTTTAAGCTGAAATTAGGGCTCAATTTAACAACCCAATGTCAATTAAAGGAATATAATTACTACCAGTTATTCAAAATAGAATGTTGATAACCACAAACTCAAAAATTCGGTTTCAGCAAATAGCGGCTATAAAATTCGTTGATATGATTCACAGCTTGTTCTGCATCTTCTGCTAGGAATATTAGATTGAGGTCTTTTTCTTCTACCATTTTTTCTATCAACAATGTCTCTCTTATCCATTCAAAAAGTCCTGCCCAATATTCTTTTCCAACAAGAACAATAGGGAATTTTGCTATTTTTTTAGTCTGAATAAGTGTTAATGCTTCAAAAAGTTCGTCCATTGTCCCAAAACCGCCGGGTAAAACCACAAATCCTTGAGCATATTTTATGAACATTAATTTTCTAACAAAGAAATAATCGAAAGTTATAAGTTTATCGGCATCAATGTAAGGATTTGATGATTGTTCAAAAGGAAGTTCGATGTTTAGTCCAACTGATTTTCCACCCGCAGTCTTAGCTCCTTTATTGGCAGCTTCCATAATGCCCGGACCACCCCCGGTAATAATACCATAACCTTCTTTAGTGAGTTTGAAAGCGATATCTTCTGCAAGATGATAATATTTATGATCTGGTTTTGTTCTTGCTGAGCCGAAAATAGAAACACATGGACCGATTTTACTGAGTTTCTCAAAGCCATCAACAAATTCAGCCATTATCTTGAAAATTTGCCAAGTATCATGAGCCTTTATTTCCTGCCAGTCTTTGTCTGAAAATGCTTTCCTGATTTTTAACTCGTCGTAATTCATTTTTTAGTTTTTAGTTTTTAGTTTTTAGTCTTGAGTCTTGAGATCTTTGTCTTGAGAACAATGTTATTAATCCCAAAGTTCCCAAAAGCCTAATTCAAGACTAATGACTAAAGACTCAAGACTAATGACTCAAGACTAATTAAACGCCTGCTTCACTCGAAAGTTGCCGGGAATAAAATCATTTTCTAACTCTTTTTTCAGAAATTCGGCAGTAATACTTTCGGTGTTGGAAATTATTTCGCGAGGTGTTCCTTGGCAAATAATATTTCCACCACGCATACCGCCTTCGGGACCCAGATCTATGACATAATCTGCAGTTTTAATTACATCCATATTGTGTTCAATAATCAGAACCGTATTTCCTTTTTCAACAAGCCGGTTTAATACATCGAGTAGTATTCTAACATCTTCAAAATGCAGTCCAGTGGTTGGTTCGTCAAGAATATAAAATGTATTTCCTGTATCGCGTTTCGATAATTCCGTTGCGAGTTTTACTCTTTGTGCTTCGCCACCGCTTAATGTAGTACTTTGTTGTCCGAGTGTAATATATCCTAGACCGACTTCTTTAAGTGTTTGAATTTTGTGAAGTATGTGAGGAAGATTTATAAAAAATTCGACAGCTTGTTCTATGCTCATATCGAGTACATCGCTTATTGATTTTCCCCGGTAACGGATTTCGAGTGTTTCCCTGTTGTACCTCTTTCCGCGGCAAGTTTCGCATTCAACATAAACATCGGGGAGGAAATTCATCTCGATAACACGCATTCCTCCGCCCTGACAGGTTTCACATCTTCCGCCTTTCACATTAAATGAAAATCTTCCAGGCAAATATCCACGAATAGCGGCTTCAGGTAATTGAGCAAAAAGGTTTCTAATATCCGTAAACACACCTGTATAAGTTGCAGGATTGGAACGAGGTGTCCGGCCAATGGGAGACTGATCTATTTCAATTACTTTGTCAATATTCTCAATGCCTTTGAAAGATTTATACGCCAACGGTTTTTGCAGAGCATTATAAAAATGCGCATTCAGAATAGGGTATAGGGTTTCATTGATCAATGTAGATTTCCCGCTACCAGAAACTCCGGTAACACATACAAGTTTTCCAAGTGGAATTTTAACGCTGACATTTTTAAGATTATTACCTGTAGCACCTTTCAATTCCAGTGTTTTTCCTGAACCTTTTCTATAAACCAAAGGACTTTTAATTTCTTTGGTTCCATTCAGATAATCAGTTGTAAGGCTTTTTTGATTTAAAATTTCTTTTGGAGTTCCACTGGCAACAATCCTTCCACCATGTGTTCCTGCACCGGGTCCAAGATCGATAACATAATCAGCGGCGAGAATAGTTTCTTTATCGTGTTCAACAACAATTACTGTATTTCCTGCGTCGCGTAATTCTTGTAATGAACGAATGAGTCTGACATTATCTCTTTGATGAAGTCCAATACTAGGCTCATCGAGAATGTAAAGAACGCCGACAAGTTGTGAGCCGATTTGTGTTGCAAGCCGAATACGTTGCGATTCGCCGCCGCTTAGTGACTTGGAACTTCGGTTTAATGTAAGGTAATCGAGTCCAACATCAAGTAGAAATTTAATTCTTTTTCTTATTTCTTTAATAACTTCTAAACCGATTTTTACTTGTCTGGCACTTAATTTTTTTTCAACACTCATGAACCATTCAGAAAGTTGAATGATATCCATATCGGCAAGTTGAGCGATATTTTTATCGTGTATAATAAAATACAGAGCTTCTTTTTTTAATCGTGTACCATTACATTCAGGGCATATAACGTGTTGCATGAAACTTTGTATCCATCTTCGCATAGATGGAGATGCTTGGTCATTATTTTGACTAATAATAAAACTAACAATTCCTTCGAAAGTAACCGGTTGATGATAACCGCCACCTGAGGCATAATCCATCGTCACATTTAATATATCATCGGAACCATAAAGAATGATGTTAAGAGATTCTTCAGGAATTTCATCAATTGGCATTGTCAGATTAAAATTATATTTTCTACCAAGGGCAATCAGTTGCTTAAAAATCCAGCTGTCTTTTTGTGGTCCGAGCGGAATTATCCCTCCGGTTTTTATATTTTTGTTGGTATCTGGAATAATACTTTTCAGATCAATTTCAGAAATAGTTCCTAATCCATTGCAACTGCGGCATGCACCATAAGGAGAGTTAAATGAAAAGGTATTCGGTTGAGGTTCATCATAAGAAATACCCGATGTAGGGCACATTAGATGACGGCTGTAATAGTTTTCTTTTTCACTTTCATTTTCAATTATTAAGATGGATCCTTTACCGAGTTTCATAGCCAGGTTTAGCGATTCGACTAAGCGCTGACGGGAAGTTTCGGAAACATCAATTCTATCAATAAGTAAATCAATATCATGAATTTTATA
>JANLOW010000412.1:0-1885 GCA_031366785.1 Bacteroidota bacterium | reverse complement strand
GCGATAATTCGAGCAATTAATCTAGGGTTAGGGTTTTGCGTGCAATAGAATACCGCCATTCAGCTCAAACCCCCTATTCCAGCGCGATGGCTATTTGCCCGGCATGATAAGAGGTATGAGAAATAATTCTTGCTAACGCTTCGGCATTGCTAATACGAGCACGCAGAGGCCCAGAAGAAAAAGAATGTCTCCTACCAAGCCAGGGCCTTTTCATTCTAGCTTTTTTACCATATTTTCAACTTAAATAAATTTTTAATATTTACTGAGTTTTTATAAAGACTGGCGGCTATATTTTCTACTCCGCTATCTCTTAATATGTTTAATGCCCAACTTCTTAGTCGTACCATATTTTGAGGGTTAATTCTTATTCTTGATGCGTCTTCTTTAAAAGTTACATCTTTTACATAGTGGTTAATATTTTCGATTCCCCAGTGCCCTCTTATAATTTCATTATATTTAATAGCTGGCAGTTGATTGGTTGCTACATAAAAAGAAACTTCAGGTTTAGGTTCGTATTTTTTTGTTTTGGTATTAAATATTTCTCTAAATCGTTCTACTGCAATAACGCTTTCTAAATTTCCCCACTTATCATTTCGTGTGGCGAGTAGATCGGCATTAAAGACACTTGCTTTCCTGAATTCTATTCTTCCATGGCCTTTTTCAGGTGATTCAATATATTCATCTACCAATAAACCAGTTTCTGCCGTATTAATGCATTTTTCCAATAATGATTTTTGGTTTCCTTTAACTTGAACTACAAAATCATTTCCAGAATTACAAATTATATCTATCGTTTTCTCTTGAGCACTTAATGCATCCGCAGTAAAAACAGCACTCTTTAAGCCTAATTTTGGAATTAATTCTTGGGCGACTGGAATTTCATTAGTTTTTTCTTGGATCACCTCATGGGCAATTATCAGTTGGCTCTTTTTACTGAAAAAACTTAGAACTTGTATTGCATTTGCCTCATTAAAGTCATCAAAACTGCCTCTAATGACCTTTCCGTCGAAAGAGATTACTTGTAAATCATCTTCATAAGAAACATTTAATTCTCTTGAATTTGCATCTTTTCTAAACGCTATTTCCGCAGCAGCAGATGTTGTTCTCAATATTACCCTTCTGATAGAACTGTAGGAAGGTGCGCATTTCCAATTCAAATGCAGCTTCTTTTTAAGAGCAGGAAATTGTTCTTTTATAAAAATATGAATTTGACTGTATGAAGTAGCATTGCTTGCTATCGCCATTATTGACATGTGTAATAGATGCCCTAATTCAAACCTTTTTCCTTGACCTCTGCGAAAATCAGGAATCTCAAATAAAATTTCTGAAAGCATTTTTTTCTCCTTGATTATTTTTTAAAATTACATAAAATAGCTTATATATGCTATATTATAACAAGGAAGGGAAAAAAGATGAAGGAAATAAACGCTCGGATATTAGAAATAAAAAAAGAATTACAAAAACTAGGCGATCTCCGACCTGGAAGCATCACCAAGCAATATGCAAAGCCGAAAGAAAAGAAAGGCGCATTTTTCCAAATTAGCTATACGCATAAAATGAAAAGTAAAAGTGATTATGTAAAAAAGGACTTTGTAAAAGAAATGGAAAAACAATTAGAGGAATACAAAAAACTGAAATCATTGGTAGAAGAATGGATAGATTTGGGAATAAAAAAATCAAAAATATTGATGAAAACTAAAACTTGGGTCAAAGAAAAAAAGGAATAAAATTATATTCGATTAGTCAATTTAGGTTAGAATGAAAAGGCCCTGCTTCTAGGTCTAGTAAAAAATACCTAAAAAAGGTAGTGTGAAATAGCCCTGAAGCCCTCAGAGGTATTGAGGATTTTTTGCGGATAAATTGCCCGCACTTACCTTATTATTAA
>JANLOW010000387.1:0-1956 GCA_031366785.1 Bacteroidota bacterium | reverse complement strand
ATAATACCTTTTTCATCCCGGCGTCCGTACACACATATTTCATTATCATTTCCCAAGGTCGGTGTTACCCACCCAAATTCCCTGTTATAAACATATTTCCCTTTCTTTTCTACTTCAGCAATGGCTTCAGCAGAAAGATAGGGTTTGATTTTTTCATACATTTCTAAGACAATCTCCAGTTCATTATCATCCAGCGGGGCACCGGCGTCACCTTCCTCACAACAACCTCCTTTGCATTTATTCAGGTCGCAGACAAATTGCTTCTCTACCACATCATCACTTATCAGTATATTATCAATTACTATCAATTTGAGCGGTTTAGAACAAAAATAATCTTTTTCACCTGTCATTCATTCTTCTAAACATTATGGACCCTGGTTTCCTTTAACAAATATCTAACAGCATCTTATTATGGAGAGTTTTTTACATTGGCATCTCCCCAATATCACAAGCCACTGTATGCAAAACACAAGAATACTCACCCTTCAAAAGTCAGTAAAGGGTTTTTTTCAGATGCTATTCTGGCTTCCGGTAGCCGCCTTAAGCCTGCTTCTTATATACAACACCCTTCCTTATTTTTCTTTCAGCAAAGATTTCAGCTTTATAGAAGAAAGAAGTTTTCTGTTTAAAAGCAATTTTTACAATGCCTGTTTCTACATACACATTTTTGCAGGTTCACTTTGTATACTGACCGCTCTTATCCAATTTTCGAGATATATTCTGAAAAAGTCAAAAGCCATTCATCGTTTTTCAGGGAAAATTTATGTGTTTGTTGTTTTATTTCTTGGTGCACCCACCGGCTTGTATATGTCATTCTTTGCCAAAGGCAGTTTTTGGGAAAGATCCTTATTTATGTTTATGGCCAGTTTCTGGTTCATTACAACTTTATATGGATTAACAACTATTCACAAAAGAAATGTTATTGCCCATAAAGTATGGATGATGCGGAGTTATGCGATGGCTATGACTGCTGTTACATTCCGTGTCTACCATATTGTTTTTTACCTGCTTGATTGGGGACATCTTGAAAATTACGAATTATCACTCTGGATAAGTGTAATCGGCAACATGCTCTTTGCTGAGTGGGTGATATATCGCCAAAGCAAAAATTATTTAAAATCATTTTCGACATAAAAACCTCCATTGCATTTTAAACTTTAAAAATAAACAACCATGAAATCTGTATTGTACGTAGGCGCCACGTTAATGATAGGTGCCAGCATTTATGGGTTTGTTGATTACAAGAAAACAAGCCGCGACAAAGAATTTACTAATATGTATGAAGAGCAAAAGACCACCGAGCCTATTCCGGCTGTTAATGCGGGTAAAACTGAGCCATCTGTCAAAAAAGAAGTAACTATTGCAGCGAAAAAATTGGTTAAAAAGAAATTACCTGTACAAAAAGAAGAAACAACTATGCCTGTTAAACCAATTACAGATGCAGAAAAAATGACCGGAAAAGAAAATAAAGTGATTGAAAAAACAGCAGTAACTGTTACACCTTCTAAAGATAGCGGGGTAGAGAAAAAAATAGCCAGACAGAAAACCAGGAAATTCAGCACTAAACTTTTCAGCCGTGGTGCATTGGATGAACGTTACACAAAGCCAAAAATAAAGAAGGCCGAATCAAAGGAGGACTCTAAAAAAACTGAAAATAAAGAGCAGTAAAGAAGCATACAGTGGTCTGCTCTGAACCCCGACAGTGTCCGTCGGGGTTTTTATTTCCATTTTAGTGTATTAATCAAATGCTGAAGATCTGTTTTCAAAAAATCATTAACAATACTCAACGAATCGGAATTAGGCGCTGCATTAAAATAAAGAGCTCCCCTTAAAAAATGTTTAGTTGAATCTGTCAGAAAAAATTGATTAGCGGTGGCTGTATTACCAGCCAGAGAAAAGTAAATACCTTCTACCCCATTTGGCGTTTTCATTAAGCTGTCGTTGATACCAGATGAC
>JANLOW010000328.1:0-1893 GCA_031366785.1 Bacteroidota bacterium | reverse complement strand
GGTTTCTAAAACACATTCAGAAAAACCGGATTCTTTTGCCCACTGTTCAAGCTCTTTCAATATTTTCTCTGCAATTCCTTTTCGACGAAATTCTTTTTTGACGAACATCCTTTTTATTTCAACTGACTGTGCATCATATTTTTTAAAGGCGCCACAGCCTATCGGAATACTATCAGAATAATACACTACAACATTTCGAATGCTATCTAATTTATTAAACTGAGCAAAAAAGAAATGTTCAACACCATCTCTTATTTTTAAATCCTGGTCAAGAAGAATGACAAGATTTTGAAAATCGGAATCATCAGAGGTTGTTCGTTTAAAAACGGGCATAAAATGTTTTTTACCTTGAATTAACTTATTCATGATCTCGCCTAAATATTATTCAACGCTCGGGTTAACCTAGCCAGAACAAAATAAATAAGAATTTAAAAATAGATTAATTTACTTAAATTAAAAAGCATTTCTCCATTCTTCTAATTCAGAAAAAAAAATAATTCTCAATTCATTAAACTCACAAGTTCCCTTCTGGATCACAAATTTGCTTCATTGTAAATGCCGTCTTTTTGCCGTCAATGAAATGTGATTTTTATAAACAGGTTCAATCGACGGCAAAAAGACGGCATTGAAGAAAATCAGGTAATTACATTCACTGCCTGGCGAAACTTTTCGTAAACTAATAAATATCTAGCTCTTGGTTTACAAAAAAAATAAAAGTTGCTTTAATTTACATTTAACTTAGTGGAGCTGGCGGGATTTGTTTTAAGACTGCTATTTCACTGTTTTACATATATAAGACACGAATTATGTAAGTACAAGACACGAATCAATTCATCATAGCTGAATGTGCTTTATTTTATCATGTCTTTTTGAATTTAGATCAATGGTTTCTTAAAAAAACAAATCAAAAAATGAAATCAACTGTCTTCATTTTTATGGAACCCTATTTTTTTTCTTTGTATAGGTTGCGGATTTAATAATTGCTTCAATGCGGTAAATACATGCTGAATTTCATTCTCATGTTTATGGAGAAGTGTATCCTGCATAAACAATTGTTTTTCCAATTGTTCAAGCTTTAATAAAATGTCTTTATGATTAAGTAATATCTCACGAAGCTTGATGTAAATCCTCATGATTTTAATATTTACCTGAATAGCGGTTGTGCTGTTCAAAATACTCGATAACATCAATACACCATGTTCAGTAAATGCTAAGGGAAGTTTCCTTCTTCCGCCCCAACTTGAAGTCGCAATTTGCGACATCAAGATTTCATATTCAGTTTCTGTTAAAACAAACATAAAATCCTCAGGAAAACGGTCGATATTTCTTTTAACTTGTTCATTCAGCCTTCTGGTCTCTATTGAATATAATTTCGCCAGGTCGGAATCAAGCATTACTTTTTGTCCCCTAATTAAAAAGATTTTACTTACCACAAGCTTCTCAAAGTCCTGCATATTTATTTATTATACACTGACAAAAATCTAAATAACCATTTATAAAAATAACCTCATAAAAGCAGAAAATTTATAACCGTAATAAATGCTTTACTTAGGTTTGTACTTTGATCAGAGTAAAAAATTTGAAAATTTGAGTTACAGATTGAGAGAGAAGTTCGCGAGTTTGAAAAAGAGTTCAGAGTTTGAAAGTTTGAGTTACAGAATGAATTCGAAGTTCGCGAGTTTGAAAAAGAGTTCAGAGTTTGAGTATCGCACCCAATACCGATAGCTATCGGTACCGCACTCAAACTATATTGTGGAGCTGGCGGGATTTGAACCCGCGTCCAGACAAGCAATCAATGAGCTTTCTACATGCTTAGTGTTATTTGATTTTCGACCGGATAGCTGCCTAACACGAGCTACTATCAAGCTTATTTCCGTTTATCTTAGTTGCAGC
>JANLOW010000025.1:0-6789 GCA_031366785.1 Bacteroidota bacterium | reverse complement strand
GCATAAAAATAAAGAGCACCTCGAATAAAATTGGAAGTACTGTCGGTTAAATAAAATTGAATCGAAGAAGCAGCATTTCCTTTTACATTATAATAAATACCATAAACATTTTTCGAATCATTTTCAATTTCCTGCTCCTGCAACCCTGAAGCCTTTGAAATATGTTTCATTGATAAGGTACGACTATCCTCAATATATTTTTTTAAATCATTATGTACAGGTTTGTAACTTAGATAAAGTGTACCCTTGAAATCCGGAAATTCAACATTCATCCAACAAGGCTCAGATTTTTGTTCTTTATCCGGAGCAACATTGGCATAAACAGGTATATCAAAACTGAACGGACATGTTGAAGAAGTATATCGTTCGTATTTTTTTTCCGGGAAGGTTATTCTGAAGTAAGCTTTTTGTTTTGGAATATAATCATCATCACAACCGGTCAAGGATAATAAAAAAAAAATACCGGCAAGAAACATAAGTATCGTCGAGCCTGTAAATCCTTCATTCGATGTATTGTTAGGAAGACTTTTGCCAGGTAATGTAATCTTTACTCTTTTTATCCTTTTGCGGTCTGCAGATTCTATAGTAAAAATAACATCGTTTAATTTAATAATTTCATTTCGTTGAGGAATGCTGCCTTTTATTTCCAATATAAGTCCTGCAAGAGTATCAATGTTTTCATTTTCAGTTTCGAAAATTTTATGATCAATTTCCATTACCCTGCAGAGATCGTTTAAGTTCGTCTTTCCTTCAAAGACATAATTTCTGTTATCAAGTCGCGAATAAAATAATTCATCTTCATCGAATTCATCATTAATCTCTCCAACTATCTCTTCAAGCACATCTTCCAAAGTGACAATTCCGGATGATCCGCCATATTCGTCTATGACAATAGCAAGGTGATTTTTCTTTTCCTGGAACTCTTGCAACAAGTCATTTATCTTTTTACTTTCAGGAACAAAATATGCAGGTCTGATTTGTTTCAGCCAGTCGAAGGATTCATTATTTTTTTCACCAAGGAAAGGAAGAAGGTCTTTAACACACAATACTCCTGTAACCCGGTCGAATGATCCTTCATAAACAGGAACTCTTGAATATCTGTTTTCAACTATTAAAGCAAACAATTCATTAAATTTCAGTTTCTGATCGAAAGCAACTACATCCATTCGCGATTTCATGATTTGCTTAACGTCGATATTTCCAAAACGAGCAATTCCTTTTAGAATCTTTTTTTCTTCTTCAGGAGTACTCTTGTCACTGGTAATATCAATGGCATGTGTAAGCTCATCGACAGATACATCGTATCCTTTTTGTCCATACCGTTTGTCTACCATAGATGTAGACATTACAAGAACTGTACTCAATGGCCGAAGAATTTTATCCAGTCCAAAAACTGCAAAAGCACTTCTTAATGCTGAGCGTAATGCATTTTGTGTCGCATAAATTTTTGGCATGACCTCACAGAAGAGAACAATGACAAACGTTACTGCTACAACCTGAATAAGGAATCCCAACCTGTCATGATGGGTGAAATCGAAAACTTCTTCGATTATTAACGAAGACAGAACGACAATAGCTATATTGACAAAATTGATAGTAATGAGTAGAGTTGCAAGTAGTCGTTTGGGTTTTTCAAGAAGTTTATAAACAAGTTTCGATCTTTTGCCTTCTGCTTCTTTTAGTTCAAAAAATTGCGCTGGTGAAATTGCAAAAAATGCAGTTTCAGCACCTGAAATATATCCTGAAATGAAAAGTAAAACCACAAGCATCACTAACTCAATAATGAAACCTGCAGAAAAGGTGAAGAATGGTGAAATTATGGAAGCGGATTCCGATATTAGAAAATTACAAAAATAACTGCCGGGGTCCAAGTTTATATATAATTGATTAACGATATAAAATTTAAGCCGCAAGCTACGAAAAAGAGTATCAAGTATCTGGTATCAAGTATCAAGATTTTTCTAAATTTAATGAATTCTTGATTCTTGATACCCGATACTAAAACAGTCCGGCCCGTTTCGAAAGTTAATTTCTATGGCAAATTACCTTCCGGTGAATCGTTTAAAATGGACTCAGGTGCCGGCGCTTCGTTTGTATGAGAATTGGAATCCTCAACACGTGGCCCGCCTAGCATCGTCATCGAATCAGCAATTATTTCAGTGATGTATTTTTTATTGTTTTCATCACCATAACTGCGTGAACGAATCTTGCCTTCAATGTAGATCAGTCTCCCTTTCCGTACATATTTTTCGGTAATTTCCGCCAGGCCACGCCACAATACAATATTGTGCCATTCAGTTTGTTCGATTTTTTGTCCTTCTTTATTTTTATACGATTCACTCGTCGCTAAAGGCAAACGTGCAACTGCTACGCCTCCCTCCAGATAGCGGACTTCAGGGTCTTTGCCTACATGTCCTACCAGGATTACTTTGTTTACACCACTCATTTTATTTGTTTTTATTTGTTTAAATTTTATTCAAAGATAAATACAGATGAAGACCGGAAGAAACTGTTTATGTAGGATTCATTCTTATGGTTAATATAAGAAGATAAAGTCTTCGAAAACTAGAAATTTTGTTAAAGTTCTTTTTTCTCTGATTTTTGAACAATTCCGGAATAACCGATTCTGTTTTCAAGATAAATTTCAATCAATCGCGGCAAAGCATATTTTTTAATGGAACGATCATTTACTTTTTTCCATTCAGGATTTGGCTCCTTAAATAATGAAAGGTCAGCTGAAACTTCGTAAAATTTAGCATGAATATGCTGGTGACTAAGTACGTGTTTAAACTCAGTACTTATTGAATGAAGTTTAACTTTTTTACCGCGGAATGTTTTTTTCCATTCAACAGAATCAAAAAATAATTTTTCAGTAATATTTTCTTTGGATTCAATCAATGGAAAATCATAAAGCCCCTGCCATATGTCTTTTTCATTTCTTTTCCTTATTATAAATGTGTTTTTATTTCTGATAAATAAATAATTGAAAAATCTTTTTTTCGTTTTGGTTTTATTTTTTTTTACAGGAAATAATAAAACAGTTTTATTCTTAAATGAGAAACAAGAAGCATTTAATGGGCAGTTAGTACAATCAGGATTTACCGGCCGGCAAACACGTGCTCCAAATTCCATAATAGCCTGATTGAAGGTTGCAGGAGGGAAATCTTTTATCAGTTGGCCGGCCAATTCTGTAAATTCTTTTTTTCCTGCGGAGGTATCAATAGGAGTTTTAATTTCAAAATGCCTGCTTAAGAAACGGAAAACATTTCCATCCACGACAGGATATTTTTGATCAAAGGCAAATGAAGCTATGGCAGCCGCAGTATAATCACCAATACCGTTTAACGATAGAATAGTTGAATAGTCAGAAGGAAATTTTCCGGAGAAGTCATCGACAATACGTTTTGCCGTTTTGTGCATATTTCTTGCTCTGGAATAGTAGCCGAGTCCTTGCCATAATCTCAGCACATCGTCTTCCTTTGCATTTGCCAAAGATTTTACATCCGGATATTTTTCAGAAAATCGCAAATAGTAAGAAAGCCCTTGCTCAACACGTGTTTGTTGAAGGATAATTTCCGAAAGCCATATCAGGTATGGATTTCGCGTTTCTCTCCAGGGAAGATCACGTTTATTTTTTGTATACCAGGATATAATAATTGAACCAAAATTCATAAATATCTATTCAATGAAATATAATTTTGTTAAACCGGGCAATTTTTTCAATCTTCCCGGTGAAAGATCAGAAACGAAGTCTCCTTAGCAACTGCTAATATCCGAATAAAATTCAGAGCTCTTTATTTGTAGATTCTTTAACTCACAAGTTCCCTTCTGGCAATGTCATTAAGTTAAGAAATTGGTCATGTTTTTTTTGCCACAAAAGCACAAAAACACTAATAATAAGAATACCAACAATTTTGTGTCTTCGTGTTTTTGTGGCAAATGAACCTTAACTTAATGACATTGCCCTTCTGGATGACTTGTGGTATTGAGGAAAAACTCACAATATTCTTTCAGAATTTTCAGAAGGAATCTTGTGAGTTTCTTCAATCGTTCTATAAAATATTTCATTTGTCATCCAGAAGGGACCTTGTGAGTTCTATTATACAAGAGAGCCAATTGTTATCCAGAAGTGAGTTTTGAGTTTACTAATTAAATCAAAAATTGCAATCGTCAATATTAATTTACTCCAAAATACTACATTGCAATCATGTATCAGGAAGAAGTGTTTATAATCATTCCTTGTTTCAATGAAGGGCCGACAATTATCCAATTGATCCTCGAAATTGAGCAAATATTGAATGAGAAAAATGAAAGGGTTACATTAGTTGTAGTTGATGATTGTTCTACAGACGATACACTTTCTTTGCTCACCACTTTTCAAAGTAGCGGTAATCTTAAATTGAAAGTTCTAACGCTTCCTTTTAATCTAGGGCATCAAGGTGCTATAGCACAAGGATTATTGTTTGCTCATACTAACAAAGCACGCTGCGCTATAATTCTTGATGGAGATGGCGAAGACGATCCTCAGGCAATTCCTGAATTATTATCATTAAGGCAGAATGATATTGTTCATGTCATTCGTGGTAAACGTACAGAGAAATTATTTTTTCGTTTTTCCTACGGAATTTATAGGGTGTTATTTCGTTTCTTGACGAAGAAAAAAATGAACTTCGGAAACTATTGTCTGGTAAGCGATAAAGTAATTGCCATTGCCTGCTCAAGGACTTTTATCCATTTCGCAGCTTTTTTATCCAAGTTGCAATTCAAATCAGCCTCTATCACTTTTAATCGACGTACGAGAATTGGCGGTGACACAAGAATGAATCTTACAAGTTTGGTTCATCATGCCTTCCGGTCATTTGTAGAATATGCACAGTCATTGCTAATGGTATTTCTAAAACTATTTATAATTCTTTTTATATTAATATTAATAACCATTGGATACATTTTATATTTAAAAATATTTACAACTTATGCTATTTTAGGTTGGTCAAGTACTTTTGGTATTGGGTTACTGACTGCTGCACTTGTTTGTATGGGCTTCTTTGTTATCGGTGTTTTACTTTTAAATCTTTCGCAATACAGGACAATGATGCCTCCTGTTTCTGTTTATAAGGAAGTCAAATAATATGAACTCAGTAAAATACAGCGGCGATACAGTACTTGATATTATTTCTCTGCATGCTCCAAACAGAAACCGATCGATTGAAAAACTAATAGTGGAGAATTTGAAATTGGATGTGTATAATCAAACGATGAAAATACTTGAATTTGGTGCAGGTAAAGGCGAGTTTATAAGAAGATTTATACCAAGAAAAAATCTGAATTTATTTGCTGTAGAGATTGATACTTCTTATGTAAAAAGTTTATCATCCATTGTAAAAGTTTTTAATTCGATGGATGAAGTTTCTGTAGAATTGGATTGTATTTACCTTATCGATGTATTGGAACATTTGGAAAATGATCAATTTTTTCTGAAGCAATTTTATGATAAGCTGAAAGTAGGGGGAAGACTTTTTATTTATGTTCCGGCAAGAATGGAATTATATTCTTCTTTTGATAAAAAAATTGGACATTTTAGACGGTATACATTGAAAGAGTTAAGAACTAAAGCAACTGCTGAAGGGTTTACAATTGAAGAATTACGGTATCATGAACTTCTTGGATATGTAGCTTCATGGATAAATAAATTATTCGGTAACAACGGCGACCTTAATCCAACAGCAGTAAAGATGTATGACAAGATTCTTGTTCCGCTTACAAATTTTATTGAAAAATTAATTCCGGTTCCAATAGGAAAGAGTATTTATCTTTCTGCTCGTAAGTACTAGGAAAATTTATTTTTTTATACTCGGTATTCAGGTTTTATTTTTTCAAATCAGGTTTCTTTATATACTTTTTGATTTTATTATATAATATTTTTTCGTCAATGGGTTTTGATATATAATCATTCATTCCAACTTCAATGCATTTTTCAGTATCCATAGAGGTAACATCTGCAGTAAGTGCGATAATAGGGATTTGAGACTTCAATTTATTACGGATGTGTATAGTGGCTTCAAAGCCATTCATTTCAGGCATTTGTAAATCCATCAAAATAATATCATAAGAATTTGTTTGTAATTTTTCGATGGCGATTTTACCATTATCTGCAATATCCAATTCAAAGCCCAAATCTTCTAATATTATTTTTATTAAAAATTGATTTAAAGCCATGTCTTCAACAACCAATACTTTTATGTTTTTTATTTTTTCTTCTTCTATGGAATCTTTGTGTATCAAGTGACCTCCCATAGCTGTTTCCATTTCTGTCTTTGCATGTGTTTTTTCAAAACTCAGCACAAAACTAAAAGAAGAGCCTTTGCCTACTTTGCTGTTTAATGTAATTGATCCTCCCTGAAGTTCAACTAGTTTTTTAACGATGGCAAGTCCCAAGCCTGTTCCTCCATATAATCTGGGAGTTTCATAGTTAGCTTGTCCAAAATTATCAAAAATATGTTCCAGTTGATCTTCAGGAATTCCAATACCTGTATCAGTTACAGTAAATTCGATAATTACTTTTTCTGCTTCTTCTTTCAACAGTTGAACAGTCATAATTATTTTTCCAACTGTTGTAAATTTAACAGCATTGCTTACCAGATTTAAAATTATTTGACGCAAACGCACCGGGTCGCCTAGTAAAAATTTTGGAATTGTATGGTCATATTGTTTAACTAATTCTAAATTTTTTTCCTTGATTTTTGTTTCAAACAAATGAAGCATATCGGAAACGGATTCAAATAAATTTAT
>JANLOW010000271.1:0-6341 GCA_031366785.1 Bacteroidota bacterium | reverse complement strand
CGGAGCTCGCAGAGGGGCTAGTACAATTTCCTCTGCGAGCTCCGCGCCCTCTGCGCGAAAAAAAAACCTTACAACCCAAGTAACACCTTCACTGCATCTCCACCCTCAAACATCATCTTCACCGGCTCTTCAAGCATTTTCTTTACAGCCACTAAAAAACTAACCGATTCCCTTCCATCAATAATTCTATGGTCGTATGATAAGGCTACATACATTATGGGCCGAACTACAACCTGCCCGTTTATTGCTACCGGTCGTTCAACAATGTTATGCATTCCTAAAATCGCACTTTGCGGAGGATTGATAATCGGGGTAGAAAGCATGGAGCCAAATACTCCACCGTTAGTAATCGTAAAAGTTCCACCCGTCATTTCTTCAATCGATAATTTACTGTCACGTGCTTTTGTTGCAAGTTCAATCACAGCATTTTCAATTTGTGCCATCGTCAATGTTTCCGCATTTCGAATAACAGGAACCATTAGTCCTTTAGGCGCACTTACGGCTATTCCAATATCGCAATAGTCATGATAAACAATTTCTTCTCCGTCTATTCGTGCATTCACGGCAGGAAATGTTTTCAATGCCTGACATACAGCTTTCGTAAAGAATGACATAAATCCCAGACCAACACCATACTTCTCTTTAAATTCTTCTTTATATAATTTCCGAATGTTCATGATTTCACTCATGTCTATTTCATTAAAAGTTGTAAGCATGGCTGTCTCTTGTTTAACAGCAACCAATCTTTCTGCTACACGTTTTCGCAGCATGGTCATTTTTTCTCTGCGCTCTGTACGACTTCCTGCTTTTTGTGTACCAATTGCAATCGGTGTTACCGGTTCTAATACATCTGCTTTTGTTATTCTTCCACCTTTTCCTGTAGGGGTAATTTGTGCCGCACTTAATCCTTTTTCACGCATTATTTTTTCAGCAGCAACGGATGGAATACCTTTAGTATAACTTTCTTTGTCATCATCCATTTTTTCTTTAACAACTGATCCATTTGCCTTCTCAACTGTAACAGGTTGTTGAGATACAGATGTTGCAATAGTTTTTTCTTCATTCTTAATTTCCTTTGGAAGAGGAATAGCACTTGTATCAATAGTACAAACTGAACTACCGACAGAAATTGTTTCACCTTCCTTCGCAATTAATTTAATGATCCCGGCTGCTTCTGCATTTAGTGTCAATGTCGCTTTATCAGAATCTATTTCACAAATCTCTTCGTCTTTCTCTACATAATCGCCATCTTTTTTCAGCCATCGTGAAATCTGTACCTCTGTAATAGACTCACCCGGACTCGGAACTTTCATTTCAATTATTGCCATGATGTTATAAAATTAAAATATCTGAAATATACTCATTAATAATATTCAATTTTCTCCCGACAAGTTATCGGAAGAAAAATTTAATTCATAAACGCTTCCGCAATAAGCTGTCGCTGTTCCCTATCATGCGTCTTGTAACTTCCCGTTGCAGGACTAGCACTTTCAGGACGTGTAATGGCTGTTAATGGAATTAACGGAGTCGCAACTCGCAGCAGGTAAGACCATGCTCCCATGTTTACCGGTTCTTCCTGTATCCAAATCCATTGCTTTGCGTTTTTATACCGTTGCTTAATTTTTTGTAACTGATCTACAGGCAATGGATATAATTGTTCCAGTCTGACAATTGCAATATGTTCTGCCTGATCTTTTTCTTTTTGTTCTAACAGTTCATAATATATTTTTCCGCTACAGATTAAAACTTTACTTATTTTTTCTGCAACGGCTGTCGAATCATCAATAAGTTCCTGGAATAACCCTGATGATAATTCTTTTATTTGTGAAATACATCTCGGATGACGAAGTAAACTTTTTGGAGTAAATATTACCAATGGTTTTCGAAAGGGACGATGCATTTGTCTTCGCAGTGCATGAAAGAAATTAGCAGGTGTTGTACAATTTAATATGTTCATATTATAACCTGCTGACAGATTCAGGAATCGTTCAATTCTTCCACTTGAATGTTCAGCGCCTTGTCCTTCGTAGCCATGAGGTAGTAGCAGCACAATGCCATTCATACGGTTCCATTTATCTTCAGCACTGCTTATATATTGGTCAATAATAATCTGAGCGCCATTATTGAAATCACCAAATTGTGCTTCCCAGATTACAAGTGTATTGGGAGTAGAAAGTGCAAAGCCATATTCAAAACCAAGTACTGCATATTCGGAAAGCAAGGAATTATATATTCTGAACGGAGCCTGACCATTCTCAATATTATTCAATGGAATATAATGTTCTTCTGAATCTTCAACTTGAATAACTGCATGTCGGTGAGAAAATGTTCCGCGTTCAACGTCCTGGCCGGAGAAACGTACAGGAAATCCTTCTTTCAATAGTGTTCCGTAAGCAAGTAATTCGCCCATAGCCCAATCGAAGCGGCCTTCCGTTACCATTTTTTTCCTTTCTTCAAAAAGGCGTATTGTTTTATTGAAGAAATTTTTTCCGGAAGGAAGTTCAGTGATTGTTTTTCCAATGGATCTTAATACTTTTTCATCAATACCCGTTGGAGGACTTTTTATAAAATCTTCAGGAGTTGCCAACCGAAGTCCTTTCCAACTACCTTCGAGAAAAGATTTGACTTTTTTCTTTTTTACCTGACGGGCGGTATCCAGACTTTTTTCAAGCATTTCTTTGAAAGAAACTTCCATTTCCCTGGCAAGATTTGCTTCTACTTCGCCTTGCGATAATAATTTTTCATTATAAATTTTTCGCGGATCCGGATGAGAAGCTATCGCTTTATATAACAACGGTTGAGTGAACCTCGGTTCATCGCCTTCGTTGTGTCCATACTTTCGATAGCCTAAAATATCAATGAATACATCACGATGAAACTTCTGGCGATATTCTAATGCAAGTTGAATCGTATAAACAAGTGCTTCTACATCATCAGCATTCACATGAAAAACCGGCGACAAAGTAACTTTAGCAACATCCGTACAATAGGTACTCGATCTTCCATCAATATAATTTGTTGTGAAACCAATCTGATTATTTACAACGAGATGAATAGTTCCTCCCGTGCGGTAGCCTTTTAGAAGCGACATTTGTATAACTTCATAAACAACACCCTGAGCCGCTATAGCTGCATCTCCATGAATAAGAATAGGTGCAATCTGGTTTTCATCACCACCGGGAGTGTTATCTATTTTTGATCGTACGATTCCTTGTACAACAGAATCGACGGCTTCCAGATGCGATGGATTTGGTGCAACGCTAAGATGAACTTTGTGGCCATCCGAAGTTTCAACATCACTTGAAAAACCAAGATGATATTTAACATCTCCGGCAAAACCGAGTTCGTCGTATTCTAGTCCTTCGAATTCAGTAAAAATTTCTTCGTAAGTCTTTCCTAAAATATTTGCTAAAACATTTAATCGACCTCGATGCGACATGCCAATTACGTATTCTTTAATTCCTTGCTGAGCACCGAATTCAATAATTGCATCCAAAGCAGGAATCAATGTTTCACAGCCTTCAATTGAAAATCGTTTTTGTCCGACAAATTTTGTGTGAACAAAATTTTCAAATGCAACCGCTTCATTAAGCTTCCATAAAATACGGCGTTTTTGTTCGATTGAAAAGACAGGCGTGTTACGGCTGCTTTCCATTTTATTTTCGAGCCAGTTTACAATTTCGGGACTGCGTATATATTTATATTCAGCACCAATACTGGCACAATACGTTTGCTGAAGATGTTTTATAATTTTATTTAACGTTGCAGGCCCAATACCAATTAGGCTACCCGAATGGAAAACTGTTTCAAGATCGGCATTACTTAATCCAAAATTCTCTATATCGAGTGTTGGCAGATAATGTCTCCGCTCCCTTACAGGATTTGTATTGGTAAAAAGATGACCACGGGTGCGGTATCCGTTTATCAGATTTATTACATTAAATTCCTTTTTAACATATTCGGGAATATTTGCTTTGTCTGACTTACCATTAGGTGAATAATTAAGTCTGGCAAATTCAAAACCTTCAAAAAATTCTTTCCAGCTTTCTTCAATCGAGGCCGGATCTTTGAGAAATTGTTGGTACAATTCATCGATCTGACTTACATCAGCATTTCCCAGATATGAAAATTTATCCATGGTACAAAGGTACAATTTTCATTGAGGAAGACGTTAATTATTGAAAATTGAAAAGGATTGAAAAAACTATTCTATAGTTTCAGGTTTTATTTTGATTAATACTTCCTGACTAATTTTTCTGCCTTTGGATAGTTTGATTTTGTAAAAATGTACCCACCTTCTTAGAAGTGGTATTCCAATAATTGAAGGCCAAAGCCATTGGATAGAAACCGGCAACCAATCAAAATTAAAATTGACTGCCGAAAAAGCCGACATAGCTGCAATGTATGAAGCAACCATACCGACCATGTGAGAAAAAAACCATTTCTGTTTGTCGGCGGGTGGTTTTATAAAAGATACTATATCCTTTATCCCAAGCGAGCTGCCAATAAAACCAAAAACAATTGATATAATACCAAAAGAATTTGGAAGTTTTAATATTCCGAAGAGAATCAAAGCAAGTGAAAATAATGTATTAATAATTACAAAGAACCAATCAATGAATGCTGTTTTATGTGTTTTATATGCATCTTTTCTATACAATGCACGATATCCTGAAAAGGCGAGGTAAAAACTAAAAACAGCAATAAGGGTTAAAAATAAATTATCATGCATTGGTGCCATAATTACTGCTGTAATTGCAACAACAGTCATGCTCCAGAAAAAAACCTTACCCCATTTTCGATGAGAATCTCCTCCTTTTTTAGAAATAAGTGCAACAGGTGCAACAATAAAAGCTAAAATCCCGGCTGTAATATGAATGATACGAAGAATGCTGAATAGTTCCATAAAATTTTGTTTTTTATTTGGCGCAAATCTAAATCAGTATTATGCATACAAATGCATTTAGAATTTGCTTTCTAAATGAACTCTCACGAAGAAAAGGCTAATGAAGAATTGTAAACAAACCTACGAAGTTACTGAAAGTGATATTGGAATTACTTCTATGTTCTTCGTTTTATTTTTTTAAAATCGACTTTAAATCTAAGACATAAATCATTCAACCAATTAATCTACCATCCTAATATCCATCCAAACATCAGTGGTGCAACAATGGAAGCATCGCTTTCAATAATAAACTTCGGTGTATGTATGTCTAACTTTCCCCAGGTAATTTTTTCATTTGGAACGGCGCCTGAATAAGACCCATAGCTTGTTGTAGAATCACTGATCTGACAGAAGTATGACCAGAATGGAACTTCATGCCATCCGAGATCCTGGTACATCATCGGCACAACGCAAATTGGAAAATCACCGGCGATTCCTCCACCGATTTGAAAAAAGCCAATTCCTTTTCCGGAACTGTTTGCACGATACCAATCGGCCAGCCAAACCATATATTCAATTCCGCTTTTCATTGTCGATGCTTTCATTTCATTCTTTATGATGTATGAAGCGAAAATGTTTCCCATCGTAGAATCTTCCCATCCCGGAACAACGATAGGAATATTTTTTTTCGCTGCTGCAAGCATCCAGGAGTTCTTCGGATCAATCTCATAATACTGTTCCAATTCACCGGAGAGTAACATTTTATACATGTACTCATGAGGAAAATATCTTTCACCTTTTTCATTGGCATCATTCCAGACTTTATAAATATGTTTTTGCAAGCGTCGAAATGCCTCTTCTTCAGGTATACAAGTATCAGTAACTCTGTTGAAATGATTTTCTAAAAGCTCCCATTCGTCTTGCGGACTAAGATCGCGGTAATTAGGAACTCGTTTGTAATGATTATGAGCAACAAGATTCATAATATCTTCTTCAAGGTTCGCTCCGGTGCAAGTGATGATATCAACTTTTCCTGCGCGGATCATCTCGGCAAGCGAGATGCCAAGCTCTGCCGTGCTCATCGCTCCGGCAAGCGTGATCATCATTTTGCCATCGGCTGCAAGATGCGCCTCATATCCTTTTGCTGCATCCATAAGCGCTGCAGCATTAAAATGACGATAGTGATGCTCGATAAATTTTGAGATCGGTCCCTTTGACATTTGTTTCGAAATATTTTTAAAATTTAATATCCTGCTCTTAATAATTCCTGCGTAAATTCTTTCATGTAGGTTGGCTTCACTGCTCCGTAAAATTTTCCGGCGGGGATAAGGCGTAATTCTCCGAAACTTGTCGGATCGTTCTGGCGGAAATTGCTTGTTGCTCCTGAAATAGCTGGGCGAAACGGTTTGATAATGCTCCTGAATCTCGACAAGATGCTGCTGAGCCTGAAAAAGCC
>JANLOW010000021.1:0-2430 GCA_031366785.1 Bacteroidota bacterium | reverse complement strand
AACGACTTAAAAAAAATCATGAAATATATTTTACCTATCAACGAAAAACGTAAATGCTGCCTTTCTTCGTTCTTTCATCATCATGAATTGAATAATTTATAATATAATTATAAAATCCTTCCTGAACCAATCTCCCTCTTGAATTACCATCCCATCCTAAATCACGATCATCAGATTTGAAAATTTCCTGTCCCCATCGGTCATAAATATAAATTTTAAACGTTGATGTTTCTGATCCACTTACTCTGAAAATTTCATTTACTGCATCGCCGTTCGGTGTAAATGCATTGGGGACAATAATATCATTGATACAATCTTCCTTTACAAACAATGTATCGGAAGCCGGACAACCGTAAGAATTTTTTATCTGAACAGAATAACTTCCATCATATTTTACAATATAAAATGAATCCGTTGAATTGTCCTGCCATTGATATTCAGAAAATGTTCCTGGTTGTAAAACAAATTGTGAACCTGAGCATATAAAAGTATCAGCACCCAGTGAAACATTTGGAAATGCACCCGGCCCATAATTAATCGTTATCAAAACCGATAATGAGCATGTACCCGGTTCTGTTATAGTAATATAATAATCAGTAGCCTTTAATCCTGATGCAAATGAATTATTAAGCGAAGCATCATGAGACCATGAATAAGAAATACCAGCACCGGGATTACTAACTATAATTTGAGCTGTACCATCATTACCTCCAAAACAAGTTACCGGAGAGATTAAAGTATTAGCAGTATTGATTTTTACCTGTTTTATAATCTGTGTATCGATAGCGCAACCACCTTTGGTATTCAATGTAACATTGTAAATTCCACCCGAACTAAATTGATGAATGGCATTATTTCCGGAGAATGTATTTTTTGGAGAAAAGGAATCACCAAAATTCCAATCCCATTGATCGTGGCATCCCGGATTCAAATCATTAAAAGTAATTGTAGTTCCGCCATTGCAGGTATAAACGATATCATCAGGAACACTGGGTGCTTCGCTTAATAGAAAATCATCGAAAGCCAGTCCATCATAATTATTACACGTCGTTCCACTTCCGAATGTAAAACGGAATTTGACGCTTGGTTGATTGGCCAATGCTTTAAGACAATGAGTGGCAAGTTTCCATACTCCGCTTCCACCACCACCGCTGCAAGAACCGGAAGATGTCTGTGTCGTTCCCGACCAGCCATCTGTATTCTGAATAAAGCTGTTCAGATTTGTTATGCCGGAATGATTGAACCAATTTTGATCGTTGCATTGAACAGGATCGTTTCGGCTGCCGGCAGTTTTCCATGTCGTACCTAAATCAAGTGAGTATTGAAAATTACCGCCATCATACGTTCGTTCTGTGTCCCAGAAAATTAAAAAGGAAACAAATGGTCTGTTCAATGTTGTAAAGTCGAAGCAAGGACTCTCAACCCAGGAACGTTCACCGTAATTATAAAATGAGGCTGTTAGTCCGCCGGTAACCCAACATTTATTTCCGGCACCGGCACCGTTAATAACAGGTTTGGAAGGATTGCCCCAGGCCCAATCATTATTTATTCCTGTGCTTATCCAATTGGCTGTTCCGCCTTCAAAACTTTCCCGGTAAGGAAAACTATTGATCGTAGCAGAACATTGTGCATTTACCTGATTAACAAGCAGCGTGAATAAGACGACTATTAAAGAGCTTCTGAGTTGATGCACAATACGATGGATGGGATTATGCAAATCAACGGAATTTCCCGCAAGCAGACAAACATTCCTGTGAATGGATTCTTAAAGTCCGCCAATTATCTTGTCTTTTGGATACCTTACTTTATATCCGATACGAATTTTCTTAGTTTCTCCACTCTTTAGCTCTAATTTCCAGTTTATCATGCCAGTGTCAGGATTGTAATTGCCATTGGACAATTCTCCACTGGTTATCTTAATATCACCATCCGTACTGAGTGGAATCTGGTCTTCGATAGTAATGATAACAGTCTCCTTTTTTGAATTACGTACAGATGTTTCAAATAAAAATTCTTTTTCAACATTACCACCAATAAATTTAGTGGTATTCATGTCTTTTACTAATTCACGTTTAACAACAATACGTTTATCGCGACCGAAGGAAAGTTTTAAAGTATCTGTTGTTGCAACCGGATTTATATATGATTGTCCGACATAACTATTTTCAAGATAAACATTTGAATTTCCCGGAAGGAGATTTAATTTTTCCCAGCCAGTAATATTTGCCATCAGGAAAGCATCTTTATCAAGTTTAGGTGTAGAATAATATGAATAGGAAGCCGGCAGTATAAACGATTGTATATCCATCATCACTTCTTTACCATCGGAAAGAACTGTGTAAGGAAGTTGGATGTCAAATTCAGTGACCAGTTGATTCTCCTGCATTTGTACAGCATCAACCATAGCAAATTCTTCACTTTGTGGAATAT
>JANLOW010000252.1:0-7356 GCA_031366785.1 Bacteroidota bacterium | reverse complement strand
TTATTAACCATTTTCAGAATTCGTGCCACTAACTCTTTGTCGAAACCAATAGCAATAATTTCATCGGGTCCTTTTCTGCATTCGACGTATTGAAATAGTACTCTGTCAAGGATATCGTATTCAGGAAGTGAATCAGAATCTTTTTGGTTAGGCCTTAACTCTGCAGATGGGGCTTTATAAATAATTTTTTCCGGAATAATTATTTTGTTGCGGTTAATGAAATGCGACAAAGCATAGACCTGAGTTTTATAAACATCGCCAAGAACAGCAATACCACCGCACATATCGCCATATAATGTTCCATAACCGACAGCGACTTCACTCTTATTAGAAGTATTGAGAAGGATATAGCCGAACTTATTAGATTCGGCCATTAAAAGTGCTGCGCGTATTCTTGCCTGAAGATTTTCTTCTGCAACACTGAATGGCATGTCTTTGAAAAATGGTTTGAGTGCAGCCAGATGCTGATCGTAAATATTTTTTATAGGGATAATATCGTGGCTTATGCCTAAACTATGAATGAGTTCCAGGGAATCATCAACTGAACCTGATGAAGAAAATTCAGAAGGCATTAGAATAACATGTACGTTTTCCGGACCTAAAGCATCAGCTGCAAGACAGGTAACGAGTGCCGAATCGATTCCTCCCGATAGTCCGACTATTGCTTTTTTAAAATTCTGTTTTTCAAAATAATCACGAATCCCAATTATAAGAGCTTTGTAAATTTTTTCAGTTTCGCTTATTGGCGTTTTATTTTTTTCTTGGTGACCGGTATAAGTCAGAGAATAATTTTTTTCAACAAATTCGAAAATCGAAAAATCTTCTTCGAAATATTTGAGTTCATGAATTATTTTTCCTTCTTTATTGAAAGCAAGAGAACCGCCATCAAAGATGAGTTCAGTTTGCGCGCCTATATGGTTAAGGTAAAGAAGAGGAAGATTATACTTATTGACATTTCTTAAGAGTATGGCTTTACGCTGATCTTCATGCCTGTAATCGAAAGGTGAAGCAGCAATATTTATCATCACAGAAGGATTTTCCTTAATCAGAGAATCCATTGGTGAATTTATATACATGGGATCATCTTCCATATTCCAGAGATCTTCACATATAGTAAGAGCTATTTTCGTATTGTGAATATTTATACAATGAAAATTACGTTCCGGTTCGAAATAACGATATTCATCGAATACATCATAATTCGGTAAAAGGGATTTATGAATCTCATCAGTTATTTTTCCTTCACTTAATACCAAAGCTGAATTAAACAGATTTTTACCTTCCAGTTTAGGATTAACCATTGGCAAACCGACAATAGCGGAAATCCCAATACATTCCAGAGCAATTTCTTCTGCAGCTTTTTTGCATCGGTAAATAAAATCATTGAATTCCAGATAATCCCGTGAAGGGTACCCACAAATACATAGCTCTGAAAAAACTATGAGGTCGACATTTTTCGCTTTAGCCTGACGAATAGATTCTCGAATCCGACGGACATTATTTTCGAAATCACCGATTGTAAAGTTAAGCTGTGCTAGTGCAATGCGCATAAAAAAATCCTGTCCGGATTACCTGACAGGACAAAGTTAGTGTAATAAATTATCAGAATAAAATGCCAAGTGTGAGAGCAAGATAGTTACTGTTAACTTTAGGATCTCCATCAAAAACATCAAGAAAACCGTTATTAAATTGAATTCCACCCACTAAAACGGTTTGTCCACTTAAGGTATATTCAACTCCGGCACCAATAATCATTGAAAGATTTAAACTGTTTATTTCACTCTGAGCATCTAATTTGCTTTCCTCGGCGTTAATAGTTCGCGGAATTCCTGAAACAGTTGTTTGTGTAGTTGACTCATAACTCTTTCTGGCACGTATATTTATTCCTGGAGCAACTCCAACCTGAACATAATACGTAACGCTTCCTATTTCATTTGTCTTCAATTTTAACGTTATAGGAATTTCAAGGTATTGCAATACATAAGAGGCAGAAGTTGAAATTATAGAATCTTTATTTACTATATCTTTTAATTCCTGTACAGTTTTGAATTTTCCACCGCGGTATGTAATATCGATGCCTGTAGAAAATGCATATTTGGAAGCAAAATTAAAATCGGTAATTAAACCATAACTAAAACCAAACTTAGAACCGTCAGAAGCATAGCCTTTTGTATCACTTCTAAGCCATGCAAGTGAGGGTGAAGCCTTAACACCAAAATGAAAGGCAGGCTCTTCCTGAGCAAATATGGATATAGAGATAATAATAAAGGAAGCAGTTATTAATAATTTTTTCATTGTATATAAATTTTTTGATTTGTGTTTTTGATTAACAATTCAATCATATTTTTGCATGTGAAATGAACTGCAATGTTAATTAAAAAAATGGTAACTTTTATTTTTTCAATTGTCCTTCTTGTATATATTTTTCTTCTTTTGGGAGGATGTAAACACGACAAAGAAAAGCCGGATATCTCAAAGATTCATTTAACGATAAATGCTGACCGGTTTGAGCGTGATTTATTTAGTTTAGATTCGGTTCATAAGCAGGATGGAATCGATTTTTTGAAAAATAAATATAGAATTTTTTTCGATCTTTTTGCATATCAGATTACATCTCTCGGTTCGCCGGATTCTCTATTAATGAAAGAGCATATCTATAATTTTATAAACGATACAAATTTCCGGAATATTTATTCGGATTGTGAAAAATTGTTTGGAGATTTTAGTAAAAAGAATTTGGCTTTTACAGAAGCATTCAGGTATTATGCATATTACTTTCCTGAAAAAAAAATCCCAAGGCTTGTAACGATGATTTCCGGGTTTTCATATCCTGTAGTTTGTGATTCTTTGACATTAGGGGTAAGCCTTGATATGTATCTTGGACCGTCCTACAAGTTTTACTCTACATTAGAACCGGCACTTCCAAATTATCTGCGTAGTCGCATGCATAGTGATTATATGGTTTGCGATGCAATGAAAGGTTGGGCAGAGAGTGATTATGGTATTGATGAATCTTCTGCACGGATGCTTGATTTTATGATTTCCAGAGGCCGCTTACTTTATTATCTCGACAAAATAACACCTGATGAGCCTGATACAATTAAAATTGGTTATTCAATCGCACAATTGGAATGGTGCAGATCGAATGAAAAGAAAATATGGAGTTTCTTTATTGACAACAAACTGCTATTTAGTTTTGACCCGAATCTAATGAATAAATATGTAAACGATGGTCCTACAACGAATGGTTTTCCAAAAGAATCTCCGGGAAATATAGGACAGTTTATCGGTTGGCAAATTGTAAAATCTTATATGGCCAATCATAAGGAAATTTCATTGGAACAATTGATGAATGAAAAAAATCTTCAAAAAATATTTGACGAATCGAAATACAAACCCTTAAAATGATTGAAGAATGAAGATTGATCCCGATGTCTATAGGGATCAATTTTCATTCTTCAATAAAAAACATGGAATCAAAAATAATATTCAACGTAAAGCTCGATGGAGAGCGCATTCCGGAAAAAATCACTTGGTCTGCCTCCGATAGTGGCATAGAAGGTGTAAAACCTTGCAATGCTACAATGATGTGTATTTGGGATCCGAAAGAAAATGTCACCTTACGCATTGATTTATGGACGAAAGAGATGCTCATTGATGACATGAAAAGGTTTTTTTATGAAAATTTTTTATCGATGGCCGATACATATTTGCGCGCAACCAATGATGAAGAATCAGCAAAAGATATAAATAAATTTGCTGAGGCCTTTGGAAAAAAAGCAGGAGTAGTTGGCAAGAACAATTGAATTTCTAATCTCTAATCTTCATTACCTTCGGTGGCATTATAAAATCCTTATTCGTCACTTCGATAAAGTCAAGAATTTCATCACCGCCGATTTTTTTTTCTGATGATGTTATAAATAACAAAGGTAGTTCTGCCCAGGTTTTTAAAAGTGCTTTTTTAAATTGTTCTACAGAAAAAATAACCTGCTGTTTTGAAATTTTATCAGACTTGGTAAAAACTATTGCCAAGGGTATTTGCTTTTCTCCGACCCATCGAATAAAGTTTAGATCGATAGGCTGGGGCTCGAGCCGGATATCAATAAGAATAAAAACCGTCATCAGGTTTTTTCTTTTTTCCAGATAATCTCTAATCATCTTGTCCCAGGTTGATTTCGAAGTTTTGGAAACTTTTGCATAACCATAACCCGGAAGATCCACGAGGTACCATTTTTTATTGATAAGAAAATGATTGATGAGCTGAGTTTTTCCAGGAGTAGTGGAAGTTTTTGCTAAACCTTTTCTTGATGTCAGCATATTGATAAGGGACGACTTTCCCACATTTGAACGTCCTATAAAAGCATATTCCGGCAAAACCGGGGCAGGACATTTTTCAAAATTTGTATTACTAACTTTAAATTCAGCCTCTTTAATTTCCATCCCAAAAAAAATAAATTGTAATTATTTAAAAATATATTTCGATTCAATTAATCCCGATACCTGATACTATTTTCCCAACCACTTCTCAAGAATTACATTGAATTCCTTTGGCTGTTCCATCATCGGTGCATGTCCACATTTGTCAATCCAGAATAAATCAGCATTCGGAAGAAGGCGTTTAAATTCTTCTGCAACTTCGGGCGGCGTCACTGTATCGTTTTTTCCCCAGATAAGGCAGGCAGGCAATGTCATGTTCCGGAGATCATCACTCATATTATGTCTGATCGCCGATTTTGCCAGAGAAAGAATACGAATAAGTTTTCCTTTATCGTTAACGATGGCAAAACATTCATCAACTAGTTCTTTTGTGGCAGTATTTGGGTCGTAAAATGTATATTCAACTTTTTGTTTAATGTAATTATAGTCTTCTCTTTTAGGAAAAGTACCACCCATAGCGTTTTCATAAAGACCGGAACTTCCTGTAAGAACCATTGCCTTTATGTTTTCAGGATGTTTTTTAACATATACCAGAGTGACATGGCCGCCGAGTGAATTTCCAATCAATGTTATGTCTTTGTATTGCTTGAAGGTGATAAAGTCATGAACGAATTCTGCCAATGCTTTTACGTTGGTATTTAAAATGGGAAGAGTATAAATGGGCATTAATGGGATTATGATTTTATATTTTCCCGAAAAGTGTTCGACCACATCCATCCAGTTGCTTAAGGCGCCGAATAAGCCATGCAAAAGAAGAAGAACGGGCCCATTGCCTTCTTCTATATATTGAAAATCATTTTCTTTTTTGATTTCGTATTGCATAAATAGTTTTTTCAAAGGTAAAAAAAAAAGGATATCAGGTTTCAAGTATCAAGTATCGAGTATGGAGATTAAATGGGATTGGCAGTATCTGAGTAGAATTAATGCAATTTTTTTTCAGCTTTTTCGCGGATTTTTTTTTGTTTGCGGTAATGTTTTTTCTGTTTGGAATGCCATACCAGGTAAGTCTTTTAGAAAGTTTTCAACAAAGTGGAAAAAAGTGGTAAAAAGTGTTAATAATTATTATACATTAGCGCGGCTAAATAATTCATAAGGATGAGCGGATTTATCGGTGAGTTTCCTTGTACGGTTGATACAAAAGGGCGTTTCCTTCTTCCCGGTGGTTTGAAAAAACAAATACCGGCAAAGGAGCATAAGCATTTTGTCGTTCATCGAGGCATTGAAAAACATCTTGTGATTTATACTAAGAAGGAATGGGTTAAGATTAGTGAAGAGGTCAATCAACTCAATCTTTATGTTAAAAAAAATCGCGAGTTTCTTAGAAAGTTTAACAGGGGTGCTTTGGAAATTGAACTGGATGGGACTAACCGGATGCTTATACCAAAAACACTTTTAGATTATGCAGGGATTGAGAAAGATATTATCCTCTTCGCTTTCGGAAATCGTGTTGAAGTATGGGCAGAAAAAGAATACGAACGAATGATGAAGGAAGAATCAGCTGATTTCGCTGCACTTGCTGAAGAAGTAATGGGAAAGAAAAAAAATTATGACATCAACTTATCATAATCCTGTAATGTTGCACGAATGTATTGACGCCCTAGAGATAAAAAAGGATGGCATTTACGTTGATGTCACTTTTGGCGGTGGAGGGCATGCAAAAGCAATTCTTGAAAAACTTGGCGATAAAGGAAGATTATTTGCTTTCGATCAGGATGAAGATGCAATCAAGAATATTATAAAAGATAAGCGGCTAACACTGATCAGACACAATTACCGTTACCTGAAGAATTTTTTGAGGTATTATAATGTATTACCTGTGGATGGAATACTCGCTGACTTGGGAATTTCTTCTTACCAGATCAATGAAGCCGAACGTGGATTTTCCTTAAGATTCAATGCCAGTCTGGATATGAGAATGAATAGGGAATCTCTTTTAACTGCGGCAGATGTTGTAAATACTTATTCTGAAAATGAATTAGTGCAAATATTTTCCAGATACGGGGAAGTATTTAATGCAAAAACACTTGCCCGGAAAATAACATCATCAAGGAAAGAAAAAAAAATAAAGGACATCAATGAATTTCGCGAAGCCATAAACGAATGTGTCGATAAACAAAATGAAAACCAATATTATGCAAAAGTCTTCCAGGCTCTTCGAATTGAAGTTAACGACGAGCTGGAATCTTTAAAAAGTATGCTGGCGCAATCAGCTCAGGTTCTTTCTTCAAAAGGAAGACTTGTTGTTATATCTTATCATTCACTGGAAGACCGTTTGGTTAAAAATATTATTTCAAAAGGAAAATTTGAAGGTGAAATTGAAAAAGATCTTTTTGGAAATGCTAATGATAGCCCGTTTTCTGCAGTAAATAAAAAACCTATTGAGGCCACAGAAGAAGAAACAAAAAGAAATCCAAGAGCAAGAAGCGCAAAATTAAGAATAGCTCAAAGAAACTGATCATGTCTGATAACAAATTAAAAGAAAAGGTAATAGTTGAAGAAAAGAAAGAGGAAAACGCTCCAAAGAAAACTCCTCGACCGAAAGCTTCAAAAAATTTAATTCGTTTTATGAATATGTTCGGTTTTTTTAACAGGAATCAAATTGTTCATTCTATGCCTTTTATTTTATTCGTCACACTATTAATCATCTGTTATATTGGAAACAGTTATTATGCTGAACATATCATTCGTGAAATTGATAAAACTAAAACTGATTTAAAAGAAAATCGCGCACAATATATTTCTATCATGTCTAAGCTTATGTATCAAAGCAATCAAACTCAAATAGCGAAATCTTTAGAGCCAGAACAAATTAAGGAATCAACAGAACCACCGAGTAAAATATTTATCACCGAAAAAATCACTAAATAATTTACAAGTAATATCAATGCAGGTTAAAAAAGATATCATGTGGAGGATTAA
>JANLOW010000192.1:0-5078 GCA_031366785.1 Bacteroidota bacterium | reverse complement strand
CTGTTTGACGGAGGTTTTTCAAATTCTATCAACCATTCATGGGCTCCGTTTTGATTGTCGCTAAAATATATTGGCGCCATTGTATAGTCCTTTACCAAGGCTCCCGTTTTTTCACAGGCAATACATATTGCCTGATCTGCATTTTCTATTATAATCTCTTCACCAAAGGCATTAACAAAAAGTTTTGTTCTTCCGCTGATTTTTATCCGATAAGGATTTCTGGATGTGAATTTAATTGTATCCCCTATAACATAACGCCAAAGTCCGGCATTTGTTGATATTACCAGTGCATAATTTTTATTCAGCTCAACAGAATCGAGTGAAATTGTTTGCGGTTCCTTTTTACCATATTCTTCCAATGGCATGAATTCATAGAATACTCCATAATCAAGCATTAATAACATTTCACTTGAATTCAATCTATCCTGAATTCCAAAAAAACCTTCTGATGCATTGTAAGTTTCAATATAATTAAATGACGAAGAAGGAATGAGTTTATTGAATTGTAATTTATAAGGAACAAAACTAACGGCACCATGAATAAACAGTTCAAGATTTGGCCAAACTTCCAGCAAGTTTTCTTTGCCTGTCATTTCTAAAATTCGTTTCGTCAAAACAAGCGTCCATGTTGGAACTCCACTGATGGTTGTCACATTTTCAAGGAGTGTTGTTGACGCCATTTTTTCAATTTTCTCCTCCCAATTCTCCATCAATGCAATTGATAATTCAGGCGTTCGAATCATTTGTGCCCAAAATGGAAGATTCTGCATTAAGATTGCCGATATATCTCCATAAATTGAATCGTTATTATTAATATTCAAATGATGACTGCCTCCCAAAGTCAAACTTTTTCCTGAAAATATTTTAGTCTCCGGATTATTATTACAGTAAATAGAAATCAGATCTTTTCCTCCTTTAAAGTGACACTCTTCCATTGCTTCAGAGCTGACAGGAATAAATTTACTCTTCCCGGCCGTGGTTCCTGAAGATTTTGCAAACCACTTAATGTCTGATGGCCACAAGATGTTTTGCTCACCATTCATAAGCCTCTCAATGTCGGGCTTCAATGATTCATAATTCTGAATAGGTACCCTTAATTTGAATTCCTCGATCGACTGTATCGATTTAAAATCATATCGAATCCCCCATTCAGTATTTTTGGCAGATTCAATAAGTCGGAAAAACCAATCCTGTTGAACTTCCATCGGATATTTTATGAAAAGCTCGATCTGATGGATCCGCTTTTTCATAAGCCAGCTAAATATGGAGTTGAGGATTGGCATGGATTTAATCTTTGATGCGAAAGATCGCAAAAATTCTTGTCGATTAGTTAGTCCATATTTTAATTCATAAAGGGATTTAAGTAAAAAAGGCTGGCCAAAAGAGCCTGCCTTTAAAATTACAGATGATAAAAAATCACATATTATTATTTTTTACAACCCAAATGGAATATGCAATTGCAAACCAATGTTTCTACCCATGTCTCGTATATTAATATATTTAACAAGTGAAAGCTGATTGTAATAACCGGTGTTCAGCAGATTTGTACAAAAAATATCTAGCCTTACTTTTTGCTGACCCAACTTAAATCCTCCCCCTGCATGTACATCCAGTAAGGTATAACCATCTGTTGACAATTCATATTGAGCAATATTATTTTGTTTTGCGAAATTACTCACTATGAATGATAAATATGTGTCATTGAATTTCCACATTTTATCCCTGCTAAGTTTAATTTCTCCGATCAATTTATTTGCTGGTATATACGGAAGGTTACCGCCTTCATCCAATTTGCCCCTGATTATTGCATCGGTAATTTTAATGTCAATCCATGAAGCTGATTTAGGATGAATATCAAAACCAATTTCACCACCTGAAATAGTAGCATCGCCTTGTTTATAATCATAGATGGGCAATGTGTCTGTTCCATCAGGAGTAATCCGTATCAAGGTGTCTCCTGTATTATGAATGTAGATGTAATCTTTTATCGTGTTCGAATAGGCACCGAGATTAAATGTTAAAAATTCATTTTCCCAAATAAAACCGATATCACCTTCAACATTCTGCTCAACGTTCAGGTTTAAATCACCGCGTTCAAAACGATAAGTGCCTTCGTGTTTTCCAAATGTTCCAAGCTGTGCATAATTAGGCGCGCTGAAACCGGTTGCTGCATTCAGTTTCATCGTAAGTTTTTCACTCATATGATAAGCAGCACCAATCGAAAAAGAAACCGGTGTATAATCTTTTTCAAAATCTGTTTCCGGTTTATCAATCGTGTCGCCGGAATTTTTCAGGATGAATGTGTCTTCTTCAATTTGTCCTGCCTTCTCATAACTTTCGGCTTCAATGTGCCGTGTATCAAAACGGACTCCGCCAAGAAGATTTAATTTTTCATGATCGTAGCGGATCAAACCATAACTTGCAATATCATTTACAAGAGCATTTGGAACGATCGCTTCCTTTCCGTTGTTTGTATTTTTTAAAAATGTTCCCTGCGAACCAATTGTATATCCGAGTGATTTTTCCGGATTGCTGGTGCATTTAATATCGTATGTCGTTGTATTTAATTTTAAACCGATGGCGAGTTCTTTTTGTTTTTCAGGAAGTGGCTCATATTCTTTCCTGTCATTTAACTGGTAAGCAACATTTACGTTAAGTTTCGATTTCCCAGAGAGAAAAGTATTTTCAAGAGAAACAACATGCATGCTTACATCCTGATAGGGTGCTTCCATTTCACGATCGCGTTGCTCTGCTTCATCGTTTCCGGTAGTTCCTTTGTTGGCAGATTCATCTTCAATAATTCCAATCATCTGATTTAGGTAACTATACGACAATTTACTCACGCCCCATTTTTTACTGATGCCGATATTTGCTTTACCGTTTATGTTCTGAAATTTACTGTTCGGTGCAAAATCTTCCTTCTCGCCAGTAACATTATTTTCTTCATTGCTATCGCCCTGAATATAACTCGTATGTGATTGTCCGCCGATGCGAACACCGTAAAACATACCATTTTGATTTGTACTTTTTACTCCTGCATCGGCATTTATACCTAATGTGTTCGAGCTAAAACCGAAATTTGCATCACCGACTTTTGTTCCAACGGGTGCCGGTTTTTCGTCAACAAAAATTAATGCGCCTCCCATGGCATCAGAGCCATAAATTAAAGCCGCTGGACCGCGAACGAGTTCTACATTATCGACACCGATATCCGTTAATCCAAGATCGTGATGATCGTCCCATTGCTGGTTTTCAATTCGTGTACCCTGGCCATACAACATTATCTGGTTAAATGAAAGTCCACGAATAACAGGTTTGCCAATACCATTTCCAATAGTTATACGGTCAATGCCCGGCTGGTAACTCAGGTTGCCCATTAACGATGGAGAATTATATTTCCGGTTTTCCGATTGTGAAATGCTATTAGCAGAAAATGGAATTTTGTCGGGGAGTTCGGATGAATTGGAAGTAATCAACACTTCTTCCAGTTCCGTGGACGAAGGTTCCATGCTGATAGAGACTTCGGAATTGTCAGACAGATTTTTTGTCTGAACGACTGTTTTGTAGCCCACAATTGTAAACTGAATTTTTATAATTCCAATACCAATACCTTCAAAAGAGAATTCTCCATTGCCATTGCTGGCTTTTGATTTATTATATTCGGGAATAAAAACATTGACTCCTTCCAGCGGCTTACCTGTTGATTTGTCCACAACCTTTCCTTTCAACAAATTTTGCGCGAAGGATGATGTCGCAAAACACATTACTAAAAATAAAATAAGTATTTTTTTTTCCATTACAGGATTTTTTTAAAATCGGATATTAATAAATTAGTCAAATAACTTTTTGAAATAAATTATAAGGATTAATTTCCCTCAATGAATAACCACCACAGCACATTATTTTGTTTGCTGCAAATAATTTTCCTGATTGATCATAGTAGTGAATCAAAAAAAAGAAACTGCTTTACGTAGGTTTCTATGAGGAAAATAAATCCTTAGGTGGAGGAGTAATTACAGTTAAATAAATATGAGAGAAAAAAAAATCATTATAAATAAAAAAAAAGGAACATTCAGATGATTTTATGTTTTCAAAAGTCAATTTTTTATTGAAATACTCTTTTATTAAATGTTTAGCTGAATCAAATACCTGCCCGTTTTGAAATCTGAATGGTGTGGTCGAATTAATTTTTGATGTTTTCTGTAATGCTATTTCCAATTTCTCTTCAGCAGCATCATGAATGCAATAAAAATAGGTGATACCGTTTATTTTTTTCTCTTTTTTTACATCATACTTTTTGCCTTGAAAAATTATTTCCTGATTTTCCATTCTGACAATTAATGAATCATTTGCAACTTTTATAATCTTTAACTGATTTACTTCTGTTTTTGAAAGAAATTTCTGAATTGAATTTCTATTTTGCTTAATAGATAATTCAAAAACTAATACTGTAAAGCCAAGGTTGTAAAGTAGCACAGCAAGCATCAGCCAAGCGATAAATATGTTAAGATGTTTTTTCATTTAGTATATGCTAATGTAGAAAATAAATTGAATATTTAGCAACACTCTCGGGTTTTAAGAGATTATTCAGGCGTTTTCCAGATTTTATTCCAATTCTATCGAGTAATCCAATTAATAAATATTCGATAAAACTATTTTGAATACGCAGAAACTGCTTCCATATCCTTATTAATCTTTTTCACCAACCCTTGCAATACTTTTCCCGGGCCGACTTCAATAAAGTTTGTAGCACCATCACTAATCATATTCTGTATCGTCTGCGTCCAGCGCACCGGTGAAGTTAATTGTGCGACCAGATTATCTCTGATCATTTGAGGATTCATTACCGGACGGGCATCCACATTCTGATAAACCGGGCAAACAGGTTTCGAGAAATGAGTCGCTGCAATTGCTCCTGCTAATTCTTCCCGTGCCGGTTTCATCAATGGAGAATGAAATGCTCCTCCGACAGGAAGTATCAATGCACGCTTCGCTCCTGCTGCTTTCATTTTCTCACAGGCAACATTGATGCCCTTGATTGAACCTGAAATAACGAGTTGGCCCGGACAATTATAATT
>JANLOW010000167.1:0-5098 GCA_031366785.1 Bacteroidota bacterium | reverse complement strand
GTAGGTAAAACGGAATTAGCCAAAGCACTCGCTGAATTTTTATTCAACGATGAAAATGCAATGACACGGATAGACATGAGTGAATATCAGGAACGACATGCTGTTTCTAGACTTGTCGGAGCTCCTCCGGGATATGTTGGTTATGAGGAAGGTGGTCAGCTTACAGAAAGCGTTCGAAGAAGACCTTATTCCGTAGTGCTTTTAGATGAAATAGAAAAAGCTCATCCGGATGTTTTCAATATTCTTCTTCAGGTTTTAGATGATGGCAGACTTACAGATAACAAAGGACGAACGGCTGATTTTAAAAATTCAATCATCATAATGACTTCCAATATTGGCTCTCATATTATTCAGGAAAGTTTTGAAAGCATGACTGAACTTAATAAAGAAATTATCTTGTCTTCAACAAAAAATAAAGTATTTGAATTACTGAAGAAAACAATTCGTCCTGAATTTCTAAACAGAATTGATGAAATTATTATGTTTCAGCCTTTGACACGCGATGAAGTAAAAGAAATTGTACGAATTCAATTTTCAGGTCTTCAAAAACTACTTCAACAAAATGAAATTAAAATTACCGCTACTGAAAATGCAATTGAATGGCTTTCTCAATTAGGATTTGATCCTCAATTCGGTGCAAGACCTTTGAAGCGTGTAATTCAGAAAAAAGTTCTTAATGAGCTATCCAAACAAATCCTTGCCGGAAAAGTTAATAAGAATGACCATATAGAACTTGATGTAGATAAAAGGAATGAATTTGTTTTCAAGAATGTAAAAGCAGTGGTTGAAGTCTGACTTTGAAAGAAAGGATTAGTTTTATAAATCCTATTTTTAATAGTTATGCCTTTATAAGCGAATTACCTTTACATTTGTTTTCATAAACGAAAATGTTATGAAAAAAATTCTCCTACTCCTGCTCTTTCCTGCTTTTACGAATGCACAAAAAATGAGTTGCTGCACACAAAGCACTACTGAACAATTTAACACTCTTGCTTCAACAGAGGTGTTTGCTGCTGCCCATGCAGCACCTCTTCCTTTTCATTTTGTTGAAGAAAAAGGTACGATGATTACTTATGATTGTGCAGATGGAATGAAAGGAAATGCTTTTGAAGTAAAATCTGCTAAAGCTTCCAACATCTGGCTTTTTGTTTTTCATGAATGGTGGGGACTTAACGATTATATAAAACGTGAAGTTGAAAAACTTTCCGATGAATTACCAAACGTGAATATTATAGCGATCGATTTATACGATGGAAAAGTTGCTGAAACTCCGGAAGTGGCCCAGGAAACTATGCAAGCATTAAAAGATGAAAGAGCCCGTGCAATTATCAATGGTGCTTTTAAACATACCGGTAAAAAAACAAAGATTGGAACCATAGGCTGGTGCTTTGGAGGCGGTTGGTCCATGCAGGCTAGTCTAATGGCCGGTAAGCAAGCCATTGCTTGTGTCATGTATTATGGAATGCCCGAAGAGGATATTAAAAAATTAAAAAAACTAAACACAGATGTTCTTGGAATATTTGCTTCGAATGACAAATGGATTTCGCCTGAAGTTGTGGCTACTTTTAAGAAAAACATGTTAGCTGCGGATAAAAAACTAACCATTAAATCATACAAAACAGATCATGCTTTTGCCAATCCGAGCAATCCGAATTATGATAAAGTATCGGCGGATAATGCTCATAAAGTTGCTCTGTCGTTTTTAAAGATTAGAATGAAGTAGAATATTGAATTACAAAGTACTAATTTTTGCGGTTTCTAAAACGCCTTCAAATTACTACTTTGGCGGCGTATGAATGAGCAAATAATTCATCAGATTTTAACCAAACATTGGGGTTACAGCACCTTCCGCTCCTTGCAGCAGGAAATAATTTTGTCTGTTCTCAATGGAAATGATACCCTTGCCCTCCTGCCAACCGGTGGCGGGAAATCTATTTGCTTTCAGGTTCCGGCAATGGCACAGGATGGAATTTGTATTGTCATCTCTCCTCTGATCGCTCTTATGAAAGATCAGGTAGAAAATCTTCAAAAGAAAAATATTTCTGCCGTTGCCGTTATTTCAGGAATGAGCCGAAATGAAATTGACATAGCACTCGACAATTGTGCATTTGGAAAAGTGAAATTTCTATATGTTTCACCGGAGCGTTTATCGTCCGAACTTTTTACGGAAAGACTTCGGAATATGAAAGTCAATTTACTGGCTATTGATGAAGCACATTGTATTTCACAATGGGGTTATGATTTTCGTCCTGCTTACCTGAAGATTGCCGATATACGACAACTTCTTCCCAAGGTACCTGTATTAGCATTAACCGCCACTGCAACTAAAACAGTTGAAAATGATATTCAGGAAAAATTAAATTTCAAATCAAAGCTTGTATTCAGAAAAAGTTTTCAAAGAAAAAATCTTTCTTATGTAGTCCTTTATGAAGAAGATAAACTGAAAAGGCTTTTAAAAGTTATAATTAATATTAAAGGAACAGGAATCGTTTATGCCCGTACCAGAAAAAAAGCGCAGGACATAGCAAATTTTTTAATTCGAAATAAGATTAAAGCAGAGTTTTATCATGCAGGATTATCATCAGCAGTAAGAAATAAAGTTCAGGAAAACTGGATGAAAGAGAAAACAAGAGTTGTTGTTGCAACAAATGCTTTCGGCATGGGAATAGATAAAAGTAATGTCCGTTTCGTTGTGCATTTCGATTCTCCTGAAAGTATTGAAGCCTATTACCAGGAAGCAGGTCGCGCCGGAAGAGACGAAGAAAAATCGTATGCCATACTGCTTTATAGTCAGACAGACAGAGCCGATTTAGAACACCGGATGGAAAATAATTTTCCGGATTTGAAAAAAATAAAAAATACGTATCAGGCAATCGGAAATTATTTAAAGCTTCCCGTTGGTTCCGGCAAAGGAGTAAGTTTCAACTTTGACCTCAGTGAACTTTGCAACATGTATAATTTACCGGTTTCAGAAACTTACAATTGTATAAAAATATTGGAACTTCAGGGAATGATTTCCACTAATGAAGCTGTTGGACTGCAATCGCGTCTGCATTTTTTATTTCGCGCCAATGAACTTTATGAATTCCAGGTAAAGAATCCATCTTTCGATCATTTTATTAAAGTAATACTTCGCTCGTATGAAGGGATATTTAATGATTATGTATCAATAAACGAAGATGAACTTGCCCGCCGTGCTGTGATGGCAAGAGAAGAAGTTAATCGCCAATTAAATATGCTGGATAGATTAAAAATTTTATCTTATTTACCGGCCAACGACAAACCACAATTAACTTTTCTGGAAGAAAGATTGGATATGGCAAATTTTTACATTGACAGAGAAAATCTTGCCGATAGAAAAAAGAGATTTGCTGAACGTGCAAAGTCATATTTATATTATGCAGAATCCCACCATCGTTGCCGAAGTCAGATGCTCGTCGCATATTTTGGAGAAACCGATACGCTCCGCTGCGGCGAATGTGATTATTGCCTCGAACGAAACAAAGCAGATCTTAGCGATCTTGAATTTGATCTCATTCATAATGAAGTTAAATCACTTTTAATGAAAAATTCTATAGACTTGAATGAACTGATCGAACAGATGAATCCTTCAAACGAAAAAAAATCGCTGCGCGTAATTGAATGGCTTATCGATAATGAGCAGATAAGATATATTGATGGTAATAAGCTTGTGTGGACAGAAGAGTGATATTATTGAAAATTGAATAAAAACTGTTTTAATTTATTACAGCTTTCTTTCGACCCTTCAAATTCACAAGGTCCCTGCTGTATAACGTCTATGAAGTATTTTTATGTGCAGTCCACTTGCCGCCAATAAAAATTTGTTTCTTCTAGCAACTTTTGTTTGGCGGCAAGTGGACTGCACACCCCAAATAAATACGACTTGTCATCCGCCAGCTGGCGGAACTTGTGAGTTTAAAGAATCGATAGAACTATCAAAGCGAGGACATATTCATTAAACCCACAAGTTCCCTTCTGGATGACATTCATGCAGAGTATTTATGTGCAGTCCACTTGCCGCCAATAAAAATTAGTTTCTTCTAGCAATTTTTGTTTGGCGGCAAGTGGACTGCACACCCCAACTAAATACGACTTGTCATCCGCCAGCTGGCGGAACTTGTGAGTTTAAAGAATCTGTCTCAAAATAAATTCAAAAGTTGAATTATTTATTTATTTTAAATTTGTATAAAAGTTGCAGACTTTAAGTTGAACTCTGAAGACCCAAAATTATTAGTCTTTAAAATTTGTTATCGCTAAACATTATGAAACTCTCTTTGGATTTTTACTTACGTAATGATGTTGTAAAAATTGCTCGAGAACTTTTAGGTAAAATTGTTTATAGTTTTGTTGATGACAAAACTACTGCCGGAATTATTACGGAAACAGAGGCATATAATGGTGAAATTGATCGGGCATCGCATGCTTTTGGTGGGCGCCGGACTGCACGAACAGAAATAATGTACAGAGCCGGAGGAACAGCATATGTTTATTTATGTTATGGAATTCATTCTCTCTTCAATGTTGTAACGAATAAAGAAAACATTCCTCATGCTGTTCTTATACGAGCTATTTATCCGGTAGTAAATTTCAAAGAAATGCAAAAGCGTCGGGTAAATATTAAATCTCCAAAAGAAAAACTCTGCATAGGACCCGGAACTGTTTCGCAGGCAATGGGAATTCATTATAGTCATTCAGGAAAAAGCCTACTCGGCAAAGAAATTTGGATTGAAGATAAAGGATTAAAAATTCCGTCACATAAAATTATTTCTAGTCCCAGAATTGGTGTTGATTATGCAGGTAAAGATGCATTATTGCCATACAGGTTTAGGATTTTAGATACCGGCTTTTTTATTAGTCAAAAAACTATAAATGAGATTGAAAATTGATTTTAATGTTTAATTTTATTACCCAAGGTTATACTGAATTTGCAATCACTACTGTTCAGAACATTTTTCAAGACCAATTAACCCAAAATAGTAAACAATTAATCGTTGCGAAACGTTGCGCATCTTCGCGCCCGTTGCGTTAAAAATCAGACGTTGGCTAAATAAAACGCAACGAGCGCGAAGATGCGCAA
>JANLOW010000165.1:0-21673 GCA_031366785.1 Bacteroidota bacterium | reverse complement strand
AGTTGCCTTTTCAATTCTTGATTTCTCTATAACAGAATTCACCTCTTCACTTAACGGATTATAAATTTTATTCTTTTCACCTTCTAAAAATTCCAAAAATCTATTGTATACTATATTCTCAATTGAAGAAAAAAGTTCTCTTACCAATTTAATTCGCTCCTTTGACTCAATTGAAATACTTTTTTCATCTAACAATAAATTAATGTCTTCAATATTATTCCCTTCTTTATAATGCAGTAACTGTTTAAGATTAATTAAGACATTTGGATTTTGAATGGGTGATTCATTAATTAAATGGAATAAAAAATATGAATGCTTTTGTGCGTCGTGTCTTTTAAAAATTTCTATTTCTTTTTTTAAAAATTCCTCTCTATCCGTCGCGGTAGATAATTTCTCTACATAAAAATTTACACAATTTTTATATAAAGAAAAATATCTAAACTCAATCAATTCTAAAAGACTCATAAATTGGGGAGTCGATTGATAAATTTTAAGAAGGTTCTCCCGAGCAGATAATTCAAATAATGGATAATATTTAAATTTAAATAATAAAATTTCCTCTCCAAAATTTATCTTTGATTTTTTAGTACCTAAATTTTCACTTGTATTATTTTTTTCAACGAGCTCTATGACATGAGCCGTATAAACAGAAACAATTTGTTCCTGATAAATATTTTTAACTTCCAGAGTACAGAAATCTCCCCTATTTATTATATGTTGTTTTTCCTTTAGTTTCATAGCAATTACTCCCAATCAACCTTTAACAATCCCTGTTTAACTAATTCCTGATTTGTATTTACGTAAAGCATAGTTGTTTTAATATCCGAATGCTGCATTAAATACATTAATTGTGGCAATGGAATTTTTGATGCCATATAAGTTCCGAATGTATGTCGGGCAATATGAAATGTTACTTTGATTTCTATATCGGTTAATGATGTAATTAATTTGAGGTGTCTGTTTATGTATGGTTCTGATATTTTTGGAAAAATAAATTTATTCTCCTTGTTGTAATACTTCTCAAGAATTATTTCAGGCTTGGATAACTGGCTATCCTTACTTTTAAATAAACTATGAAGCGGCAGTTCCGCACGTTTATTAACTTTCACTGTCATAAAATCGAGCGAATACCCTTTATCTTTTTTTACAAAATCCCTTTGCAGGTTCGTAACGTCTGAAATCCGGAGGCCTGTATAACATGCAAACAAGAACATGTCCCTAACCAGATTTATTTTTTCTTCATAATTACTCAGATCAACTTTTTCAATCATGCCTACTTCTTCTAAAGTTAAAACCTCTCGTTTTTTCTGATTGATTTTAACTTTAAAATCTTTGCATGGATTTTTGCCATCGAAATATTCTTTCTTAATGGCAAGTTCGATGTATTGTTTTAATGTCTTGTGTTGTTTGTGGACTGTGTTATCTGCCAGTTTATTTAATCTTAAATATTTCAGGTAATCGTGAACAAAACTATAATCGATGTCAGCAAACTTTACATCTCCTTTTTTAAATTCCTTTAACTTGTTTAGCACATTCCGATGGCTCACCTTAGTTTTAAGAGAAATGGTCTGATTTGTTTCTATTTCGCTTTCTACAAAATTTATAAACGAATCATTTGGGTTTCTGCTTTTCTGATTGGTTATTGAATTTATTGAAACCGTTTTCCCTTTTACCAGTTGCTGAGTTTGTATTTTCTCATAATCGTTTAAGATAGTCTGTATTTGAATGTTTAACATTTCCGCACCGGAATGCTTTTTATTTATCTCATCGCGCTTATCATCCCATTGAGCAGGCTCAATAAAAATTCCCGTTGAAAAAAATTTACGTTTCCGATTCTGGTAAACCCGAATTTCAATCGGTGCTTTCCCTTGATCGTTGAGCTTTTTCTTTCTATTATATATAGGTGTGAACTTTACCTTCATTTGTGATACCTTGATCGATAACACGACCAAAATAGTATCACAAAGTAGCAAAAATATCCATAAAATGAAAGAAACAAGGAAAGGATAAAAACAACAAAAGCCCCTGATTATAGGGGCTTTAGGTTATCGATGTCTATTTTTACTTTGTTTTGTTGTTGACCTACTAGGGCTCGAACCTAGACTCTTCTGGACCAAAACCAGACGTGTTGCCAGTTACACCATAGGTCAATTTTGGGACGGCAAAAATAACATTAATTAGCTAATAAGCCAATTGGATTATCGCCTAATTTTTTCTGGCAATCAAGTAGATGTCCCAGCAATCGTCAAGGTTCTGATTTTGAAGTAAGAAATCCGAAGTATTTATTTGGGTGGTCTGATCTACTTTATTTTTTAGCTGATTCCTCATAATACTCGTAATCCAGTTATAAGGCTTCGATAACCAGGCAGATGGCAACCAACGATGCATTTTTAACACGTCGAAACGAAGTATCATTCTAACAAATTTCCCGTTCTCAGTATAATACTTATTCACTTTTTCATTGCCATTAAGTCCCTTTAATTCGAAATTACCTGTGAATGTCTCAACTTCTTTTTTCATCTCCTCAAAAGTATATTCGTGTTCATGAAAAGGATTTCGGGCTAATGACTTTTTACTATTTGGTGTCGTTATTAACAATACTCCTTCGGGTTTTAAAACACGTAAACATTCTTTTATAAATTCTTTACGAGGCTTAATATGTTCAATAAATTGAAAGGCAGTTATTACTTCAAAACTCTGGTCATCAAAGGGCAATGGAGGTAAAACTGCTTGTTTAAAATACAATGTAGAAATTGAATTGTATCTATTATTGTTCTCATCAATTGTGTGCTGATCGTAGTCAATGCCCGTTAAGTTTAATGCAAATTCAGCCATGAGTACAGTGCCATAGGCTAGACCGCAGCCGACATCAAGAACTTTTTTTCCTGAAATAAATGGTTTTGCGAATTCATACGCAAATTGACAACGCTGATAAGTTACATTATTCGCCTCGTCCTGATGAGCCCGCTCGTGTGAATTCATTTATTTTGAAATTGTGGCGCAAAGGTAATAATTGTTGTTGTTTGTTGGCTAATGGAAATTTAGAATAATTATTTTTTGGATATTCGGTATGGTTTTTAAAAAAGTTGCTAAAAATGACCGATAAGAAAACAAGCAATGCCTATTAAACATCAATTAATTTATAATACCATATCGACTTCTCACTTCTATCAAAAATTAATCATAATCGTTTTATTAAAAGTCAGTGGCTGATAACGATTCTCGAAGTTTGTATTTCTTTTGATTCAGAAAATATTTTATAAAAATAAATTCCGGGGGTAAAATCTTCCGTGCGAATAATAAAAGGGATAAAATTATTTTCAATTTGGGCTTCATAAACATTTTTTCCGGTTATGTCAAAAAGAGAAAAAGTAAATTTTTCTTCATTCGCATTTTTAAGTAAAACATTTAAGTAGCGGTTGGCAGGAATGGGATATACAGAAGCAACAACATCATTAATTTTTTCTATTAAATTCGGTGATGCTGATGAAGCCGGTATCCATGAAATCAAATCAATGTAATAAAGATGGTTTCCTGATCCATTGTTTTCATCCGTAAGGAATATTTCATTGTTCGAGGTAAAAGTAACACCTTCCTTTTGTGTCCACTGACCGGAAATATTAAGTTGTGTATGTTCACCTCCAAAAAAATTTGTGCCGGAAAAATTTTCGAAGATATGAATGTGTGTATTTGAAATAAGAATTACTGATTTTCCATCCGGACTTATATCTGCAGAAGTGGTTCTGTCGTTTGTATAAAAACTATCTACCAAAGTAGCGATATAATTTCCCGGAGAATCCGGAATTGAATACATTTTAGTATATCCAACAGCATTTCCATCCGCTTTTGAAAAAATGAAGAGCTTGTTCTGAAAATGAAAGAAGGATTCAGCATCGAAATTTAACCATCTGGAAGGGATTGACTTTTGATCAGGATAGGTGAAATCAATTTCATCGGCCGTTGTAGTTGTTCCTGATATTAATGAAGGATAAGGTATCCTGTATATACGCAAATTTGTACGGTCATTATTATTATTTCCGAAATCGCCGATAAACATATAATTACGCGCAGCATCGTGTGTCATATCTTCCCAATTACGATTTTGAGCATTTGTAATTGTTATCGTTTTTGTTAATGATCCATCACCGGTAATCTTAAAAATTTCCGGCCTTCCTGAATCATCCAATGACCAAAAACTTGACCCACCTGTAAAATCGAGTGCAGAACTTTCAAAAAGTACTCCGGGAAGGGTGCCTACAGAATTAGCTGATACTGTAACTCCCTTTGCTGCGGTTGCCATAAAGCTAACCCATATCAATAATGATCCTTTTACTAAATGTAAAAACGTTTTTCTCTTTATCATCGATTTACGTTATTTATTAACGCAATATAATCGGTGGCAAATGTGATTTTTTTGTTAAGTTGTTAAATTCTTACATTGAATGAAATGTAAATAGATTTGAACAACTTTAATTCGAAAACAGGGCAAAACACCCTTTTAATAGATTATAAACTTTTTCATGGAGAGATCTTCATTTTCATAACTAATTTCAATTATTTTATACCTTCGCATCCACTCAAATTTTTGTTTAATTATGAATTATCAACGGATAAATAACATAACAGGCTGGTCAGTATTCCTGATTGCCTGTTTCACCTTTCTTTCAACCATCGAACCTACCGGCAGCTTTTGGGATTGCGGAGAATTCATTGCAACAGCCAATAAACTTGAAGTAGGTCATCCCCCGGGAGCACCTCTTTTTTTGATGCTAGCCCGGGTTTTTATTTTATTTGGTGGAAGTGATGTAACAATGTATCCAATACTTGTTAATGCCATGTCTGCATTGATGAGTGCTTTCACGATTCTCTTTCTTTTCTGGACAATTACTGCAATGGCTAAAAAGATTGTTATCGCAAAAGAGGTAGTTACTCTAGAAAAAATTATTGCTGTTATGGGCGCAGGTATAGTCGGAGCGCTTGCATATAATTTCTCCGACTCATTCTGGTTTTCTGCTGTTGAAGGCGAGGTTTACGCCAGTTCTTCTTTCTTTACTGCAATTGTCGTCTGGGCAATTTTTAAATGGGAAAATGCTGCTGACGAGCCACATAATTTGCGTTGGCTTATTTTAATTGCCTACTTAATGGGACTTAGCATTGGTGTCCATTTATTAAACCTATTAACGATTCCTGCAATTGCTTTCGTTTACTATTTCAGAAAACATAAAGTCAGCACCAAAGGAATTATATATACTTCTGTAATTAGTATTCTTATACTTGCTTTAATTCAATACGGCATCATTCAGGAAATGCTATCTCTTGCAGGAACTTTTGATCTTTTCTTTGTCAATTCTTTAGGAATGCCATTTGGAACAGGCATTATTATCTATGGATTATTGATAATTTTCGCTTTAATATGGGGCCTCTTTTATACCAAAAAGAAAAACATGCCTCTTGGAAATACAGCTGTACTTTGCGTAATCTTTATTCTGATTGGATATTCATCATTTGCACAAATAGTTATCCGTTCAAATGCCAATCCCCCACTCGATGAAAACAATCCTGAAAACATTTTCAACTTCATCTCCTATTTGAAACGTGAACAATACGGAGAGCGGCCATTAGTTTACGGACAAAATTACAATGCAAAAGTTATTGACCAGAAAGAAGGGGCGATGAACTATGCCAGAATTAAAGGAGCTGAAAAATATGTTGAAGCAGGAAAAAAAATTGAACCGGTTTATGAACCCGATAAATGCACTTTATTGCCACGGATGTGGAGTAATAATCAAAATCACATTGCAGAATACAAAAAATGGGCTGATATAAAAGGAGACCGAACACCAACATTCGGAGATAATCTCAAATTTCTTTTTGTTTATCAATTAGGTGAAATGTATTGGCGTTATTTTATGTGGAATTTTTCAGGACGTCAAAATGATTATCAGGGTCCGGGTGGAATTACAAGAGGTAATTGGATTACCGGTATTAAGTTTATAGATGAGATGAGATTAGGCCCGCAGGATAAACTGCCTCAGAGTCTTTTGCAAAACAAGGCAAGAAATAAAATGTATATGCTTCCTTTTATATTAGGAATTATTGGAATGATCTATCATTATTCAAGAAGCAAACATGATTCCTGGTTTGTAATTTTACTTTTCTTTTTTACAGGAATTGCAATTGTAATTTATCTGAATGGATCACCCCAACAACCCCGTGAACGTGATTATGCTTATGCCGGCTCGTTTTATGCTTATGCTATGTGGATAGGTATGGGTGTGCTTTCACTTTACGACCTAATACGAAAAAAACTTTCAGGTACAGGTGCTGCTACTCTGGCAACTCTCATTTGCCTTGTTGTTCCAGTGGTGATGGTAAAAGCGGGTTGGAACGACCACAATCGTTCTCACCGTTATACATCTCGTGATTTTGCAACTGACTATTTAAATTCATGCGAAAAAAATGCAATCATTTTTACCAACGGTGATAACGACACATTCCCTCTTTGGTATGCTCAGGAAGTTGAAAATGTGAGAACGGATGTAAGGGTTGTAAACCTAAGCCTTTTGAATACTGATTGGTATATCGACCAACTTAAACATAAATATTATAATTCTGAACCCATAAATATTTCCTGGGCATCCGATAAATATATTCTCGGCAGGCGTGATTATATTCCTTTTTATGATCGGGGATTAAAAACACCTGTAGAATTAAAAGAGCTTGTAGATTTCATGGGTAGCGATGACTCTAAGGTAAAAGCTCGCACCAATAACGGCGAAGAAGTAAACTATTTCCCTACTAAAAATATTAAATTCACAATAGATTCTGCCGAAGTAATAAAGAATGGAGCTGTTTCTAAAGAAAATGCAGGAAAAATTGTGAAAACAATGGAATGGACAATCAATGGAAATTATCTGATGAAAAATGATTTGATGATTTTAAACATCATTGCAAATAATCATTGGAAAAGACCTATCTATTTTGCAACAACAGTAGGATCTGATAATTATTTAAATCTGGAACCTTATTTTCAACTCGAAGGTCTTGCATACCGTTTAGTCCCAATTCGTACAGAATCTAAAAATGATGTTGTTCCCGGACGTGTAGAAACAAAGATCATGTTCAATAACGTTATGAATAAATTTGCTTTCGGAAACATGAATGATGAAAATGTTTATCTGGATGAAAATAATATTCGAATGACAACGAATTTCCGAATTAATTTTACACGATTAGCTGAAGTACTAATTAGTGAAGGTAAACGTGACTCTGCCGTTCTGGTACTGGATAAATGTGTTGAAGTAATGCCTGATAAAACGGTTCCTTATAATTATTTTATGACAAAGGTTGCTGAACTATATTATCGTGCTGCCGGGGCTATGAATGGAATGGATTCCCTTCAATCAAATGATATGGAGCTAAGTACTAAAAATGCATTGATTGCAAAAGGCAATGCTATATCACAACGAATGTTTGACATCTACGTTGATAATATGAATTATTATCTTAGCCTGAAAGGAACTAAATATTTTAAACTGGTCGACTCAGATATGAATCAGGCATTGTATATTCTTCAAGCGATGTCGGGCATACTTAAACAAACCAATCAAAAAGAACTTGCTGCTAAAGCTGAAAAACAATTCATGGATATCGCTCAAAAATCAGGAATGTAGCTTTTATTGAAGAGTGAAAATTGAAAATTGTAGTATTAATCATTCACGCTTTTCTATTTTCACTCTTTTGTATTTATTTTTATTAATTCTCTTTTGCTGTTACAAAAACTTTTTCCATCGCTGACTTGGCGCATACAAACTAAGGAAAAAACAATTTTTCTTACTTTCGACGACGGCCCAATTCCCGAAGTAACTCCTTGGGTACTAAACATTCTTGAAGATTATAATGCCTTAGCAACTTTTTTCTTCATCGGCGACAATGCAAGGAAATACCCGGACCTGTTACGACTTATGGAAAAATCCAATCATACAATCGGTAATCACACCATGCATCATCTCAAAGGATGGAAGACATCCAATAAGAAATATTATAATGATATCTATGAATGCAAAAAAATCATAAAATCAAATTTATTCAGACCACCTTATGGAAAAATTAAGTTTACACAATCATGGTATCTGAAAAAAGAATTCCGGATTATTATGTGGGATGTTTTAAGCAAAGATTATGATACAAATTTAAGTGGAGAGGAGTGTTTTGAAAATGTAAAAAAAAATACCCGAAATGGTTCAATAATCGTTTTTCATGATAGCCTTAAAGCAGAAAATAGATTACGAATTGCTTTACCGGCAACGCTGAAATATTTTTCCGAACTTGGATATTCATTTGCTGCCATTTAATTAAGTAATGCTACAAGAATAAACTAATAGTTCAATTTCTCTTTTAGCCAATTTCTGTAATTTATTATATCCGCATCTGAAGATTCCTTTTTTTCAGGAGAAAGAATAAGTTGCTTTGCTTTTGAGAGTAATAATTTTTCAGAACGTAAAGATTCTTTCTCTATTAATTTATCAATTATTTTAACCATTAATACCTCCCGCGCATTTGATTTTCTTGAAAAAAATTCTTTAAAATCTTTTTTAACCTGATGAATTTTAATTTCTAAAATATCGAAATCCTTAAGTTCATAACGTATCATTAATTCTGCAATTACAATCTTAAATTTTAATGAACTGTCAGCCTCTATATATCCATCTAGCAAAAATAAACGGTTCATATGCCGTATCGATTGGTGAAAATCTTGTTTATCAAAATAACAAACGGCCAAATTGAGATATATAAACATTAAATAAAAAGGAACAGAGTGAATTTTTTCGATTGATTTCATTTCGATCAAAATTTCAATTGCTTTTCCACGGTCGGTTTTTGAATAATTAATTACTAGTGAATTATAATAATAAAAAAGGTATTTATCGTAATGCAATCGTTGGTATTCATCCATTCCTGAATACAACTTCTCCGTATACTTTAGTGAATCTTTAATATTCTGATTTTTAAAAAGTGTGTTGATAATAAAAACAAGCATTTGTAATTTTGTATCATGGTTGTGCCTGTTAAATAATTTTTCATTATTAAACTCACGCCATGTATTCAAAAGATATTTTTCAAGAGTAACATAATTTCTCTTCTGTAAAAGAATCTGAGAAACGGCATGATAAATTCTAAAACGAAGTTTGGGGCTTTTAAGTAATTCTTTATTTGTCGAATGTTGTTTTAATGTTTTCTGTAATATGGAAAGCACAGGATTTTCATCCGAAGAAAAATTTTGTGTGAGTTTCATTTTATGACTTACTACAGCCAGAACATCATCTATTTCTCTTAATTGCCTGATCTGTTCCTGATTTTCACTCCTTAGCTTAATGTAATGCTCTGGATTGACAGATGGCATTTCGTGTGATAATCTGATAAAATCCCCATAAACTATATCCAGTAATTCAAAATTTTCTGCTTTTTTTAATTGTTCTTCTGCTTTTTTTAAAAAGTAGTGAGAGACTTTAACATTATTCCTGCTCATATAAAATTTTTCGAGCGCAATAAGGCACAATGGATAAATGGATTCATCATCATTGAAATGTTGAATTAGCATACTCTTATTTAAATCACCCAATAGCCGGTTCCTTAATCTATAAAAAGAATTTTTATTTTTTCCAGAATAAAGCATGTTCACTATTTTGTCTTCATTATATTTCTCGCCACTTTTACGCATATAATCGAAAAGCCTAACATCCATTCTTCCCTCCCGGTCGTGGCTTTTGGCAAGAAAAATCTTGAAGTATCGAACCTGTTCCTTGTTCATACTTTCTACTACTCTGTTGAGAATATCCATGGGGAGGGGGTTTTGAGTCAAGAATCAAAAATCAAGAAATAAGTTTAATTTCCGGAAATAGTTCTCTTTTGAATACGTAAGAAATGTAAAAAATAAATTAGTAATTCACAAGTGTTTTTCTAAATTTGAATCTTATTCAAATAACATGTTATGAAAAAGCTATTGTATTTACTGTTACTGATATTTTGTGGCAGTTCTCTTTTTGCTCAAACTCATATCAGGATTTCTCATATTAGTGGTATTCCGATTACAGGTCTTCCTAACAATACGGTTTATGAAGTTTCTACTTATGATAGTATTGAAGTTACTATTGTAAATGACGATACCCTTTCATTTTCCGACTCGATTTCTATATATATAAAATCAGGTTCTATTCAGTTTATTGACACACTTATTTATGCAACCTCTATAAACATCGCAAGTGGTGATTCAATTATATTACACAGGTCCGGATTTGTTTTTTCTCGCGTTTATTTCGACGAAGGAGACAACATTGTTGTTGTATGGCCGGCAGCCAGGATTACTCCTATTGTTTCAGATTCCGTCACATTCAATATCTTCTTCATTTCATTGCTTGCTTCGTCTCCTGAATTTCCGAAAGAAGAAATTATACTTTTTCCTAACCCTGTTTCGAAGTATTTATCTATAGACGGACTCAATCTTATACAGATTAAACGAGTAAGAATTTATGACTTATTAGGCAAAGAAATTTATAATCATTCATCTATTCATCGGAATATTCCAATAGAAAACTTGTCACCGGGAATGTATCTTCTTAATATCGAAATAACAGACGGGTCAATGAAAGTTTTTAAATTTCAAAAAAATTAATACATTTATTTTTTCAGTTTTTCATTATTTTAATGACAAATTGGAATAAGAAGTTACATCTCTGGTGCTTTTCAATCTTTAATTATATTAAGGATTTTAATCATTAACTAATCAACTAATACTTTGTTACTATCTTTGCAGTTGGATGAAACAACTTACACTTCCTGCAAACTATTGCAATAGCCTTACTACATATAGCCGATACATTACACGTGAAATCACTGTAGGTGATTTAATCATTGGCGGAAATAATCCTATTCGAATTCAATCGATGACGACTACGGATACAATGAATACCCAAGCAACGGTTGAACAAAGTATTCGAATGATTGATGCCGGCTGTGAATTGGTACGAATAACAGCACCAAGTATAAACGAAGCAAAGAATCTCGAAGTAATTAAAAAAGAACTACACCGTCGTGGCTATAAAGTGCCAATTGTCGCCGATATTCATTTTACACCTAACGCTGCTGAGATGGCAGCACGTATTGTAGAAAAAGTAAGAGTAAATCCGGGTAATTACGCTGATAAGAAAAAATTTGAAACCTTCGAATACAACGATGAAACATACTTTTCAGAATTAGAACGAATTCGTGAACGATTTACTCCTCTTGTGAAAATTTGCAAAGAATATGGAACTGCTATGCGTGTCGGAACGAATCATGGTTCACTTAGCGATCGTATTTTAAGCCGTTACGGTGACACCCCTCTCGGAATGGTCGAATCTGCAATGGAGTTTTTACGAATCTGTGAAAACAATAACTTTTATAACATCGTACTTTCTATGAAAGCCAGCAATACGAGGGTTATGGTCCAAGCTTACCGATTACTGGTTATTAAAATGCAAGAGGAGGGCATGAATTACCCTCTTCACCTTGGAGTTACTGAAGCAGGCGATGGCGAAGACGGTAGAATTAAGTCGGCCGTTGGAATTGGAACTTTATTAGAGGATGGTTTAGGCGATACCATTCGAGTATCCCTTACTGAAGATCCCGAATTTGAAATACCTGTTGCAAAAGCATTGGTTGAACGATATACCAACCGTGAAAAAAATCAGTCTGTCATTCCGCCACTTGATGTTTCGCTTTCCGGAAAAAACTCAGATACTCTTCCTTATACTCCTTTGGATTATTCAAGAAGGGAAACAAATACTGTATTAAATATCGGCGATCATAAAGTTCCGGTTGTTATTGCAGATTTGTCTCGTGAAAAAAAAATAACTCCGTCTACTCTGTTTCCTTTCGGTTACAATTATTCTGAGAAGCTAGACAAATGGAATCTTTCCGATCAGGCTTGCGATTATATATTCATTGGTGATAATTGTTTAGATTTTGAAATTCCCGGAACTTTACGGACCGCTTATAAAAAAGATGCTATCGATATAACTGATTTCAATAATTATACTGTTTATACGAATGGAAAACCGCAAATGCGATTTATTGAAATTGAGATAAAAGATATTTTTAATAAAAATTTTCAATTAGACAAAAAATCGGAAGGGAATTGTGTTTTGATAATGAAGACTTCGAATGAACATGGAATGGCAGAGCAAAGGAGGATGTTTATTGAGCTGATGCGAATGAATATTCAATCTCCCGTAATATTAAAAAGAAGTTATCCCATTTCCGATTCCGAAGAACTCACACTTCATGCTGCTACCGATTTCGGCGGACTTCTATTAGATGGATTTGGCGATGGAATTTGGATTGACGCCCCTAATTGCCTACCGGAAAAAGTGAATCGAATTGCTTTTGGTATTCTTCAGGCAACACGCACCCGAATTTCAAAAACAGAATATATTAGTTGTCCAAGCTGCGGTCGAACACTTTTTGATCTGCAAGAAACTACAGCAAAAATCCGTGCTCAGACCTCCCACCTGAAGGGAGTGAAGATTGGCATCATGGGATGTATTGTAAATGGCCCTGGTGAAATGGCCGATGCCGATTACGGGTATGTTGGAACGGGTATAGGAAAAATAACCCTTTATAAAGGCCGTGAAGTAGTCCAGCGTAATATTGATTCCGGATTGGCCGTGGATGCTCTTATTGAATTAATAAAAAATAATGGTGATTGGGTTGAAGTTAAATAGCAAATTAAATTTTGTGTTATAAAAACACATAGATTTAATTACAATAATTTTAATATATCATTTTCTTTATGCAATCTTGCAGAAGTATTTAAAAAAACATATCCTATGCGAAACATGTATGCCTACCTTTATTTGTTCATAACAGCAAACTTTTTTTATTATTCTGCTAATGCAGGTAATGAAATTAATAAAAATGAAAAGATTCAAATGCAATCAACGACAATGACAACTGATCCTGTTTTAAATGTAAATGAAAACCCGCTTCTTCAGGAATGGAGCGGACAATACGGAGGCGTTCCTCCATTTGATAAAATTGAAGTCTCATATTTCATTCCTGCACTTGAGGCAGCTATGACTGAAAATCTAAATGAAATTGAAAAAATAACTTCCAATTCTGCTTCTCCTTCATTTGAAAACACCATTGCCGAAATGGAACGTAGTGGAAAACTTCTGGATCGTGTCCGTACTATTTATGGTATTTGGAGTTCAAATATGAACAATAAGGAATTCGAGTCGGTAGAAACAGAAATGGAACCAAAACTGGCCGCTTTTAATGATAAAATTACACAAAATGAAAAACTTTTTCAAAGGATAGAAGCAATCTATAATTCACCAACTAAAAAAAATCTTACTTCAGAACAACAACGATTGACTTGGGTATACTATACAAATTTCATTCATTCAGGCTCAAAACTTGATGTACAATCTAAAGCAAGAGTGTCTGAAATTAATCAATCTCTCGCTGGACTCTTTACAAAATTCAGCCAGAATTTACTTGCCGATGAAACAAATAATTTCCTCGTATTGAAAGATGAAAGCGATCTCAAAGGGTTACCTCAATCATTGAAAGATGCTGCTGCTTCCAATGCAGTAAAAAAGAAATTGGCTGGTTCATGGGTGATTACAAACACCCGTTCATCCATTGATCCTTTTCTTACTTATTCTGATCGAAGAGATTTACGTGAAAAAGCGTGGAAGATGTTTATCAATCGCGGCGACAACGGCGATGAGCATGATAATAATTCAACTATTACGGAAATTTTACAATTGCGTGCTGAACGTGCTAAACTTCTTGGATTTCCAACACATGCTCATTTACGCTTAGACAATACGATGGCTAAAACACCTGAGAAAGCAATTGAATTATTAGAAAAGGTCTGGACTCCTGCCGTAGCACGGGTACATGAAGAAGTTGCAGATATGCAAATGCTTGCAAATAAAGAAGGTCCCAAAATAAAAATCGAACCATGGGATTACAGATATTATTCAGAGAAGGTTAGAAAAGAAAAATATGATCTGGACCAATCTGAAGTAAAAGAATACCTCCAATTAGATAAACTACGCGAAGGCATGTTTTGGGTTGCAGGTGAATTATTCAATTTCAGTTTTACTCCTACTACAAACGTCCCTGTCTATCAACAAGACATACGTGTTTGGGAAGTAAAAGATAAAACCTCCGGTCAACTTATCGGACTTTGGTATTTTGATGCATATGCAAGAGAAGGAAAACGTTCCGGTGCTTGGATGAACGCTTACCGTAATCAGCAAAGAGTTGATGAAAATATTACTACAATCGTTTCAAACAATGCAAACTTTGTAATGGGTAAACCCGGAGAACCTGTTCTCATTTCACTTGATGATGCAAGAACATTGTTTCATGAATTTGGACATGCATTACACGGACTTTCTTCGAATGTAACTTATCCAACTTTGTCAGGAACAAATGTCTTTACTGATTATGTAGAATTTCCATCACAGCTCCTCGAACATTGGTTTTCAACTCCTGAAGTTCTCCAGCATTACGCCATAAATTACAAAACCGGAAAGCCGATTCCTCAAAGTCTTGTCGATAAGATTGTAAAGTCATCTAAATTTAATTCAGGATTTACTACAACAGAATATTTAGCGAGTGCTTTGATTGATATGAAACTTCATTTAGCCGGTTCACAAAAAATCGATCCTGATGCATTTGAGAAAAAAACGCTTACAGAATTGGGTATGCCTTCTGAATTAGTTATGCGTCACCGCACTCCTCAGTTTGGACATATTTTTTCGAGCGACGGCTATTCTGCCGGATATTATAGTTACTTATGGTCAGATGTTATCACTGCAGATGCATTTAGCGCATTTACAGAAGCAGGTGGTCCTTATGATAAAGAAGTGGCTAAGCGTCTTAATAAATATATTTTTTCTGTTGGAAATACAATTGATCCTGAAGAAGGATTCAGAGCCTTCCGCGGACGTGATGCAAAAATAGATGCATTAATGATTAAGAGAGGTTTTTCTCTAAATACAAAAGATATCAAAATCCAGAGAGCCAAACCAACGTTTACTAAATAATATATAAAGTATATTTAATCATGTTTTAAACCTGTTATTGATTTTTCATTTTATTTAAAGTGAATAATCAATAACAGGTTTCTTATTTTACCAGTGATCCTTTAATTTATTTTTACGATTCCGAAATTTTGATTGATGTCTGATAATTTCTTTAAAAAGTTATTAATCAAAATAAAATATTTTATCAATCCTTATTAAACCTGAATACTTTTTTCTGTTTAGAAATAAACATTTTGGGAACTAAATGAAGAAGATAATCATCATTTTATTTTTTACGAAAATTCATATTTATCCAAATAATTGTTTATTACATTTATTTATAAATCATGATATAGATAAAATATTGCAAAGGCTTACCTTGCAATTTCAGGAAATATAATGTCAACGTTTTTTTTCTGCATCCTTTGATAGTGACTTAATACAAGTATAATTCTGTTAGAACATTGAAGATAATTATAAATAAAAAACAAGATGAATAAAAAAATTTACTTTGTATGCATGTAACTATTAAATGAATCATTTAAAAAATATTTCTATAAAAATTCTGGCTTTTGCCATTTAAAACCCAGATACATCTTACTAAAAATTAAATTTATGTTAAAGAAATTACTAATCAGTACACTGCCAATTATTATATTAGCAATTTTAACAAGTTCACAAATGAATGAAAATGGTAAAGCAGGCAGGACAGGAGCTCCGGGAGAATTAACTTGTATAACCTGTCATAATAGTTATGCACTCAATTCCGGCGGAGGATCAATTAGTTTTCAATGTATGGAAATGCCAACTTTCGAATATACGCCAGGACAAACTTATATGATGAGTGTTACAGTTGCCCGCGCAGGAAACAGTTTATTTGGCGTTGACATTGAAGCTCTAACATCTTCGAACGATAATGCCGGTGTACTTGTAATTACAAATTCCACTTCTACAACAATAAAAAATATTTCAATTAGCGGTATTGTTCGGCACAATATTACACATACATTAAATGGCGGTGCTTCATCACCAAATTCAAAAGTATTCAACTTCAGCTGGACAGCTCCGGCTTCCGGTACAGGAAATGTAACATTTTATTTTACCGGCGCAGCTTGTAATTCATCTACTAGTACCAGTGGAGATTATATATACTCCGGTTCCCAAATTTTTACAGAAAACAGTGGTTGTACTGCAGCGCCTAATCAACCGGGAACTATCAATGGAAATGCAGCAACATGCAATGGCTCTGCACAAATTTATTCTGTCGCTGGAGTCAACGGAGCTACTACTTATTCGTGGACCTTACCTTTTGGATGGACAGGAACTTCTACAACAAACAATATTAATGTTGTGGCAGGAAATACTACCGGCGACATAACTGTTTCTGCAAATAACAGCTGCGGCAATAGTCCTTCAAGTATTTTGCCTGTTACAATTAATCCCGTTGTTGCATCCATTTCAAATAACAATGATACACTTGTAGCATCCCCCGGTTCTTTTTTTGAATGGTATTTAAATGGCAATTTGATTCCAGGAGCCGTAAATTCATATTATGTTCCTATTCAAAACGGGAATTATGTAGTTGTCGTTTTCGATAATTCAGGTTGCTCTGGAAGCTCCGGTATTTACAATTATGTATCCCTCGGAGTGTACGATATTAACAATGAAGTAAGTCAGTTTACTATTTATCTAAACCCGGTTTCAAACATCCTTTTTGTTAATGCAAGTGATGTAATTAAAAATTCTCCGGTTACTATTTATAATATTTCCGGACAAATTGTTCAGAATAAAATTCTTCATAGTGGAGACAATGCAATTGATTTGATTGAATTTACTGATGGAATTTATAATGTTGTAATAGGTAATGACTCCAATAAAAAATCAAAACGGATTTTAGTTTTCAGATAATAAAATAGAAGTATTTTATGATATAATTTTTCAAAACTCTTATTTAAAAAAATCTAAGAACAAATATATAATTGAGATTTCGGGAGGATTTAACCTCTTAATTAAAAATCCTTATCTTGCACAAAATTTCAATTAGGAATTTTTCCTGCCTGCGGTAAGTAGGCTATATTTCATACCCTATTATCGTTTTTAAATCAAATTATGGCATTTCGATCATTGAAAATTATTGAGCCTATTCTTCAATCATTAAAAGAAGAAGGATATACTATTCCAACCGCTATTCAGGCAGAAGCAATTCCTATTGTTTTACAAGGAAAAGATTTATTGGGCTCTGCACAAACCGGAACAGGAAAAACTGCAGCATTTGCTATTCCTATTCTTCAGTTGTTAAGTGAAAAAAGAACAAACGACAAGAAAAAAAAGATCAGAAGTTTAATCGTAACTCCAACCCGGGAACTTGCTATACAAATCGGAGAAAGTTTTAAAGCTTATGGCCGACACACCGGATTAACCTGCACCGTTGTTTTTGGAGGAGTAAATCAAAATCCGCAAACCCTTGCTTTGCAAAGAGGAATTGACATCCTTATTGCAACTCCAGGCCGATTACTTGATCTGATGAACCAGGGATTTGTTTCTTTAAGAGATATAGAAATTTTTGTATTGGATGAGGCGGATCGAATGCTTGACATGGGTTTTATTCATGATGTAAAAAAATTAATTGCTGCACTTCCTCATAAACGTCAATCACTTTTTTTCTCAGCAACAATGCCTCCGGAAATTGTGAAGCTTTCAAGTACAATTCTAAACAATCCTTCCAAAGTACAAGTTACTCCTGTATCATCAACAGCAGATACAATTAATCAATCACTTTATTTTGTAGATAAAGGAAATAAAAATGCTTTGCTTGTGAATATTTTAAAAGACAAGAATATAAAAACGGCATTGGTATTTACCCGGACAAAACATGGTGCAGATAAAGTAGTGAAGATGTTAGTTAAAAGTCATATAAAAGCTGAAGCCATTCATGGAAATAAAGCACAGAATGCGCGTCAACGTGCGTTGAATAATTTTAAAGCTCAAACTACACGTGTATTAGTTGCTACTGATATTGCTGCTCGCGGAATTGACGTAGACGATCTTGGCTTTGTTATTAATTTCGAAATGCCAAACATTGCTGAAACTTATGTTCACCGTATTGGTCGTACCGGCAGAGCGGGTGCGAATGGAATCGCACTTTCATTTTGCGATGCCGAAGAAAAAGAATACCTGAGAGATATTGAAAAATTAATCGGCAAAAAAATTCCTGTCATCGACGATCATCCATTTCCATTGATTGATCACAATCCTGTGAAAACTGAAAAACCTCACCAAAGAAGACCTAACCTCTCTCGTTCAAAACCAACAGGGAATAATGAGAAAAAACAATGGCGATCAAAAACTTCAGGGGTTAGACGCTAATTTTTTTTCTTTGCTAAACTTTTTTAAAATATTTTACTAAAATAATTATAATCCAAAAACCTCTTTTGACACCCAGTTCTTACCCCAATTCTCAATCTCATCTTTCGACCATAACTCCGGATAAAAAATACGTTTCTGAAAACGGGGTGGTAAATACTTTTGCCAATTCGTTCCCCCTGTAGCTTTAATATCTTCCGGATCTTTTTGTAAATATCGAACGGCTGATTTAAAATGACTCAGCGGCCAATTCACATTTACATTTACATCCAGCATTTTCATAGCGATCACTAATCGTTGGTCCTGCTGATCAGCCTCCGGTAATTTTTTATACAACTGCCATAAATTCGATACCCTATTTTCTTCAGCAAGTTTAATTAATGCATCTGAATATTTTTTTTCAAATTGTTGCAGAGTCAATGTCTTTTGTCCGGATGCAAGTTCAGTCGCTCCGGCTTTCCAATAAATAAAATCAAACATTTCCGGAATACTTGACATATCATTGAATTGAGAACGATTGTCTTTTCCTACAAGGTGAATAAAATCGGTTGCACATATTTCAATCATACGATACTGTGCACTCTGAAAACCGCTGGCAGGTAAAAGGCTCATCCGGAATTTCAAAAACTGTTCAGGCTCCATGCCTGCAACCATTATTTCGAATGAACGCACTAGATTTTCAAAATAACTATTGATTCGATTGATTCGATTCAGAAAAAATTTCAGATCGATTTTATTGTTAATGCCCAGTTGCTTAAATTCGTTGAGACAAAGTTTGAAATATAATTCAGTAATCTGGTGATAGATAATAAAAATCTCTTCATCAGGAAAACTTGTCCTGGGATTCTGTAGCGATAACAATGTATCCACATGCACATAATCCCAATAGGTCAAAAAATCAGCATACAACAATCCGTCAAGATAGGAAACGAGATCCTGTCCCATAGCTGAATATTTTGTCCCCAACGCCTCTATGCGCTTTATGACTTCCGGTTTTAGATCCATGGCGTCAAGGTAAGCAATTTGACTAATTGAAAATGTTTTTCTTCCTGTATTGCTCCTGAATTCAACATTTTTTTGAAGCGATAATGTATTGCAGGTAACAAACTTTCTTCCCGCTATCCGCTACAACCGCGAAAAGCGGTTTCCGCTACTATCGGGGCTAGTTTGCAAATTGCAAAAGTTCCTTTCTCTTTTTATAAAGAAAACATCTATTTTTATATGTTTGATAATACTAAATCTTTCAATGAACATTATAAAAACGGAAATTTAAAAAAATGAAAATTTGACTTAAATAAAATGAAAAACTTAAACCATTTAGCCCGAATAATGATACCAGTTGTATTTGTGTTGTGCGATTTTTAATCCACTGTAAAATGCTCACCGTGTTCACCATGATAACACAACTGCAAAATGAAGTGAGGTTGCTCAAACAACAATTAACCGACTCCAATAAAAAATAACATGAAAAAAATATTCGCTTTTACATTGGTGCTTTTTTGTAAATTTTGCTTTGCCCAAACCTCAGAAATAAACCGAACCAACCACTGGTACTTTGGCGAAGGGATTGGCATAGATTACAGCAGCGGAACACCCGTATTGGACACGCTAAGTCCCATGAGCCAACGCGAAGCATGTGCTGTGATGAGCGACACGGCAGGCAATCTTTTATTTTATACCGATGGCGATACTATATGGAATAAAAACCATGTGATGATGGCAAACGGTTTTGGTGTGGGTTGCGAAAGCAGCAGCAACGGTGCTGTGATAGTACCCAACCCCGGCAACGACAGCATTTATTATTTATTTACCGTTGATTGCTGGGAAAATTTTGGAACACATGGTTTGCGTTATACCGTTATTGATATAAACGCCAATGGCGGCACAGGAGCTATCTTGCAAAAAAACATACAACTGTACTCACCCAGCAGTGAACAACTTGCCGTAACACGCCACTGCAATGGAATAGATTATTGGGTAGTATCTCATGCTTATAGCGTAAATAAATTTTATGTGCATAAGGTTACTGTGAATGGTGTGGATTCAGTGCCGACTATAACTTTTGTGGGTGATACGTTGCCAATACAAAACTCCATTGGTAACGCAGGAAGCATGTGCTTTTCTCCTGATGGAAAAAAATTGTGTTTTATCAATCTATGGCAAGGTTCTAAACTTTTTGATTTTAACTTACTGACAGGAGATTTAAATAATATGATTGTTCTCTCTACAGATTCGCTGGAGTACGGTTGCGCATTTTCTCCTGATAACTCAAAATTGTATGTCACACTAACTTTTACACCGGGGTATGGAATTCATATTTCGCAATATGATATAACATCTAATGATTCAGCGACAATAGTCGCTTCAAAAAATTTAATTATGTTTATTTCTCAATTCGGTGGTTTTTTAAATTACGGAATAGAAGGTTTGGGAAGTGCAAAAAATGGATATATTACAGTTGCAAGGTATTATAGTGATTCTATTGGAGTGATTTTAAATCCGGATGTTTACGGTGTGGCATGCAATTACCAAACTTTTCCAATTGCATTTAATGGCAGATTATGTAAAGAACAATTTCCAAACATCAACACCAACTATTATAATCCCAATGCTTACATCTGCAGCAACGGTATTGCTGAAATGGAAAATACAACCATAAAATATTTTCCTAATCCTGTAACAGATAAACTTATTTTTACCAATTTAAATCAACAATATGAAAGCCTGAATATTTATGCTGTTGATGGCAGGCATATTTTATTTAAGAGAATAAATTTTAAAGATGAAATTGAAATTGACATCCATCAGTTTTCATCAGGTATTTATCTCATTCAATTATTACAAAAAAATCAATCAAACATAAAATCAATCAAGTTTATAAAATCAAACAATTAAATTCATAATAAAATGAAAAAACAAAACATAATAAAACAACTATTGCTTGGATTAGCAATGTTGTTGGTAACAAAAGGAAATGCACAGTTTCAGATAACGCCTGCAACAAATAGTGAATTTATGGGTACTGCCAATATTATAAGAGGTGTTGGAATTGGCAATTTTCCTTCAGGGGTAATTACCTCTGCTGCTTTGCATATAAACACCAAATACATGAGTACATCAAGCAATTATCCGGGTATAAATTTTGGGGAGGTGTTTAGAACCGATGCACCTAATGCAGCAACTTATTGGAAAATGTACCGCAACGGAAATGAAATAGGCAGGTATTGGAA
>JANLOW010000008.1:0-1925 GCA_031366785.1 Bacteroidota bacterium | reverse complement strand
CCCGTTTTACGTTGTTCACACAGCCGCCACAACTCATTCCTTCTAACTCATAGTTTTTTTTCATTTTGTCATTATTAGAAAACACATTTAAAAATTTCTTCTTTTATTATTTTCATTTAATCGGAATTGCGGTCTTCTTTGAGAAGTTGTTTCTTCTTCCACGTTCGCTGTATCCTGAATGTTAATGTTCAATCCATCCTGAAGAGAATCAGTATCTGTCTTTGTTGATTGTAGATTTGACTCGCTGGCAGATTGCTGACCTTGTTTGTCATTCTGATTTTTTCCCATTTTTCTTTTAATTTTAATTGTATTTTCAACTGAATTATTATTATCTAAAATCTTATATTGTGTCATCAAAAATTAATAAGTATAAATGAATTATTGGTTGCTCTATCAGCTATAGTGATTCGCAAAAAACGATTTCATTGATTCAATTAGGTCAACGATACAAAAAAGAAAATAATAAATTAAATACGAATTGACCGGTTGACTATAAAAACCGACTCATGTGTAAGTAAAGGCGGAATAGTAAAGGCTATAATATTTTCAACCGAAGTATTTTCAATAGTACTTTGAAAATATTCCGAAATTAAAAAAACTAAAATATCAAACTTAGTTTGACTTGATTTAAGTAACTCACTTTTTTTTTGTGAATCATTAATTTTTTGAAAAACAAATTTTGAATTGCAGCAACCTTTTTTACAATTTTTATTCTTTGAACACATGGGACATTTACTTTCGTTGCCCAATGAAATATTAATACTAGTCAGTTTGCCACAGCAAAATTGTTTTTCAACAGCAAACCCATTCGCTGCAAAAAAGTAATTAATTAGGAGCAGAATAACTACTGTTCGCTTTATGAATGGATTGTTCTTCATATTTTAAAATTCTTTGTCAATAGTACAATGAGAATATTTTTTTAAGTAATATTATTGACAGGGAAGCATTTGATTTATGTAATACTTGAATTTTTTCTCTGTGTAACAGGTGTTCTAAATTTTCAATTTTCAAATTTGAGTTTTTTATTCAAGGAAATGTTACACAATTCCAAAAATATGTTACATTAATCATTCATTGCTATTTGCTTAACTTGCTATATTTCGTTTTAATTTGAAGTATTCTTTTCTAAATATTAAGCTTTTAAATTTCAACGTGAAGTTTATAAAAAGTGGTCATTGTTGGAGTTTTCTTCAATAAATCTACTTTTTTTTACTCAACAAAGTGTTCGATTACTTTTAATAGTTGTAGCCTTCCTTCATGTGGCCCAGTAGTTACTTTAAATTTATCCATTTATAAAAATAGTTTAACAAACTCTTTTGACTTGTGATCACAATCAGAACACAAGCTGATTAACATCATGTTTTGTGAGTTTGGTTCATAACAAATATAATTGCTGATAAATTTTTAACATACACTTCAACAACGCTGATGGCTCCGTTAATTGTAGTGGTTAGTGATAGTATTGAAAATAAATTCGGGAATAGATGTTTTATTATCTAAAAGTGTATGAATTTTTTTATTTATATTTTGAAAGATGTAATTCTTTTGTTTCTTCGCGATTGAATACGATTTGAACATTATGTTCTATGCCATCATCAGCAAGAGTTATCGTATTGTCTTCTTGTATCAATCCATCTACAGTTACAATCATTTTTTCCGTACTGTTTTTTTGTATAACCAGTATGTGGTAAACAGTATTTTTGTAGCGGTAATGTATTTTAAATGATTCCCATTCCTGCGGTGTACAAGGAACTATTTTAAGTTTGTTTGCCTCCTGTTGCAATCCAAGAAAGGACTCTGTAATTAGACGATACATCCATCCTGCAGAACCAGTGTACCATGTCCATCCACCCCGCCCGGCATGTGGCGCACAAGCATAAACATCTGCCGCTACAACGTAAGGTTCTACTTTGTAGATGGCAATT
>JANLOW010000133.1:0-3208 GCA_031366785.1 Bacteroidota bacterium | reverse complement strand
CGAGGCGCACTCGGATAGGTTGCTGTTTGCGTCCACGTATCATTAACCGGATCATATTTCCAAAAATCATTATAGTTTGTTGTTCCGTTTATTCCTAATCCTACGTATGCAACATTATTGATTACAAAACTTGTTGCATCTGTTCGCTGCAACCCGCCAAAATTATTATTCTTCACCCATACATTTGCATTGGTACCGATTACAATATTTCTTACGTTATCACTTCCTGATACAATAGGATTACTGCTTACAACTCTTATTCTGTAACCTGCTCCATTTGGTGTTCCATTTGGAATCGTACATGCAATGCTTCCGGTCGTGTTACTGACTAAAGTTCCAATTGTTGTTGGCGATGCAAAACTTCCATTGGCATCGCTGAGTTGGGCAGTAAATGTATTTGAACATATATATGCTCCTCCTGCTGAATAAGACACATTAATTGAATTGCCTGCACAATAATTGATTGGAGAAATAACGCCGGTTGAGAGAGAATTATCAGGAGTATATTGCCAAAAATCACTTTTAAAAATACTATTACCAATACCTGCTCCAATATAACCTGTATTGTTGACGCTGAAACCAAAGGTCAATCCTTTTCCACCTCCTCCGAAGTTGGCTTTTTGTACCCATAAATTTATATTTGGATCATACTCCCAGAAATCTGCTAATCCGGTCAAATTTCCTAAAACATTGATGCCGCCACCTATATAGCCTTTGCTTCCTACGCTAAACCCAGAAGCATATGTGCGCACTGTTCCACCAACAGAAGATTTTTGCGACCATGTGTCGGTGGAAGGATCGTACTGATAGAAATCGTTATAAACTGTGGATGCATCTGATCCCGTTCCCATATAGCCCTTAAAACCGATGGTGAATCCAACAGCAGCATATCTCGGTGAACCCGGGAAAGGAGCTTTTAAAGTCCATGAATCTGTTAATGGATCATATTCCCAAAAGTCAGTTGACCATCCAGTACTATATCCCGTACCAACATAAGCTTTGGAACCAATACTGAAAGCAGCAGGATAATTTCTACCAGCACCTGTAAAATTGTTCTTTTGAGTCCATATGTTACCAATTGGGTCATATTCCCAGAAATCATTTTTATTTGAAATACCACCGTCATCCCCGAATCCAAGATAACCTTTTGTCCCTATCGAGAATCCGCATGCACCATATCGGGCCGTTCCGCCAAAATCTGTTTTTTGTGTCCAAACGTTAGTTGAAGGGTCATACTCCCAGAAATCTTTTTTATAAGACGAGAAACCATTATCAGAACCGGTTCCAATATATGCCTTATTTCCAATTGTAAATCCTGCCCCATAAACTCTTGCTCCTCCTCCATAATTTAATTTTTGTGTCCATACGTTCGTTTGGAACAACATGCCTATGGCAATATTACTTCCATTATCACTCCCAGTTACCACAGGATTACTGCTTACAACTCTAACTCTATAAGCTGTTCCGTTCGGGGTGCCATTTGGAATAGTACATGAAATTGTTCCGCTAATGTTACTTACTAATGTACCAATTGTTGTTGGTGAAGAAAAATCGCCGCTTGCATCACTGATTTGGCCAGTGAAAGTATTATTATTACAGGTACCGAAGGTGCCGATCGCAGTGTAGGGAACATTTAATATACCTCCAGCACAATAGTTGGTTGGAGTGATTGCACTCGTAACAATAGAATTGTCAGGATTGAATTCCCAAAAGTCTTGTTTACGATTCGTATAATTACCATCATACCCTGTACCTATATAACCTTTACTTCCAATGCTAAATGCTATAGCCGATTGTGTTGCAGCACCACCGTAATTTGACCTCTGCACCCATGAATCAGATGACTGATTGTATTCCCAAAAATCATTATAAGCAGTACTGACACCATCAAACCCGGTGCCTATATATCCTTTGTTGCCGATACTGAATCCCCGTGCTTCATATCTTGCACTTCCACCAAAATTGGTTTTCTGTAACCATGAATTTGTGACCGGATTGTATTCCCAGAAATCGTTTTTATTAAAGCCATCAAAACCGGTACCTAAATATCCTTTGGTACCAATGCTGAAACCGGTTGCATTGTATCTGGCTGTTCCACCAAAATCAGATTTTTGAAGCCAGCTATTAGTTGTTGGATTGTATTCCCAAAAATCTTTTCGATAACCACCACCTACTCCATCATATCCTGTACCAACATATCCTTTATCCCCAATGCTAAATTCAACCGTTCCCCCTCTAGCCACGCCAACAAAATCAGCCTTCTGTATCCAACTATTTAATGATTGATCATATTCCCAAAAATCGTTTCTTAAATTACCATTAATATCCCTCCCCAACCCAATATATCCTTTCGTTCCAATGCTGAGTCCTGAAGCACTATGCCTTGAAGTTCCTCCAAAGTTGGCCCTCTGCGTCCATACGTCGTTGGAAGGATCATATTCCCAAAAATCATTTCTATCACCGGAATTATCATAACCTGTTCCGATATATCCTTTCGTTCCAATACTAAAAGCAACAGCACCACATCTTGAAGTTCCGGCGAAATTGGATTTTTGTGTCCATGCATTTGTTGGTATTGTTCCTATATATAGGTTACTTCCATTATCACTTCCTAATACATTTGGATTACTACTTACAACTCTTATTCTGTAACCTGTGCCGTTAGGGGTGTTTGATGGAATGGTACATGCAATTGTTCCGCTTGTGTTACTTACTAATGTTCCAATTGTTGTTGGAGATGCAAAACTACCACTGGCATCGCTGAATTGAGCGGTGAATATATTATTACTGCAGGTACCGAAGATGCCGTCTGCAGTGAAGGGTAGATTTAATATTCCACCAGCACAATAGTTGGTAGTTGAAATTGCACTATTGGAAATAGAATTTTCTGGAGTGTATTCCCATAAATCGTTTCTGTTGCTACCATCAGAACCTGTTCCAATGTAGCCTTTACTGCCAATGCTAAAACCTGAAGATAGTTTTCTTGCCGTGCCTCCGAAATTTGCTTTTTGTAACCAACTATTAGTAGATGGATTGTACTCCCAAAAGTCATTGAATAAAGTTGAACCATTTAACCCTGTTCCAATATACCCTCTGGTATTAATTGTAAAACAAACAAGTTGTCTTCTTCCTGTTCCTGGGAAATTAGCTTTTGAAGTCCAAGTATTAGAAGTAGGATTAAATTCCCAAAAATCAACCGGAAGATTAC
>JANLOW010000112.1:0-1927 GCA_031366785.1 Bacteroidota bacterium | reverse complement strand
AATTGCAAGAACCGATTGCGGTGAGGTGAGAGAACTTATCTTATTCAATTCTTCATTGGTAATTAATATAATTTCCGTCGCTTTAGGAATCATGATATTTCCCGAAAGCCTTTGGAAAAATTCCTGTGTTCCATAAACAGCAAGCACCCGCCAACCGGATTTCAGCAGATCACTTACTACCTTCTCACCTTCTGCAATGAAAAGATTTTCTTCACGTCTGTATTTTTTATGATGCAGAGCTGTAATATCTTTAATCTGATTTTTAGAAAGCATTTCAGGTATGGCTTAATTCAAAAACTGTTATCTCCGGGAGTATTCCCACTCGACCTGGATAGCCTATAAATCCTAATCCGCGGTTAACATATAAGTACTGACTATTGTTTTCATAAAGGTCAGCCCATTGCTTATAAAAATATTGCACAGGACTCCATTTAAAACCGGGTATTTCAATACCAAACTGAAAACCATGTGTATGTCCCGACAACATGAGATCAACATACTTATATTTTTCCGTAATCTCTGCATCCCAATGCGAAGGATCGTGAGAAAGTAAAATATTTACCGGTTGAATCTCGAAATTTTCTGTTGCCACTTTCATATCGCCGTAACGGGAAAAATTTCTATGTCCACTGTAATTTTCAACGCCAATCAAGCCAAGGCGATGACCGTCTTTTTCAATATAAGTATGCTCATTCAGCAAAAGCTTCCATCCTACTTCACCGTGAAAAGATTTCAATAATCTTAGATTTTCTTTTTTGGAAGCATCATCCGGCCATTTATAATAATCGCCGTAGTCATGATTTCCTAAAATGGAAAAAACTCCCAAGGGTGCTTTCAAACGACTTAATACTTCACGAAATTCGATGGCTTCAGTATGCAAATCATTTACTAAATCGCCGGTAAAGAAAATAATATCTGCATTTTCTTTCATGATAAGATCAACGGCATTAGAAAGATGATTTGTACCCATATAACTTCCTGTATGAAGATCAGAAATCTGAACAATTTTTAAACCGGCAAAAGTTTTGGGAAGTTTTGGAAAACGCAAAGCAACTTTTTTAACACGAAAATTATATGCACCGCCAATCATTCCATAAATCATGGAGAAAAATGGAATAGATCCTAAAATGAAACCGGTCTTAACAAGAAAATTCAGTCTGGAAATACGAAACATTTCATCCGAAGCCGTCTCATTCGACATAAACTTTACACCAACCCATGCAAAAATTAATCTGAATAATCTTACGATATCATCAAGCAAAAGAAAAACAACGACAAATAATTTTGAAAGGTAAATTATTACAATCAATGCAAAAGAATATGTCCGTAATGCCTTGGGCCATGTATGCCAGTCAAAAAACTGGCCGATAAAAATTGTACTAATACAAAGTACAGCAATACTCCAGTAAACAATATTTACCAGGCGTTGCGTTTGAATGGTTTTCTGATGTGTAAGTACTTTTACACCCTGAAAGACGTAGAAGTCGATGGCGAAAAGGAGGAGGATGAGAAGGAGTAGGCGGAGGGACATGGGGAAGATGAGAGTCAAGAATCAAGAGTCAAGAACCAAGATATTAGATGTTAGATATTAGATATTAGATGTTAGATATTAGATGTTAGATATTAGATATTAGATATTAGATACTAGACACTAGACACTAGAGACTAAAGACTAAAGACTAGAGACTAAAGACTTGATACAAGCTTTGAGATTAGCGTTTTTTCTATTTTAATAATTTATGGATTTAGTCTTTGGATTATCCATTTGTTGTTACGGGATATTTCGTAAACTATTCTGTCGTGGAGGCGGCTCATGCGTCCTTGCCAGAATTCGAAATGAATTGGTTTGAGACGATATCCGCCCCAATGAGGAGGACGTGGAATATTCCGGCCGGAATATTTTTTTTCATATTCCTTAAATCGATTT
>JANLOW010000071.1:0-4282 GCA_031366785.1 Bacteroidota bacterium | reverse complement strand
TTTAAAAATCAATGATGTTTACTGTACATTGTAAACTATTGCAACAAACAATAAACCATAAACTAATTTCATGGAAGTACATCATCATTCAAAACTGAATCATCAAGCTAAAAAATGGAAAGATTATTTTCTTGAATTCTTGATGATATTTTTTGCTGTAATCTTGGGCTTTTTTGCTGAAAGTTATCGCGAATATTTGAACGATTGCTTCAAAGAAAAGGAATATATTAAATCTCTGGTTGAAGATCTGAAAACTGATTCTACTTTTTTGGAATTAAGTCTAAGTAAACTAATTCCATATCATCTAGCTTGGCTGGATTCAACCGTTTGTCTTTTGCAAATGTCGGATTATAGAGGAAAGGACAGGCAAATTTATCAGGCGTTTATGATTGGTACCGGATGGTCTTATAATTTTCACCCAACGGAGCGTACTTTAACCCAATTACACAGCGAAGGTTTTCACCTCATAAGAAATAAAAATGCGGTTACCGGCATTAGTCAATTGGAAAGACAATTTAAAAACCAATCTCAGATTACAACATTTGTAGAAAATATGCAGAACGACATTGACTTGTCTGCCTATTCGTTTGCCAACAGAACCGTTACTGATAAAATTGCAACTACAGCATTTTAAAATTTTTCAGATTCTTCTTCTGTTAATCTTCAATAATCGGATATACCAGAATCAGCAACGATTGATACTTCGAATAGAGAATCTATTTAATTGTACGTTAAAAAACTTAAGAAATATAGTTTTTATCTTCAATACCAATTTAAGCTTTCTGCGATGATTACGATAAAAGAAAAAACACAACGATTGATGTATTAAATAAGGAATATAACATTGAATAATGCAGGATGAATTTAACTTCTATATGACAGAAAAAGATTTTAGTTTCTACTCTCAAAAAACTCCAGTCTGCTTTTATCGTTTAGGAGTTCGCAATGAAGCACGTGGAATAACTTCATCCGTACATTCCTTTAAATTTGACCTCGATGAATCAGCATTGGAGACAGGAATTGGATTGATGGCTTGGATGGCGGTGAGGGAGTTGGGGGAGTAGTATCAGGTATCATGTATCAAGATTCAAGAGTTAAGAAACAAAAATGAATTTTTGATTGGAATGTTTAATATCTTTTTTGTTTTGTAAATTGAAGCATGAAGAGAATTTACTACGGGATATTTTAAAATAATTTCACAAGACTGTAGTTTACGGATTTCAACAAATGAAGAATGATGAATATCCCTGATAAAAACATTTTCAAAAGATACTCAAAAAATGTAGTTGTTTATTTTTTGAAAAAATGGACCTCGAAAACGTAATCATAATCGTGTGGTTGATGTATGATTTTGTCGTACATAAATTAATTCACCTTTTCAGGGCTGCTTAATGTCATTCTAAAGCGTTCAAATTTTTACTATATTTGAAGTTAACGGGAAGATAATAGACGAACTTCCGTAAATGCTATTTTTAACTACTGTTTGCCAAGGCGAAAAATAGACACGAATTTTACAAATATTTATTAAAAAGTTTCAACAAAATCTTTATTTATTATTACAGGATGAAAAATATAATTACTCTTTTTTTTGCTTTTCTTACAGCAACAAATTTTTGCATCGCACAGGAAAGTTTAGTATCAGATACTACCAAAAAAAAACTAGAAAAGTACAAGCCAAAAATATCGGGTGTACTTCAGGTTCATTACCTTGAAGAATTTAATACTAATGGTGACTCAATTCGTGATCCAGGAGGTTTCAGAATCTTACGAGCAAGAATAATTGCTAAAGGCGACATCAATAAATTTATTTTCTATGAATTAATGATTGATCCACGAGCACCGGAACAAGGTGGAATTTTACGCGATGCTTTTATAGGGTTTCATTTAATAAAAAATCATACAATTCGTGTTGGCCAGCAAAAAACACAATTTGGATGGGAGAACCGCGAGTCGATAACTGAATTGTATACGGTAAATCGTGCAGAAATGTCGGACGGACTTTCAAGAGGAGAAAACTTGCGTGATATCGGAATTGGAATTCTTGGAGATATTAAATTAAATAAAAAATTTCGCATTGAAGATGCGATAACTTTTACTAACGGGACAAGGTCAAATGTCGCAGGACCCTTCGATTTCAATACTAAAAAAGCATTATGGGGACGAGTTGGTATTCGTTATAAAAATGAGGATTTAATAGTTCGACTCGGAGGTTCATTCGGAACAGGGGGAATAAGATATTTGTTTGATAACTTGTTGGACCCATCAGACGACTTGTATGTTAACTTCAATCGCATTGGCGCGGATATGCAGATTGACCATAAGTATTTTTTCCTTGCAAGTGAATATGCCATGGGAACTGACAAAGTAGATGATACATTGTATGCTGAACCTAAAGGATACCAAGCCATACTTGCAGTAAAAACAAAATGGAAAGTTGGTCCACTTGTAAAGTATGATGAGTTTGAAGATGAGTGGAAGGTATTAACCTGTGGTGCTTATTACGGAAACCCGAAGGATAAATTTCGAATTCTTGTCAATTATGTTTTCAGAGGAAACATCAAAGACATTCCGCAAGGACATGACGACAGATTATATATTCAAATGCAAATTGTTTTTTAGAAGAAAACTACCGCTAAAATTATTAAGACTTCATGTGGCCGGAACGACCAAACAAGAATTGAATCTCTTATAAAGGCCAATTTAAAGTGAACATATTGCGTTCAAATAAATACTATATTTGGTCATGGTGGGTAGTTATTTGACGGACTGGCGTTAAGTCTTGGCGTTCTAACAAGTTGAATTAACATTGCAAGAAATTAAATTGGACAGCAAAATGAATATTGCAAATGTGAGGTTATTGTTTGCATGTGATAAGAATTGGAACTCAATGTCGGCATGCATTGATGGGAGATATTGTAAATTTTGCGACAAAAGGATAATTGACTTAACAACTACAAGCGATGAAGAGCTTAGGAAAATCTATTCAATTAGTAATGGAAATGTCTGTGGACGATTTAAAGCTTCACAAATTATTTCTGCCCCTTCCCAGAGACCAAATTTATTTAAACAAATTGCCGTAACATTCTTACTTTTCTTTGGCATCAATATTTATAGCAAAAATTTAATAGCACAAATAACTGACAATCCTGATACAATTAAAATTCCAACGAAGGATTCAACGCAAGAATATTTTTTAGGAACAATTGTTGAAGTAATGCCCTCTTATAAATATGGTGCGGAAGAAGGGATGATTAATTTTATTCGAGAAAATATTATTTTCCCAAGTGATTCAGTGAAAGGTAAAGTTTATGTTACTTTCGTTGTTGATAAATCAGGAGTGGTGAAAGACATTAATCTTTTAAGAGGACTTTCTACAGAAGCAGATAAAGAAGCAATAAGATTAACTAATCTATTGGAGTTTAATCCTGGGATGCAAAATGGAAAACCTGTTTCCGTTATTTATAATCTTCCAATTAGTTTTACTCCTTCTTTCTATGAGGAGTTGAAAAACCAGAATAAGAGAAAAAACAAGAAGAAAAATAAGTGAACGGTTTTGGACATAGCGTCAATTCAAGAAAATAACTTGAATACTTACTTTCAGTGGCTTATCTTCGTGGACAGACGAGAACTTTTTCATAATAATTAAGATAAAATGCAATTTTAAAAAGAAGGTTATTATTGCAAATTGAAAATATATGTATGTAATAAACAGAAACGATATTTTAAAGTACGGAAGTATTTCTCACTTTTTCGTTTCAGTAATTTTTTTTTAAAACAAAAATCAATATGATAAAATCAATCTACCCTTGTTTGTGGTTCGACGGTCAATCGCAAACGGCTGCTGATTTTTACTGTTCTGTATTTCCTGATTCAAAAATAATTTCATCGAATCTTATGGTGGTGATTTTTGAATTAAAGGGTCAAAAATTTATGGCACTCAATGGCGGTCCGGAATATAAATTCAATAAAGCTGTTTCTTTTGTTGTAAACTGCGAAACTCAGGAGGAAATCGATTTCTATTGGGAAAAGCTTACTGAAGGCGGACAAGAAGGCAAATGCGGTTGGCTTAAAGATAAATTCGGCATGTCATGGCAAATTGTTCCGGCAATCCTTGGACAACTAATGAACGATCCTGAAAAAGACCAAAAGTAATGTATGCTTTTATGCAAATGAAAAAGTTTGATATTCAAAAATTGAAAGAAGCCTAACATTGAATAAGTAATTATTATTTTTAAAAATATTGATATCAGAATACAACTTACCCTTTTCGTTTCTAATCAAA
>JANLOW010000068.1:0-5528 GCA_031366785.1 Bacteroidota bacterium | reverse complement strand
AAAACTACAAATGTCCCTGGCTTAATTGAAGGCCTCGGATGCGGAATATCATTGGTTGGCTCAGGCACTGGGCCAAATTCAGCCGCCGGTAAAAATAAATGATGTGTAGATTTATCTATTGCAATAGTACGGGCACTTTTTTGTGTAGTAACATTTTCCTTCACATTAAAATTTTTCTTATCCTCTTCCTGCACAACAGTCATCGTACCATCGCCGTTTGAACTATATGCTCTTTTTAAAACAGGATCGAATGCGACACCATCTACCCTTTCACCAATAGGAATCGTAACTATTTTTTTCCCAGTTAATGCATCCAATATAACCATCAATTTATTATCGCAAACAACAAACAGAATTTGATTTTCTATATCCATTGCCAATCCACTAGGTCCTTCGCCTGGAGAAAGATTCCATTCATGTTCAACCTTTAATGTGATGGGGTTAATTTCTTTTACAACATTTTTATCTTCAATATTAACAAATATTTTTCCTTTACCATCACTTACAGAAAATTCGGGCTTGCCATTTAAATCAATTGTTCCAAGAACTTTATTTGAATTTGCATCTATTACTGTTGAATTTCTTCCACCTCCGTTGAATGTAAAAATACGATGAGAGAATGAATCATATAAAATAGCATCAGGGTTTCTGCCTGTAACGTAAACTTTCTCTATAAAATTAAGTGTCTGTAAATTGAAAACAGTAACAGAAGAATCTTTACCATTACTTATAAAACCTTTTTTCAGATCCTTGGCAAGTGCTATTCCATGGACTCCTTTCGTATCTGGAATTGTTCCTATTATTTTCTTTTCCTTTATGTCGATAACCTGAACTATTGTACTATGTGAGACAAACAATCTACCTGTTTCATCATCTGTTACAAGATAATCCCAGCCACCATCACCGGGAACAGAAATTCTATTTAGGATTTGATAAGAGGAAGAAAATGTTTGCGAAAACAAAAATCGAGCGTTAAAAATAAATATACAATTAAGTATTATAAATAATTTTTTCATAAAAATAGTTTCAACAAATATAAATATAAAATTCTAACGAAAATCTTATCCCATTTGTAAACATCAACATAGGTTGGTTAACTTTATTTAAAAAGTATGAAAATGTATGATAACAAAACATTAATTTTATAAATAATAAAAAAATTATATTAATGAAAATATCCTATTTACTTTTTATCGGAATTTCGGTTTTTTTTCAATTGAATGCTCAACCATCAATCTTTTCTCCCCGTGGCATTGGCGGTGGAGGTGCATTATTTTTTCCTAGTATTAACCCTGCTAACGATAATGAGTTTTATGTAAGCTGCGATATGAGTGAATTATTTAAAAGCAATGACTTTGGCAACAATTACAATCAAGTACCTTTTACGAAACTTCAGGTTTTCAATAATTCTACCTACGAATTTACCAATGATACAAGCATTGCTTACACTAATTATAACGATGGAAATAGTGGGTACCCGGTTAAAACAATCGATGGTGGTAATTCCTGGCAACAGCTCATTGGCTACAATTTAAATACCTATGATAAGGTTTATAAGATGAGTGCAAATTTTAATAATCCGAATCAGATTATTATTGGTTCTTATGGTGATATTTTGTTTTCGAATGATGGAGGAACTTCATTTAATCTTGTTAAGCATGCAGCAAATATGGGAGCCGGGCTGGTCACAAGTGGTGTATACTGGGATGGAAATAATATTTATATCGGCACAAACGAGGGAATTCTTTATTCTACAAACTCAGGTGGTTCATTCACTACCATGGCCACAATCGGAATACCGAATGGTCAGGTGATATGGAGTTTTGCCGGTGCTAGAAATGGAGCTACTATGCGGTTTACCTGTATTGCCGCAAATGCAATCGATACATATAATGGAATAATGCCGTGGGATTATTATAACTATGCAAAAGAAGTTTATGTAATGGACGATGCAACCGGTACATGGGTTGCAAAATCAGCAGGAATTAATTTCTCAAACGATTTTGTAATGTATGTAGGAATGGCAAAAAATGATATTGATAATATTTATCTCGGTGGTCATGATAATGCATTAGGCGCTCCTCTTGTTTATAAATCAACAGACGGAGGAAATTCATGGAATAAAAAATTTAACACAACAAACAATTCAAATATTACTACGGCTTGGGAAGGCTACCAGGGTGATAAGAACTGGGGTTGGAGCGAAAACTGTTTTGGAATTTCTGTTTCTTCAAATAATTCTAATAAAGTAATCTTCAGTACTTATAGCAACATACAAGTTAGCAGCGATGGTGGCAATAACTGGAAACAAGCCTATGTAAATAGTACTGATGAGCATCCTGTCGGACAGCCAACTCCGCAAAAACAGGTTTACCATAGTATCGGACTTGAGAATACAACATGCTGGCAAATACATTGGCAAAATGTAAATACCATGATGAGTTGCTTCAGTGATATCGGTGGTATTCGAAGTACTGATGGAGGAGTTTCCTGGGGATTTACATACAATGGATTTTCTGTTAATTCATTATACAGAATCACTGAATCTCCCAATGGAAAACTTTATGGTGCATGCAGTAATATCCATGACATGTATCAGAGCACACGCCTTGCAGATGCCCAGCTTGATGCCAATGATGGAAATGGCAAAATAGTTTTTTCTGCCGATGGAGTTACGTGGAACACATTACATTCATTTAATCATCCTGTTTTCTGGCTGGCTATCGATCCGAATAATGCAAACACAATGTATGCTTCTGTCATTCATTTTGGAGGAACACAGGGTTCACAACTAGGTGGTATTTATGTCACAAATAATTTAAATAATGGAGCTGCATCTACCTGGACAAAACTTTCAAACCCACCACGTACCGAAGGTCATCCGGCAAGTATAATGGTATTGAATGACGGAAAAGTTGTATGTACATTTTCCGGTAGAAGAAATTCATCCGGAACTTTCACAAACAGCTCAGGTGTTTTTATCTATGATCCAGCCTTAAATTCATGGAGTGAAGTAAGCGATGCAGGAATGCATTATTGGACAAAAGATATTATAATTGATCCGAATGATCCAACTCAAAATACATGGTATGCTGCAGTTTTTAGTGGTTGGGGTGGCGCACCGAATGGTTTAGGCGGATTGTATAAGACAATAAACCGCGGATCATCGTGGACAAAGCTTACAGACACACAATTTGACAGAGTAACGTCGATCACATTCAATCCGCAGAATCTAAACCAGGCTTTTTTAACAACAGAAACGCAAGGACTTTGGGTCAGTAATGATATTAATACTCTTTCTCCATCTTGGAACATTGTTTCAACGTATCCCTTTCGCCAGCCGGAACGTGTATTTTTTAATCCGTACAATAATGATGAAATTTGGGTGACTAGTTTTGGAAACGGTATGAAAGTCGGCAGCATGCTCTCCAATGGATTTATTTCTTTTCCGGTAAACGAAAATAAAACATTAATCTATCCAAATCCTTCAACAGGTGTTTTCAATTTCAGCACAACATTATCGAAAGAAAATAATTTATTAAAAATTTATAATAGCCTGGGACAAATTGTATTTTCTAAAACCATCAGCCAAGAAAACACAATAATCGATGGCCATTTATGGGAAATAGGCATTTATTATATTTATTTCAGAAATGAATCTTATAAAATTATTAAAAAATAATTACATCCACCAAACAATAATTGGCAATTTAACGAATTAACCAATTCTAAACAGGATCCACATCAGGAACAATATGTACAGAATGATTGGAACGATTTGCATAAAATTCATTTGTACTTGATTTTATTATTTTTTTAATTTCAGCTGGTGATACTGATCTTTCAATTTTAATTATAATATATCGATAAAAAAGGTTTCTTATTTTTGAAACTAATGGAATATGTGGTCCCAATACTCTATTCCCTAAATTCTTTCGAAAAATATCTGTCAAAACTTGAGCAGCTTCCTGTACATATTCATTTTCCTTATGCTTCAACGTTATTTCAATTAAACGCGAATGTGGTGGATATCCGAATTTTTTTCTTTCAGTTAAATCACGCCGATAAAAATTTTCGTAATTATTATTTACAACTTCCTTTATTACCCAATGATCAGGTTGTTGAGTTTGTATTATAACTTTACCTCTTTTCTGTTTTCTCCCGGACCGGCCGCTAACCTGTGCCATTAACTGATAACTACGTTCGAAGGAACGAAAATCCGGAAAGTTTAAAAGTTGGTCAGCATTGATGATACCTATCGTACTCACATTATCAAAGTCGAGGCCTTTCGTAACCATTTGGGTTCCGACCAAAATATCAATTCTCCTTTCTTCAAAATCACCAATAATTTTCTGAAACGAAGTCTTAGTACGCGTTGAATCCATATCCATACGGGCAATTTTTGCTTCCGGAAAAAAAACAGCAATATCTTCTTCTATTTGTTCCGTTCCGAATCCTTTCACTTCGAGATGGTAGTCACCGCAATTAGGACAAGCAGCAGGAATATTTTCAACATAACCGCAATAATGACATTTCAATAAATTACTTTGCTTGTGGTAAGTCAGCGTTACTGAACAATTTCTGCAATGAGGTATAGTATTACAATTTCTGCATTCAATGTAATTAGAAAAACCACGCCGGTTTTGAAATAATATTATCTGCTCTTTTTCCGCCAATGCCGATTGAATTGCATTTAAAAGTTCCGGAGTAAAATGAGATTTCATTATTTTTTTTCTCTTCGCTTCACGTATATCTGCTACAAGAATTTCAGGCATCTGAACTCCTCCATGCCTTTCATTTAATTTTACCAAACCATATCTTTTATTCTCGGCATTGTAATAACTTTCAAGGGACGGAGTCGCTGAACCCAAAAGAGTTTTTGCTTTATGAATTTTAGCAAGCATAATAGCAGTATCTCTGCCATGATAACGAGGGGCCGGATCCGATTGTTTGAAACTCTGATCATGCTCCTCATCCACAATAACAAGCCCTAAGTTTTTAAATGGCAGAAAAAGAGATGATCGTGCACCGAGAACAATTTGAGATCTGTTTTGATCTAACGATGAATCAAAATTCAAAACATGATTCCATACCTCCACTCTTTCATTACTTCCATAACGGGAATGATAAACACCTACTCTATCACCGAAATATTTTTTTAAACGAACAATGAGTTGTGTTGTAAGAGCAATTTCCGGTAAAAGATACAATACCTGACGACCTTCTTTAATAACTTTATCGATAAGATGCACATACAATTCCGTTTTACCACTTGATGTTACTCCATGTAATAATGTTACATCATAATCAATGAATGATTGATTGACATTATTCAATGATTCATTCTGAGCAATACTTAACTGAACAGGAGAAATTAATTCACCTTTTATTGAAGGAATTCTGTCAACAATTACATCAAATTCGATTAATATTCCATTTGTAATAAGTGACGCTACAGAGCTTTTTGAAACATCTTTATGATTAACAATCAAAGATTTCTTTACTGAAATTCTTTCTGAATCATCAAA
>JANLOW010000506.1:0-8066 GCA_031366785.1 Bacteroidota bacterium | reverse complement strand
CTTGTGTTTTGTTAGGTTTGTTTTCATGTTAATCATAGTTTAATTATTAGTTAGTAATTATTTAATTATTATATTATTTTATTTATAAAAATTTACATTGGATAGGCGCTACCTATACCCATTTGAATATTGGGATCCAAGATAAGAAAATCTGATATGTCGACGGCTCCATCACCATTTAAATCTCCAACAACATATCCTCCATCTCCATTTTGAATAGCTGGATCAATAACAAGAAAATCAGAAATATCTATTGTTCCATCTTGAGTAATATCACCTGAATAAATTGCAAATATATATTGATACGTATTCCCTACCAGAGTAGAGTCAATAACCTTCATATTATTTTGATAAGCGTTATTTGTTTGACCAAAGGAAAACTTAAAAGTAAGTAGCATTAAAATACAAAAGAATAATTTCAAATCACGTTTAGGTTTTAGGTTTTTCATATTAGTTCGTGTATATTATTTTTAAAATCATTGATAAAAGTACTAATTGTTTTTATTAAATACAAATAATGTTAAAAATTTAATATTTTAGTTAAGGAGGGGTCGCAATGCCAATACCCCCTTGAATATTGGGGTCTAAGACCAAAAAATCAAGGCCATCAACACCACCATCACCATTTAAGTCCGTTTTTAAATATCCACCATCGCCATTTTGAATACTCGGGTCTAAATCCAGAAAATCCGGAAAATCTATAGCTCCATCCTGATTTATGTCCCCATTGTAAATTGCCCAACCCATGTGATCAGGAGTTTCGATCAGATTATCCCCAAATGCTTTGGAAATATTGGTTGTAAATAGATATGTAGTTGACGAAGCAAATAATACAGGTAAAGCACTCCACGTTTCAATGCTATTTTGATGTTTAATTTTTATATAGTAAGATGTTCCTGCAACCACTGAAGGTCCAAAAACAACACTGATATCCCCATTAGTTTTCAAAATTCCTTTTTTATGATCAACTTCTAAATGTGGAGGACTAGAAGCCATAGCATATAAAGTGACTGTATCAACATCGAGTGGATTAGAAGACGCTGAAACTACATTTAAAAAGCCAGTTCCGCTGTTTTTCATAAATCCACCGGAAGTGTAAAATCCCTGTATAAATATTTTTGAATTGAATAAAACCCCGCTACCGCAATTGATCTGAGTAGCGACAATTATATTGGAGATAGAAGAACACTGAGTGATTGGGTCAGTAATTGTTATGAAAAATGAATAAGGGCTTCCGCCGAATTGGAAATCCACACCATTTCCAATAACAGTTATTGCATTTGTAGTGCTTTCAAGAACATCGTTCCAGGCAGGTGTTAAACCATTTAGATTCGTTGCACTAAGTACAACAGATGATGAAGCATCATTACATAAAGTTGTACTGCCGGAAGCAGTTATTACAGGCGCAGGAGGTCCTGGTATAACGTTAACAGAAACAGTCGAAGAAGCAGTACACCCATTTCCGGCTGTAGCTGTAACTCTATAGATTCCAGAAGTCGTTGCAGAATAAGAAGAAGCAGTACCAATAGGTGGCCCCCCATTTGACCAACTGTAAGAGGTATAAGGTATAGTTGTGCTTAAAGAAACACTACCTCCTTGACAAAAGGTAAGTGATGAAATACTCGGAAATCCAGGGTAAGTTATTACAGGAGTAGTGGCAGTTTGAACGTTTACAACTACACTACTTGATGCAGAACAACCATTTGCGACAACTCCAGATACAGTATAAGTACCGCTTGCTGATGCAGAATAAGATTGAGTTGTTGCTACAACTGTGTTACCATTTGACCAGCTATACGATGAATAACCACTCGTTGCGTTTAGGAGGACACTTCCACCCAGACAGAAAGTTAATGCTGCAGTATTTGGGCTTCCCGGGTACGTTATTGCCGGTGCAACAGGAGAAGGATTAATATTTAGAATAAGTGATCCAGACCCTGAACATCCAACAGAATTAGTAACTGTAACTGTATAGGTAGATGTTGGAGTAGAAAGATTTGAGATTGTTGGATTAGCAAGCGTAGTGCTATTTAAATTTGTTGAAGGAGTCCAAATATAATTAAGTGAATATGATAATGGATTAAATGTAAATATGGTTCCGGTAACCGGGTGACCATTAATTGCATTGTTTGGAACTGTATTGCTTGATGAAATACTAGGAGTTAACGTAACACTATTAAAATTAGATGAAACACCACCTGTAATTCCGATTGAAGCTCCAGTTACTACTGAACCCATTATACCATAACGGAATTCGATTTTTCCACTACTTTCATATAACCAAGCTTGAAAAGTAGAATTGGCTGGACCTGCAAGAGCTCTTGGGACTGTAACAAACCATTGAACAATAAAAATTCTATTCGGAGAATTTCCACTTACAAGTGTTTTTATATCTCCGGTTGTACCTGTTGCAATATCACCCCAATAAGGATAAATTTTAGGAGTATTTACTGTACTAGAAACAGAATTGATATTCTCAGCAGAAGCATTTCCTGAGCCTAATTTTATCCAGCCATCAGGTGATACTGAATAAGTGCTATAACTAATTCCTTCATAAGTGAAATTAAATCCAATTGGAACTGGTGTAGCAGTCGGTGTATTGTCTACTCCATTTCCAATTACAACTGTTGATCCGGTCATTGAATTAAGTGTAATTCCGGTTGAGGTTAAGAAAGTGTAATTAGCAGCTGAACCATTAGGATTAAAAGCATTTGCATGCAATTGTGTGGTTAAAGGGGAACAACCGGGATTCGCATCAGCAGTGGCATTAATAACAATAGGGGGAGAATAGTTAATTGTTTTTGTAGCAGTACTTGAACAATTATTTGTTGTTCCTGTAACCGTATAAGTTGTGGTTGATAATGGTGTTGCAGTTACACTTTGAGTATTTGTAGTATTCAATCCAATGGCGGGTGCCCATGAATATGTATTTGCACCATTTGCTGTTAAAATTATAGAACCTGAAACACAAATAGTTGATGACAATGGGTTCGAAGTTACTGTTGTAACTGGCGATGAATTCACAACCAAAGTTATCGGACTACTTACTCTAGTTATATTACAATTATCTTTTACAGTAAGTGTATAAATTGTTGTAGACGTTGGTGATGCAATTACACTACTGTCTGTAGTACTGCTAAGGCCGGTTGCAGGAGACCAGCTATACGTAAATGGACGACTACCCCCAATAACTGTGCTTGTAAATAATTGCGAATTGCCTGCACAAATCGTTGGATTAGCAGGAGCACTGTTAATTGTCACTGAGGTAAAAGGAGTAATACTTAAAGTTACCGAAGCAGTTGCTGTACAACCACCTGATAAATTTGTTGTAGTAACAGTATACGTATTTGTGTTGCCTGTTACATTTGAAGCAAAGGGGTTTGAAATGGTTGTACTGTTGAGAAAAGTTGATGGACTCCAGCTAAATCCAATTGTTGGAGCAGGATTACCGATAGTTATAATGTAATTTTGGCATGTACCAGAAGGGAAAGCTGTACAAGCATTTATTGCAGCATTTGGAACTGCTAAACCACTTGAACGGATTCTCATACCGGTTACTCCACTAAGAGCATTCGCCGGTATTTGTATTGAAATAGTTCCGGTAGTGCCGGATGTGTAAACCTGGTTCCATTCAGTGGAATCGTAAATTTCATTTCTATTATAATCTATCCAAACAGAAACTATTGCACTTGCTGCCGTAGCAACAGTAAGTGAATAAGTTGATCCTTGAAAAACTTGAGTAGTAGTATTGCCAGTAAAAGGATAGGTGTCAAAAAAAGGAGAAACGCTAACTACTCCTAGATTGCTTATGGTATTAAAAGTAACATTAGTTATTGTCGGAGACCCTCCTTGTGTGGTTCTACAATAAAATGAATTTAAAATAACGGAAGCATTTAATTGAGAAGAACCATTAGGACATAGCGATGATGGGCTGGCAGTTGCTGTAACATTTAAAGTATCGCCAACAGATATTTTTGCTGTTGCCTTTGCAGTACATCCAGTTGCATTGCTAGTTCCTGTAACTGTATAAATAGTAGTAGAAGATGGATTAGCGATTACATTAAATCCAGTACTAGAAGATAGGCCAGAAGTTGGTAACCAGGTAAAATTATCAGCTCCTGTTGCAACCAATGAAAAAGAGCTTAAGTTACGAACACAACTATTTGAATTTGCCGGAGTAACCTGAACATTTGGAGCTGTAATAATCGCAACTGTTATTGTTGAACTTGCCGTTTTATTACAACCGTCTGTAACTGTAACTGTATATGTAGTAGTCGTAGCAGGAGTAGCAATAGGATTAGATATCGTGGAATTATTAAGTCCGGTGGTCGGAGCCCAAGAATATGAATATTGAGGACTTCCTCCGGCAATAACAGTTTTAAGCGAATCATTTACTCCCGCACAAATTTGTCCTGTTGCTGATTGCGATGGCGTAACAACTAATAAAATTCCAATATCGAGATTGGCTGGTGTGCTGACACTTTCGCAAAGTGAAGATGAACATCTTGCATAAAATGGATATGTTCCTGAAGTATTTGAATTTGCCAAAGCACCTGGAATAGGATTAAATGGCGTTCCGGAACCAACTAAAGAACCACCTACAGAGGCATTATACCATTTTGGAGAACTTAAGAGTGCGAAAGTATAAGTAAAAGTAGCAGTGGATGGAAATGTAACATCTGGTCCGGTTAGAATACTATTTACAATATCATTATATTTAATATTAACAGCACCACCTAATGGATTGATCAAAGCAGCAAGCGATGCAGTGTCGTTTAAGTTTGGAATACCGGTTATATAATCAAACGGATTTGTATTTGTTGCAACACCTTGAAAACATGTATTAGTGCCTATTATTCCTGTACCACTTAAATTCAATCTTACTTCTGTTCCAAGTGAAGCGCCAAGAGGAATAATTCCACTTATTGTTAAACTTGCGCTTAACAATGTTGACCCTGAAGGAAGTGCAGGAATCGTAAACGACCCAATTGTATTAGAACCCGGACATGTAAAACCTTCATTCGTTGCAGGGTTAGAAAGAGGAATTGTAATTGTTTTTGTAATATTATTACTTCCGCAACTAGCTGTTAAACCTTGTGCTGCAGGAATAGTTCCTTGGAGGCATAATGAATATCCGGTTGTTATAGGAGCCGTTGGTGTTGGATTAATTGTAACAGTTTGTGAAGCTGTCGATGCACAACCACTTACATTTTCACCAGAAACCGTATATGTTGTTGTTGAAGAAGGAGAAGCGAAAACAATTGAGCCGGTAGTAAAATTCAATCCAATTGAAGGAGACCAGAAGTAAGAAGCTGCGCCTGATGCGGTAAGTGTATCCTTTTGTCCATTGCAAACAGTAGAACTTAAAGGTGCGCTTAAAATTGAAATAGTTGGTGGGATATTTATTGTAAAAGTATTATTGGAACAACTTGAATTTGGCCCTATAAAATTTCGGGGTGCAATTCTCCATGAATATAAACCTGATGTCAACGAATTTAAGGCAATATTAAAAGTTGTGTCAGCTTGATTGGCCGAAACATTTGTTGTTGGAGAACTTGGGCCTGCATTTAAATAAACATCATAGCCTGTTGCCCCGAAAGATGGTTTCCAGGTTAATTTAAAAGCAGTTTTATAGCAGATGGGTGAACTATTAAGTGGGCTAATTATTTCAACACAAGGTGGAGGGTTAGTATTAAAATTATTTACAGAACAACCTGTTGCTACTATTGAGTTAGATAAAGTTAAAACCTTCCAATAATAAATTTTACCTAAAACAAGTGGTCCGGTTGCATACATTGTATCTGGCAAGTTAATAACATGACGAGCTGATAAGACTTCATTAGTAACATTAGATTGCATAGTATCTAAATAAAGATAATATCCGCTTGCAACAGAAACAGGGGACCATTTTAAAGTTACTCCACTGGCGGGTAAAACCGGGGTTCCATTAGCAGGGATAAAACCGACAGGGCAAGGTGGAGGAGTTATATAAACGCAAATATTAAAATTACCGCTTCCAGCTCCGCTTCCAGCATGATAAACCCTAATACGATAAATAGTATTGACTGCTAAAGAAGAAGTTGTGATTATTTCAGTACCCCCATTTCCCGTAGCATTTACGCAAGAGATTGCTGTAAGTGAACCACATGAACCACTTGTTAATTGCAAAACTGCATTGTAAGTAGATGAGCCAGTTACAGAAATATTATAAGTTAATCCTAAAATATTATTAGTAGTAAAAGTATACCAGACATCATCGTCGGGTAGACCAGGGGAAGCTGCCGAACAAACAGGTATACTTAAAGAAGCAGTAGCTGCAAGAGTAGAAGGAAGGATACTTGCTGTAGGTGTACAAGTAGATCCTATTGTCAAGGAAGTAGCGCCCGCGCATTCGTCATTTGCAGGTTGGGCCAAAAACTGACTCACACATAAAGCAAATTCGCCATTACTAGTAGAACCAGCTATAGTTCCAGCATCATATATCCTTATAAAAAAAGTAGTACCAATAGGAGATAATGGGCTTGCTATTATACTTTCACTTAATCCTGCCCCTTTTGCATTAACACATTGTATTGGATTTAAAGAAGCGTCTAATAGTTGAACAACTGCATCATAGTTTATGCTTGATGTAACTTCGATTTTATATTGAGTTTGTGATGTAGTAACAAATTTAAACCAAACATCATCATCCGGATTTCCTGGAGGAACTGCTGAACAAGCGGTAATTCCGGATGAGGCTGTTGCATTAGTGCTAGTGAAAATATTTCCGCAAAGGGCTGTACAAGGTGTAGTATTAACGGCAACAGTAATTGCATTTATTTTTTCATCATTTGCAGGAATACCAGGAGCACCTGGGTCACTTCCTGTATAAGCTACTGCCGGAACAAAATGAAATTGACTAAAACATGCAGGAGTTAAGGATATCGAAGGTTGACTCGCAATTGAAAAGAAATTTTGATTAGCTCTTTGTAATATCATTCGATCCGACAGAGTAGTTCCGCCGGGCGCGGTGCCATTAAGACCAACACTGTAACTGAAAAGCGAATTAGGATTAACGCTTCCATCGTATAATTGAAAATTACCATAATTAAAATCAATAGAATTATCTGATTCATGAAGTACAATCTGAAAGTTTATATTTGGAACTCCGAAATTAAATTTTTCCAAATCGGCCCACTCAATTATAATATCTGCACCACTACCCAAAGTTCCATTAATTTTGTATCGCATACAGTTATCATGATTAGAAGCTAATGCTCCTCTTAATGTTAAGTCATCCCAAAAAGGTGCTAATACTTGTGAAGTTAATGTACCACTAGTTAAATCATTTGAAGGTGATGCATTAGGAGTGGTTGTGTTAAAACTTATAAAACCATTTGTACTAGCATAAAATGAATTAACAGAAACACCCTGATACAAAAAAGTTGTTCCACTTAAAGAAACTGCATTCGTAAATTCATCATTACCTGCAGCAGCGCCACCACTCCAGCCTGAATATGGAGTACCGCTGGCAGTTGGTGTTATTATAGAATTATACGTTATACCTGTATTTCTAGATACATTGTATTGACAAATTACAGGCCCGGCTTTACAAGTATTTGAAATCGCTGAAGAACCTCCTGTACAAGTAACAACACAGCGATAATAAATAGTAGAAGAAATTATCGGGCTAGTAAAAACAGGAGAATTGGTACCAGATCCTATTGCAGGAACAAAAGATATATTATCAGTAGATTGTTCCCAAGCAAAAGTTAAACCTGATGCAGTTGCAGAATAACCTGTTAAATTTATTGTTACTAAATTGGATGCAGTACAAAAACCGAGAACAGATGGAATTGTACCGGCAACAGGAGTAGAAATACATTGTGAAAAGGTAGTTGTAAAAGCTAAATAGTCGTCACCTGTACCTGTGAAAGAACTTGTTGTTCTAGTGCCTGGAATAGTGAGAGCACCTGCACCTGAAGAAGTGCTAACAATAGTCCATGGCCCACTAAAACCAGCTGTTGCCTTAGCAATCAATAGGCCCGGGTTATCAGATAATAATCCATCTTCAGCTCCATAATTTA
>JANLOW010000425.1:0-8018 GCA_031366785.1 Bacteroidota bacterium | reverse complement strand
GCTACTCAATCGCATCATACAATGATGGGTCGCGCAATTGTAAAAGAAACAACACTAAAAAAATATATTAAAGAGCCAAATTCCGGAAATGAACCTGAACTGATTGAAGTAAAAGTTGGCAAGAATATTTCGAAACAGCCGGTTGAAAAAGTAACGCTTTGGGATGAACATGAAATAGGTAATCACCACTGGGGAATGTCTATAGACCTGAACTCTTGCATTGGATGCGGGGCTTGTGTGGTTGCTTGTACAGCTGAAAATAATGTTCCTGTAGTCGGAAAAGATGAAGTTATGCGCAGCCGCGAAATGCATTGGATGCGTATTGATCGTTATTATACAAGTGATTTTGATCCTAAAGAAGGTGAAGCGGGCGACATAAAGAAAATGGAAGATCCGAGTGATATGCCAAAAGTTGTCTTCCAGCCTGTTATGTGCCAGCATTGTAATCATGCACCGTGCGAAACAGTTTGTCCGGTTATAGCAACTAGCCATAGTTCGGAAGGATTAAACCAGATGGTTTATAACCGTTGTGTTGGTACTCGCTATTGTGCAAACAACTGCCCTTACAAAGTTCGTCGTTTCAACTGGTTCCGATATTCTGATAATCCGAAATTCGATTTCAATATAAATAACGATTTAGGGAAAATGGTTCTTAATCCTGATGTCGTCGTTCGCTCGCGCGGTGTAATGGAAAAATGTACGATGTGTGTTCAGCGATTGCAAGAAGGAAAACTGAATGCGAAAAAAGCAGGAAGAACAGTAAAAGAAGGAGAAGTGAATACAGCATGTGCACAAACATGTCCGACTAATGCAATTACATTTGGTGATTATAATCTTTCAGAAAGTGCATTGAATAAAATGTGGAAGCCTGAAGAGAGAAGTTATCATCTGCTCGGCGAGTTGAATGTACAGCCAAATGTATTTTACCAAACAAAAGTTCGTAACATAGAAGAAGAGAAAGAAGCTTAGTTGATAATATGATTTTCAAGTGATAGAAAAAAAAGCATGAGTGGTAATCACGAATCGGTTGTCCGGGACCCCTTAATACTCGGAAAAAAATCTTACCATCAGATAACAGAAGATATCTGTCGTCCGATCGAAGGCAAAGCCAATAAATATTGGTGGGCTTCTTTTTTCATTGCTTTCACTGCGATGATATGGGGAATGACATGCCTTGCTTATACTATTGGAAATGGTATTGGATCATGGGGTGCGAATAAGACTGTAGGTTGGGCATGGGATATTACAAATTTCGTTTGGTGGATCGGTATTGGTCATGCCGGAACTCTTATATCAGCGATCCTTCTTTTGTTTCGTCAGCGTTGGAGAATGTCAATCAACCGTTCGGCAGAAGCGATGACGATTTTCGCTGTAATTTGTGCCGGACTTTTTCCATTGTTCCACACAGGGCGACCATGGCTTGATTACTGGATGCTTCCCCTGCCGAATCAATTTGGTTCGTTATGGGTGAATTTTAATTCGCCGCTTTTATGGGATGTATTTGCTATCTCAACTTATTTTTCTGTTTCATTGGTATTCTGGTATCTGGGCTTACTTCCGGATCTTGCAACGGTACGGGATCGTTGTATTAATCCGACAAAGAGATTTATATATGGAATTCTTTCTTTTGGATGGAAAGGAACAGCGCGTGACTGGCACCGATTTGAAGAAGTTTCATTAGTATTAGCCGGATTATCTACACCGCTTGTGCTTTCAGTACATACGATTGTATCTTTTGACTTTGCCACTTCGATAGTACCGGGATGGCATACAACAATTTTCCCTCCTTACTTCGTTGCCGGTGCGATATTTTCCGGATTTGCAATGGTACTTACATTAATGATAGTAGCCAGAAAAGTACTTGGGCTCGAAGAGTATATAAGTATTCAGCATATCGAACTTATGAATAAGGTTATCATATTAACGGGATCAATCGTTGGCATAGCATATATTACTGAGTTTTTTATGTCCTGGTATTCAGGGGTTCAATATGAAAGTTATGCATTTATGAATCGTGCTTTTGGTCCGTATTGGTGGGCTTATTGGAGTATGATGACTTGCAATGTTATTACACCGCAATTGTTTTGGGTAAAAAAAATAAGAACCAGCGTGATGGCGACATTCATAATTTCAATATTTGTAAATATTGGAATGTGGTTTGAAAGATTTGTAATTATTGTTACATCACTGCACCGTGATTATCTTCCTTCGAGTTGGGTAATGTATTCGCCTACTTATATCGAAGTTGGAATTTTCGTTGGTACAATAGGTTTATTCTTTACTTGTTTTTTGGTATTCTCACGTGTATTTCCTGTGATTGCATTGGCAGAATTAAAAACAATTATTAAGAAAACAAGTAATCAGTACAAGAAAAAAGGAGTTTAATTATTCGACATGACAAAAAGAATTTTTGGAATTTATGATGACGAAGAAATTTTGATACAGGCTATTCCTAAGCTTCAGGCACAAGGCGTTGTATGTAAAGATTTACAGAGTCCTTTTCCGGTTCATGGAATTGATTCTTTACTGAATGTACCACGTACACGCATATCAATTACTGCATTTTTATATGGTATAAGCGGAACATCCTTTGCACTTTGGATGGCCTGGTATATGATGATTCATGACTGGCCAATCAATATCGGAGGTAAGCCGAATTTTATGTTGTACATGAATCTTCCGGCTTTCATTCCTATCACTTTCGAGTTAACAGTGTTTTGTGCAGCACATGGAATGGCGCTAACTTTTCTCTTGAGAAGTAAAATTCTTCCCGGGGTAACAGCACCTATTCCTCATCCAAGAATAACAGATGATAAGTTTGTTTTACATGTTGAAGTAAAAGACGAGAGTAAAACTAATGAAGTTGGGGCACTCATTAAAGCTTCTGGAGCATCTGATGTTTTGTATAAATCCATGCAATTTTCGTGAACTGAGTAATGAAAAAAATATTCATATATATCCTTCCGGCGACAGTAATTATACTGTTGTCATCATGTGCCAATGACGATCCTAAAAAACCGGGATATGAATACATGCCCGACATGTATCGTTCACCATCGTATGAAACTTATTCTGAGAACCCAAATTTTCCGGATAGTATGACGGCAAGACAACCGGTTGCAGGAACTATTGCTCGTGGAGATGCTATCTTTACAGATTACGATCGTTTGCCTTATCCTTATCCAAATACTCCGGAAGGTTATGAAGAAGCAGGATTAAAACTCCATAATCCGCTGGAGAAAACAGAAGCGAATATGGCAGAAGGAAAAAGACTCTATGAAAATTATTGTATTCATTGTCATGGAGCAACAGGAAAAGGCGACGGACCAGTTGTTCAAAGAAATGGCCCAATTCCGCCGTCTTATTCTTCCGATCAGTTGAAAAACCTTCCGGAAGGAAAAATGTTTCATACGATTGAATTCGGAAAAAACATGATGGGTTCACATGCATCACAATTAACACCAACTCAACGTTGGAAGATTATATTTTATGTAATTACCCTTCAGCAATCACAGGATCAAACGGCATCAGCCGCAAAAAATGATTCTGCAAAAGCCGGAGCAACAATAAAAATGTAAAAGGATTCACCAATTGTCACGATACGATGGACAGAAAATACGAGCTTAACCGAAATAATAAAGTAATTCCAATGATCATGATTGCGATCGGAATTGCTGCTATTACCGTAGGATTCATGACTGACAAAACACGCACTTGGGCGGTTTTGTTGCAGAATAATTTTTATTTCATGGCGATTTCCCTTTGTGGAACGTTTTTCATGGCATTTAATTATGTAGCACAAGCCGGTTGGTCAGTCGCCATCAAAAGAGTTCCTGAAGCTATGGGAGGATTTCTTAAATATGCAATGGTTGGAATGATACTTATTTTTGTACTTGGTCATCATGATTTGTACTATTGGACACATTCAGAATATTATGATGTCAATAGTCCTGAATACGATCACATTCTGGCCGGCAAAAGCGGATTTCTAAATGTTCCTTTCTTTGTAATCCGATTGGTTGTTTACGCTGTAATTTGGATTGGCTTTACTCATATGCTTCGTCGTCAAAGTCTTTTGGAAGATCAGGAAGGCGGTTTAATTCATTATAAAAAGAGCATTACATTATCAGCAGTTTTCCTTGTATTGTTTGCTATAACATCATCTACTTCTGCCTGGGATATTTTAATGAGTATTGACGCTCATTGGTTCAGTACATTGTTTGGATGGTATACATTTATCGGACTTTTTGTTAGCGGAATGGCAATGATGTGTCTAATCATACTTTATCTGCGTAGCCGTGGTTATATGGAAAATGTTACTGAAAACCATTTACATGATGTTGGAAAATTCATGTTTGCCTTTTCAATTTTCTGGACATATCTCTGGTTTTCGCAATTCATGCTGATATGGTATGCAAATCTTCCGGAAGAAGTTGTTTATTATCAAGTGCGTTGGAATTATTTCCGCACACTTTGGGTAGCTAATCTTTTAATTAATTTCTGCGCACCATTTCTTGTACTCATGACAAGAGATGCAAAACGTCAAAGCAGAATATTGTGGATTGGTGGTATAATAATACTTGCCGGACATTGGCTCGACGTTTATGTTATGGTTATGCCGGGAACCGTTGGAGCAAATTGGCAAATTGGTTTTATTGAAATCGGAACAATGTTAGGATATCTTGGTTTATTTATTTTTGTAACTCTTACTGAATTAACAAAAGCCGCTCTTGTTCCGAAAAACCATCCAATGTTATCTGAAAGTTTACATCATCATATATAATCTGCAAATCAGCAGTACAAAATAATTGAAAAAAGAATAAACCATCCATGATAAATTTGTTGACATACGTTGTTGTCGTTTTAGCTGCCCTCACACTCTGGCGGTTGATTAGAGTGATGGAGCTTGTACGAGACCTTAAAGGCGAAGAAGAAAATATCACTCATCAGGATAATCTTTTCAATGGAAGAATGTCCGTGATCTTCATGGTAGTTTGTTTCATCGGAATGATATATTTTACCCTTGACGCTAAAAAATATCTTTTACCTATTGCAGCCAGTAAACATGGTGTTTTAGTTGACAGCTATCTTTATCTGAACTTTGGATTAATATCTTTTGTATTTTTTATAACTCAATTTCTTCTTTTCTGGTATTGCTTTAAATACAGACACAAAAAAGGTGAGAAAGCTTTCTTCTGGCCAGTAAATCATAAGTTGGAATTTATCTGGACAGTTATTCCTGCTGTTGTCTTAATGGGACTTATTGTTTATGGTTTAAAACTATGGATTAATATTACTAATCCTGCTCCTGCAGATGCAATGATTATTGAAGTTTATGGAAAGCAATTCGATTGGACAGCACGATTTGGAGGTGAAGACAATTTATTAGGCAAGTCTAATTTTAAAAAGATTACAGATGATAATCCACTAGGCGTAGATTCATTGGATAGCAGTTCAAAGGATGATAAAATAGCAAAAGAACTTCATCTTCCTGTTAATTCAAAAATCATTTTTAAATTCCATTCGCGCGATGTTATTCACAGTGCTTATTTCCCTCACCTTCGTGCTCAGATGAATTGTGTTCCGGGAATGACAACAGAGTTTTTTGTTGAACCAACGATTACAACAGACAGTATGCGCCTGATTACAAATAATCCTAAATTTGAATATGTCCTTCTCTGCAATAAAGTCTGTGGTGTGGCACATTACAATATGAAAATGAATCTTGTAATCGAGAGTCCGGAAGCTTTCAGAAGATGGTATAAGAAACAACAATATGTTTTCTCCCGTGAAGTAGCAGCTCCGGCAATTACAGATTCAGTAAAAACAGCTGAAGGGCCAAAAACAGCTGTTAAAGTATTATCGAAACTATAATTCACTAAGAATTTTTATCTTCATTCTATAAATTACCGATAAAATGTCAACTCATTCATCCGATCATGCTGTCCATGTGCAAGAAGCGCATGATCATCATGAGCATCACGATACATTCTGGACAAAGTACATCTTCAGTCAGGACCATAAAATGATTTCCAAGCAGTTCCTTGTGACTGCAATTATTATGGCTTTTGTTGCGATGACAATGTCTCTTATATTCAGACTTCAACTGGGTTGGCCTGATCAGAAATTTCCGATTATAGAAAAACTGATTGGTCATTGGGGCAAAGGGGGAAAACTGGATCCAAGTTTTTATCTCGCTTTAGTTACTATTCACGGAACCATCATGGTATTTTTTGTACTAACAGGCGGATTATCGGGGACTTTTAGTAATCTCTTGATTCCATTTCAAGTTGGAGCAAGGGATATGGCATCCGGATTTTTGAATATGTTGTCGTATTGGTTCTTTTTTGCTAGCTGTACAGTAATGACAGCTTCATTATTTGTTGAAATGGGTCCGGCATCCGGTGGTTGGACAATTTATCCGCCTTTGAGTGCATTACCGCAGGCAATTCCCGGATCGGGATTGGGAATGACTTTATGGTTGGTTAGTATGGTTTTATTTATTGGTTCTGCTTTATTAGGCGGTATCAATTACGTAGTTACTATTATCAACCTGCGAACAAAAGGAATGAGTATGACTCGCCTGCCATTAACTATATGGGCGTTTTTAATTACAGCTATTCTGGGAATACTTTCTTTCCCTGTGTTATTTGCAGCAGCATTACTGTTATTATTTGACCGCAGTTTTGGAACAAGTTTTTATCTGTCTGATATTTTTATCAATGGCGCACCACTGCATTACAGCGGAGGAAGCCCGATACTTTTTCAGCATCTTTTCTGGTTCTTAGGGCATCCTGAAGTATATATCGTACTTCTGCCTGCTCTCGGACTTGCATCAGAAGTTATATCAACACAATCGCGTAAACCGATATTCGGATACAAAGCAATGATAGGCTCAATGCTGGTGATTGCTTTTCTTTCATTCATTGTTTGGGGACATCATATGTTCATTACAGGGATGAATCCATTCCTTGGATCGGTTTTCGTATTCACAACACTACTTGTGGCTATTCCATCAGCCGTAAAGGTTTTCAATTACCTGGCAACTTTATGGAAAGCAAATATCGTTTTATCGCCGGCGATGTTATTTGCTGTTGGTCTTGTTTCTTTCTTTATTTCAGGTGGATTGACAGGAATTGTTTTAGGTGATTCTGCACTTGATATTAATCTTCACGATACATATTTCGTAGTTGCTCACTTTCATATTGTAATGGGTAGTTCGGCCATCTTCGGAATGTTTGCAGGAATTTATCATTGGTTTCCGAGAATGTTTGGAAGAATGATGGATAAACGTTTGGGATATTTACATTTTTGGTTAACTATTTTTAGCGTTTACGGAACTTTTTTTCCAATGCACTTTATAGGTTTATCAGGAGCGCCGCGTCGTTATTATGCATTTACATCTTACGAAGGATTTGATGCTGCCATAAACATTAATGTTATCGTTTCTGTTTTTGCAATCCTTGGGGGTCTTGCCCAGTTGATATTTGCATTTAATTTTTTCTATAGCATGTATCGCGGCAAAAAAGCAAGTCAGAATCCATGGAAGTCTAATACGATTGAATGGACTGCGCCTGTTGAACATCTTCATGGCAATTGGCCGGGGGAGATTCCAACGGTTTACAGATGGCCATATGATTATGGAAAGCCTGGTTCTGAAGATGATTTCATTCCGCAAACAACCCCATATTCGGAAACGAAGAATTCTAATTTGGAAGGTGAGAGTTAAAAGAACTTCCGGGTAATAGAAATTATTTTACCTTCTTTTTCAAAAGGGAAATTAATTTCTTTCTATTATTTTTATTTTATTCGGAATTTTTTGCCCGAATTTCTGTATGTCTTATTTGACCGCCGGAATTTCCCACAAAAGTCATTACTACAGAATTAACTAGTCCGGCAATCAGAATGATTAAAATTAATATTCGATTATTTTTAATATTTAATCTTCCTAACAATGCTCCCAGTGAAAGAATAGCAATTGATATGGAGAACCAAAAAGCATTTTGTGCTTGTTTTTC
>JANLOW010000424.1:0-5466 GCA_031366785.1 Bacteroidota bacterium | reverse complement strand
GTAATTGGAACAGAAGCTTTATCAGCACTTACAGCTTATCCAAATCCAACATCCGGAAAAGCAATGGTAACGTTCAATTCAGACCGTACAGCTAAATACTCACTGAAAGTTGTAGACATGATCGGAAAAGTTCTGATCAGCCAAAACGTATCAGTGGTAGAAGGTTACAATACGAAAGAAATCAATCTTGAGAATGTAGCAAAAGGCATATACCTGATTTCGGTTCAAACTGAAGAAGGAAATGCTCAGACCCTGCGTCTTGTTGTTGAGTAATCTTTTAAGCTCATAAAAAACTCCGTTAGTAAAGGCGATATGCAAGCCTTTGCTAACGGTTTTTTATTTAGCTTTTTATATTTTTTTATAAAATCCTTAAATAAATAAAAATTTATTTTTTGAATTTTCTTGTCAAACCAAAAAAGTCCATATAAATTTTAAAAAAACTTCATCATAAAATTTTTTCTAATAATTCTTCATTTATTTTCTTTCGATTTACTAAACACACAAGTAATCCTTTGGCTTATTTATTTAGACTGATTCTAAATAAAAATCTGAAATTGACTTCGCATTAAAAAAATCTTACTAAATAAAACTTTCATTTTTTTTAGAAAAAAAAATCGATACGTGCTGAAATGGTCTGTTTACAGGTATTTTCGGACTTTTCGAATTAAAAAAATATATCATTATTAAATTAGGAAATTGTCTCTTTCAACCTTTGTTAATAAAAGTTGTTAAAAAATATTTTTACAAAAATGCTTGCATTATAGAAAAATTGTATATTATTTTGAGCTTTAAAGCTGTTTAATCTTTGAGAGATTAATTATTGAAATTATTGACTTCTTTCACGTTCTATTATATATATATTTTAATTTCTAAAATCACAAATACGATGAAACACACACTGTATTGCGGGATTGGCGACCTCTTTAAATTACCATTATTTTTAAACATTTCATTTATTGAAATTAAGTTTTTATCGCTTATTGTCACTTCTTAAATAAAAATGTAATTTAATTGATGACCACTTTTCCAATAAGGGGGCACATCTATTTTATTGCTATAGCTACAAAAAACCACTAACAATACTATAATTAAATCACATGAAAAAAATTTACTCAACTTCCAGAAAAGTCTGTTGTACATTAACTGTCTTACTAATATTAAGTCTTGGACAAGCCTTACAAGCTGCAACGTATTATGTAGCAACATCAGGAAATAATGCAGATCCTGGAACTATCGGACAACCATTTCTCACAATCAATTATGCAATTTCTCAGGCATCTTCCGGGGATATTATTAATGTTGGTTCGGGAGTTTTTACAGAAAATGTTACTATTAATAAATCACTCGATATCCGTGGTGCTAATTATGGCACTGCCGGTTGCTCCGGATCGCGCGGTGCTGAAAGCATCATTGCTGGTGGTGCCGGCACAGCAGTGACAATTGCTTCCAATGGAGTTACATTGGACGGCTTTAAAATTACAGGTGCAACAGGTGTTTCCAGTACCGGTTTTACTAATATAGGAATCAGAAATAATAAATTTTCTGTTGATGCTGTTGGAATTAGTGCGAGCGCAATTGCTACATCACCGGGTAACACTTATACTATTGAAGACAATTGCATTGATTTGAATAATCAGGTAATCGGTATTTCAACAACTACTGTCGGAATATTTGTCAATGGTGCAATAGGTACTGCTGCTGTAACAGTTGATGACAATACCGTAACTGATGCATTTTATGGTTATGTAGTTAACGGTGTAAACACAACTCCGGTTTCTGTATTTAGTGATGGTATTATTACCGGTGTTTTGCAAGGTGTTGCTGTTGTAAATACAATTGGAGGCCCATTAGCTCCTTCTAATGTACTTATTTCCGGAATGAATATGAGTGCTTTTAGCGGTAATTATATTGGACTTCCTGCTCAAAATTTTCATGCAGGAGTTTATACATTTACAGCTGGGCCTACTGTACCTTTGAATGGCATTACGACATCTATTCAAAATTGCACAATCAATGGAACACAGTCGAATAGTCCTTCTGGTGCCGGTGTATATTTAGCTGATTTCAGTGTGGGTGGTGTTCCGGTTCAAACTTCAACAATCAATGAATGTACATTAAGCAACAATACAAATCGCGGACTTGATGTTCGTGGTTATGTAAATGCTACTGTAACGAATTCAACATTTACAGGAAATGGAAATGCACCCTATGGAATAGGTGGTAACAATGGATTTACAATCATTGCACAAAGAGGAGCGAATGTAACAGCGACTAATAATTTCATCGTTCATCCGGCTGTAAGCACATTTTCAGTAACTGCATTATTAACCGGAAACACACCGGCAAGTACGATTAATGCAACTGATAACAGCATTCTGATGAATGGCAACGCTATTGGCTATGGCGCTGATAATACATTCAGTGCATTGAATACAATAAATGCAACATGCAATTGGTGGGGAGTAACAGGCGCAGGAGTTCCTCCGCTTATTTTAGGCCCCGTAAGTTTTGTTACATTTTTTAGTTCTGGAATAGATAATTTCCCCGGCACTCCGGGTTTTCAACCTGTAGCTAATACATGCAGCGGTTGTATTTCAGGAAACGTAATTCAGAATACTACAACTTTAGAATATTTCTGTACAATTCAGGATGCAATTAATGATGCACAAACATTAAATGGACATACGATTAGAGTTAGTCCCGGAACATATGCCGAGAATGTAATCGTAAATAAGGAGGTCCAATTACTTGGGCCTAATAACCTGAACAATCCTTGCTCAGGAAGTCGTGTGGCGGAAGCCATCGTTGTTCCGCCTTCGGCTCAAATAGCTTTCGGTGAAATTTTCCATGTCGCTGCTTCCAATGTTACCATCTCCGGATTTACAATCAATGGTGATAATCCTTCTGTTACAAGTGGATTCACAAGTACCAATGGAGCTGATATTGATGCAGCAGAAGGTATTACATTGTATGAAGATAATAAGGCAAACCTGACAGTTACCAATAACATAATTAAAAATCTATCTTACTTTGGAGTTACACTCTATGGTGATTATAACTTAAATGTTTTCCCGGCTTCTTCAGGACATCTTATCAGTAATAATAAATTCACAGATTTAGGAACGTATGACCCTGCCTCTACCATTGATTTCTGGGGTGGTGGTGTATTGCTTTACAACAACCAATATGCGGCTGTAACAAACAACTGTTTGAATAATGTTCGCCTGGGTGTTCAGACAGGTAATTACTCTCAGGCAAATCCCGGCGCTGCTGCATATCAGGTAATCAGTGGCAATACAATGTCCAATGTTCGTCGTTCCGGTGTATTCCACAATTTACATTATTCAGCGGCTTCAACATTTACTATTTCTGGTAATTCAATTACCGGTGTTTCAAATGCAAATGAAACAAAATGGGATGGTATCAGTTTGTTCTCATTGTCTGTCCCTTCAATAACATCTAATAATATTATTGTTGCGACTGCGCTTACACAATTCTCTAAAGGTTATGAATTATGGAATGTAAAATCTTCCAGTCCGGCTTCAATCAGCGGTGGTTCTGTAACAGGAGCATCCATTGGTTTATTTGTAAATAACTTTGATGGGTATAACAGCGATGCAACCGATGGTGCACATGCAACTATTTCCAATATTTCAATCAACCCTTCTGCATTGGGAACAGGTATCAGAGTATTCGATAATCCTGCAAGTACTCATGCTAATGTTCAGGCTACGATCGGTGCCGGTGTTACTATTAATAACGGAGCGGATGGTTTAGTGATAGAAAATACTTCTGCCTCTGTTCCATCCATAGGCAATGTTGCTTTTGTTGGTCAGTCCGGAGATTATATCCGATTATTCAACAATGCAAACAATATAAATGGAACAACAGCAACCTTTAATGGACTTACAGGCGGTGCTGCAAGTGATGCTCAAAATTTTGCGATAGAAGATAAAATCGTTCATAAGATTGATAATAGCAGTTTAGGTTTTGTTCTTGTCAAAGCTGGAAATGATTTTGTAACAGTAAATAGTTTTGTTACACCTGCAACGACAATTGCAAAAGTTCAACGTGGTGTTGATGCATCATCAAACGGATTTATTGTCAATGTTAATTCCGGATTATATAATGAAGATGTAAATGTGAATAAACAGGTAACTGTGCTTGGTGCAGGAATAGGTTCTTCTTTTGTTAGTGGACCAATAGGCGGTAGTTCATCTACATTCCAGGTTACTTCAAGTAATGTAGTGATCGATGGATTTACGATTACTCGTGATGGCAATAATACGACTGACTGGAATCTTGCTTTAAATTCAGCCGGTATTGCTATTCAAAGTCAAGGCAACTTCGCTGAAGTCCGGAATAACGAAATCACCGGAAACAGAACGGGTATCGACATCAATAACAGCAACGGAAACAACATTCATAACAACAATATTCACTTCAACCGGACAGGTATGTTATTCCGTAATCAGACGGACAATACCAGTGTTTTGAATAACTTCCTCAGTAACAACTGGACCGTGGGTGTGCTCTTCATCGATGGAAGCGGCGGTTCAAACATTCCTGTTCAGTCGGCGGCTAATAGTTTTTTCAACAACAACGACATAAGCGCTAACTGGTACGGCCAAATCGTAGATCGTCAAAGCGGTGGTTCTCTACCTGCACCGGGAACAAATCTTAAGAATTTTACTTGTAATTGGTATGGAAAAATTCCTCCTACAAAAAGTAATTTAAATAGCACAGAGCCTGGTTATTCAGCACAGATCCCGGTTGCTTATGGTGGTGCTGCTGTACCTCCGGGTGGACAAACTGATATCTTAGGAGTGGCTTCTGCAAATTTTGTTTATATTCCTTACTTAATTAATGGTACAGATATAGGCGGCAATTTAAACGATGGCTTCCAACCTGCAGCAGGTTGCGCGGCTCCTTGTGCTCTTACTATTTCAACAACAACTACACCGGCTACATGTCCTACTTTTAATAACGGAACAGCTACGGTAACAATTACAGGTGGCGGAACAGGACCTTATACTTATGCATGGTCTTCGGGTGCAACTACTGCAACTGCAACTAGTCTCACGGCAGGCAATTACATAGTTACAGTTACAGATATTAATGGATGTACAGCTTCAACAAGTCCAACTGTATCGAACAGTCTTGCCGGTCCGGTTCATAATACAACTACAGGTTTAAATTATTGTACTATTCAGTCAGCGATCAATGCTGTTCCCACAACTAACGGAGACATCATTACCGTTGATGCAGGAACATATAACGAACAGGTATTAGTAAATAAAGAAGTGACCATTAAGAAATCAGGTGTAACAAAACCGGTCGTTAATTATACGGGAGTTCCATCGCTTGTAAGTGGTAAACTTACTTTGTTTGAAATTACTTCGCCGAATGTTACCATTGAAGGAATCGATTTCGAAGTAAATCTAACCAAACTGGGAAGTGCAATTG
>JANLOW010000421.1:0-3010 GCA_031366785.1 Bacteroidota bacterium | reverse complement strand
AAGTAAACCTACTCGATTTTTAACTAATAACATAAAATAATTTTAATTAATCAATAATCACATCCCAAAAATTCTAATCTGGTTTTTATTCTTCCTGTTCTGTGTATTTTTTTTCCCATTCACCATATTCCTCTGGCGTAATCTTATTGAGTTTCTCCGTGACAAAAGCAGTAATGGCCCACAATTTTTCATCCGAATGTGTTGGACCATAGGCCGGCATGCTTGTCATTTTAATCCCATTTTTAATAATCCAGAAAAATTCCTGAGGGTCTTCTTGTTCTTTATTTTTGTATATAAGTGGTGGCTTGGGGTAAAGACCCTCTGACATCTCACCGGCTTTTATTCCCGGCGCACCATGGCAGCTTGTACACATTTCATTGTAATGTTTAAATCCGGTAATTAACAAGCTTGAATCATTAATATTTTCCGGAACAACATTCTCTTTCATTCTTTTATCAATGGAACTGTGCTTGGTTTTTCTGATTACCCATTTTGTCAGTCCATTGTGTGGTGTCGTCTGACTTACATCATAATATCCATTTGAAATATAAATTAAAAATCCGGATATAAAAATGGCGATGGTAACAATAAAAGTTAAGATTATTTTTTTCATTGCTCTATTTTTTTTCTATTAATATAGGTTTTTTAAGAATATTTTTCCGAAACCATAGCTCATAAGCCGGGTCGATAAATTCAACCTTGCCTGATTGTATATCAATGATCTCGCGATTCAATAGTGTTTCCTTTACCTTGTTGACATTAGCAGATGTTCCTAATTGAAACCTGTTTATCGTTTCTTTTGAGCTCAATGCCCGAGCCTCACTTGCAATTGCTTTCAGGAAATTTAGTTGAGTATCGCTCAGGTCTTCGGTATCTTTAAAATACAATATGGCATTTTGATCAAGCAGGTCATCCACTGCCTGTTGTATAATATCTGTTGTAGCTTTCTTAGGCGTATTTATCCATGTCAGGTGAGAAAGTTGTTGAACATAATAAGGGTGGCATTTTACGGATTGGGCTATTTGTAATGCAAGAGAAGGTGTGATTGATTTCTTCGTTCTTTCAAATGATTCTGTTATAAACCGGATCCAGTGTTTTTCATCGATCTTGTCTAGATACATTATTTCTCCGAACTTATAAAAGGGCATTGATTGTTTTTCGAAAAGTTGCATCATCATATGTTGTTTACTGCCGTATAAGCAATAGGTGACATTTTGTTGATGTTGCCATTCGCTACGCAACCTTTTTTGGAATAGCTCCGGGTGTCCGAAGTTGCCAATATTTTGGAATTCATCAATACATATAATGATGCTTATTTTTTTGTCCCGTGCAATTTTTTCGGGCAACTGAAGAACTTCATGATAATTTTTTTTCACTGCATCCAATTCAAGTTTTATTTCGAAGTCATTGGCTGGATCTGTTCCGAAGGAAAATTTCGGATTGATCCGCTGCATGAATTTTTTGGCAACCTGCGTCCATTCTTCAAGTTTGCCGGAGGTAGCTTTGATAACAGCAGTTGAAAAGGTGCTGTAAAATTCTTCTTCATTCCTTACCGGCAGAAGATCGAAGATAACAACCTTATATTTTTTGCTGTTTACCTGCTTAGCGACTTTTTCGACAAGCGACGACTTGCCCCACCTGCGGGGAGAGATCAGGGTTGTATTGACTTTGTTTTCAAAATTTGATTTGAGTCTTTGTATTTCCTTTTGGCGGTTAGTAAAACTCAGTTCCTGAACCGTTCTGCCGAATGAAAATGGTGATTGCATAAGGCAAATATACACTTTTTTAAGATAACTAACCAAATAGTAACTAACCAAATGGTAAGTTACTGTTTGGTTAGTTATCGCTTGGCTCTTCCCGGTGAAGGGCAATGAAGCTTGGTTAAGCGAAAATAGGGCTGACTACCTAATAAACCAAAAGGTCTCTGCCTTTTTCAGAACGAACCTTTTTGCACTACTTTCTTCTCTTCAACATATTCACTAATTTGTTATCCGCCAGCTGGCGGACCTTTTGGTTATTAGGTAGTCATTTTTAAAAATGATAGTATAGAATTAATTTCAAGAACATTTTAGTAGTATGAAGTAGTTTACCTTATTAATCATCCTGTGTTTTACCGCAAAGATTTTTGCAAAGTTAGCATTGCACCTCCATTTTAATATTGTTTTCTTCGTGGCCTTTTGCGAAAACCTTCGCGGAATCTTTGCGGTAAAAAAGATCCCTTTCAATTCTCACCTGCAATAGTTTTTGCCATCTCAGCCGATTGCCTGTTCGCTCGTTCTCTTCTGTATAATATCAAAAACAAGAAAACAGTAAGTGCCAGGCTAACTCCTGCACCGGTAAAATCACTTCCCGTACCCACCTCATCCGGATTAATCGAAGTCAGTTCGTGTTGAAATAAATATGTAAATACAACCGCTCCTGCATTATTAATAAAATGAGCCAGAATCGGCAACCAAAGACTGCCGCTCCATACCAGCATATATCCTAACATGGCGCCTAATAACATCCTCGGAAGAAAACCATAAAATTGTATATGCATTGCGCTGAATAAAACGGCTGTCGTCCATACTGCTACGTGTGCATTTCGTGACCATTGATGAAAAATTTTCTGAACGACGCCACGAAATACCAACTCCTCGCCTAAAGCAGGTAACAATGCAATCATAAATAAATTAAAAATCAAATCGCCAGGTGCTTTCATATCAAGAAATACTTTTGTGAGCTCTGCCGCTTTGTTTTCTGAATCACGCATCCAATCTTCAACTCCTTTAAAAAATTCGGGCAAATGCATTTGTGTATTTAATTCCCCAAGAAAATTTACCAGCGGCATTGAAGCAACCATAATAATAGTTGCAAGCAGTAAGGAAACTTTTTGTGTTTTATAATTAAGTGATAAATACTCCAACGGTCGTTCACTGAAAAGCCTGGCAAGAATAAAAGGAGGAATTATAAATGTTCCAATCGCCGAAAAAGTCTGAACCAGTTTTAAAATTGAAAGAGTCACCGGTTG
>JANLOW010000410.1:0-2964 GCA_031366785.1 Bacteroidota bacterium | reverse complement strand
TATTGCCTATTCACCAACTTTGAAAGCAGGTTTTGTGAATTGGGATGATCAGCAATACGTTTATGAAAATCCACTTATAAAAGGTTTCACTCATTTAAAAGAACTTCTTTTCACACCGGTACAGGGAAACATGCATCCACTTACTATGTTGAGTCTTGCTATTAACTATTCTATTTCCGGACAAAATGCATGGTCTTATCATTTGTTCAACATTTTATTTCATCTTGCGAATACCTTGCTTGTTTTCTTTCTGGCAAAAAGACTCAGTAAAGAAAATGCAATTATATCCGTTACAACGGCCGTTTTATTTGCTTTGCATCCCATGCATGTGGAATCGGTGGCATGGGTTAGTGAAAGAAAAGATGTGTTGTATTCTTTTTTCTTTTTACTCGGATTATTAAGTTATATAAAATACATCGATAAAAATTCAAGATCCTTTTACATCTTAAGTTTATTTTGGCTTATCCTTTCATTAGCCTCAAAACCTGCCGCAGTAATTTTTCCGGTAGTATTATTTACTGTTGATATTTTACGTCAAAGGAAATTTACCTTTAAATTAATTGCCGAAAAAATTCCGTTTTTTGTTTTTGCAGCAGTGTTGGGATTTCTGACACTTCACTATCAATCAGCCGTAGGTACAACTGAAGGACAAAATTATTTTGGAATAAACGATCGTTTCTTTTTTGGCTTCTACGGTTTCTTTATGTACATAGTTAAACTAATTGCTCCATTCAACATGGTTCCCTTTTATCCGTTTCCAACAGTAGGAAAAGCTCTGCCTATTCTATTTTATCTTTCTCCTGTTTTTTTTATTGCCATCAGTATCGTTTGTTTAAAAACACTAAAAAAATTCCCGGTATTTACTTTTGGGTTGAGTTTTTATTTTGTTAATCTGATGCTTGTCTTACAATTTTTCATTGTTGGAAGTGCAATAATTGCAGACAGATATACTTATATTCCATACATAGGAATTTTTTACATCCTTGGTTGGATGATTGACCGATGGCAAAAACAATCGTTTAAAAAAGCAATGGTTTACATTACTGTTATCGGTTTATTCTTAACAGGCATGACTTACAATCAGGCTTCCACATGGAAAAGCAGTACGACTCTGTGGGATCATGCGATTAAAGTTCATCCCACGTTCAGGGCATACAATAGCAGAGGCTCTGTTTATCGCAACGAAGGCTTTCCTGAGAAAGCAATTAACTGTTACAATGAAGCGCTTAAATTAAATATAACAGATCCGGAAATTTATACTAACAGAGGGAATGCCTACTCTGAAATAAAAAAATATACCGAAGCGCTCAATGATTATAATTCTGCACTGGCTATTAAACCAGATTATATAGCAGCTTATGCAAACCGTGGATCTTTGTATGGTTCCTCCGGTAAATTTGAACTTGCTATAAATGATCTGACGAAAGTAATACAGAAAGATCCGAATTACATATCTGCATACCCTAACAGGGCAACGGCGTATTTAGAATATGGAAAATACGACGAAGCGATTGCTGATTACACAAAATTTCTGGACTTCAAACCGAACGATGTTGACATATTGAATATGATTGCTGTTTGTTATCAGCATTTGAAAAAATATGATGAGTCAATTACAGTTTTTAATAAAATGATATCCATAAATCCCAAACCCGTTTTTTATTTAAACCGCTCATACTCCTGGAAAGGGTTAAATAAAATAGATGAAGCACGGAAGGATGCATTAACTGCTAAACAGGGAGGCGTTGATATACCGGATGGGTATGTGCAATTTTTGGGGTTGTGATTTTTAAAAGATGTTTGATGGTTGTATGGAAAGGTAATCACTTTCTTTAACCGCTCGGCGTTGTCTAACACAAGTAATGCAATTAATAATTAATATTGACTCATTATTGTGTGACTACGCCGAAATACGTATAACAATCCCCTGCTGTGCAGGATTAGCAATCACTACTGTTCGGATCCTTTAAGTAAAAATAATCAAACACAAAATAGTCAATTATTAAACGCTGCGAAACTTTGCGCACCTTCGCGTCTTTGCGTTAAAAATCCGACGGCGGTTAAATAAAACGCAAAGACGCGACGACTCGCAAAGTTGCGCAATGAAAACTGAAGTAATATTTGAAAAATCACTTAGAATTGTAAAGGTTCTTACTAAATGACTTGGAATTGTATTGATTTTATACCTTTCTATGGAATGCTTTTATTATTGCTTTGCATTAAGAATAGGGATATTCACCTAAGTAAAAAGACTGATATTTGCCCATCTTTCAATACCGAAAATTTTAATTATATTTCCAATCTATTTTCGAAAGCAAAATGAAAAACAAGAAAGAACTAAATAAGCACAACCGGTCGAATAAGAAGCTGTCACCGGCTTCATCGATTGATAAAAGATATTACATCGGACTTTTTATAATTGCTTTAATCACATTCATCGCTTACCTGCCTGCTTTGCAAAATGGTTTTGTATGGGATGATGACGATTACATCAGGAACAATCCTTTGATTCGTAACATTAATATTAAAGAAATATTTTCTCAGTATGTCATGGGTAATTATCATCCATTGACCATTCTCGGCCATGCTTTTCAATTTCAGCTTTTTGAATTATCCGAAAAAGGGTATCATGTCGTCAATATATTGATACATCTTTTAAATACCGGACTTGTGTTTTATGCCATTTTCCATTTGAGTGAAAAAACAATAGTTGCTTTGGTTGCAGCAGCGTTGTTTGGAGTTCACCCGATACATGTCGAATCAGTTGCCTGGGCATCTGAGTTAAAAGATTTATTATACACATTTTTCTTTTTGTGTTCTTACATCTATTATTTAAAATATCAGAAAGACAAAAAAAGAAAATTTTATTTTCTGTCTGTGTTTCTATTTCTTCTTTCTCTCCTCTCCAAAGCCATGGCAGCTTCGCTCCCTGTCTTATTGTTATTAACGGATTACTTTAAAGGA
>JANLOW010000402.1:0-3096 GCA_031366785.1 Bacteroidota bacterium | reverse complement strand
AATATCTACCACTCGTAAACCGGAATAAATTAGATTTTGTAGGTACTGTTTGCAAAGGCTGTATGGATGCGATTGCTGCAGGAGCTTCGGCAGCACGATAAACTCCTACTTGAACAGAATATTCCGTTAAACCAGTGCCTTTTTCTGTTGCCAATATCGCAGGTTTACCATAAAATGCATTTAAATCTTTATCATCGCTATATGAATCTGTCGTTGAATGGATATTTATTGCTCGCAGCATTGCAATTTCTTTTGCTGATTCATTTTTATAGTCAGTAAGGTTTTCCTTTTCTTTCAACATTGCATAAGCTTGGTTAAGTTCTATCCGTTTACCATTGAAATATGCAACTACGAAAGCATCCTTATAACCGCTTCTTTGAATTTCTTTTTTTACAATATTTGCCGGCTCGAAAGCTTTAAATAATCCTGCACAGTAACGAACCCATCCAGGACGCGTTGTTTCTCCTGAAATAGGTTGTAGTCCTTTAAAAATATCTGATGGCAATGGTTTATGGAATGCTCCTATTTGAACTTTAAATACGAGTCCTTCCGGAAGATCAGGATCCATAGGAATCGGATTTTTTTCTGAATAAAAAGCAGATTCATTTTTACCAAATACATTTCGGGCAAAATCATCCAGCCCTTTTTTCGTAACATCTACCGAAGCTATGGCTTCTTCGCCTACGTTTAATTCATCATCTGTTTTTGATGACATAGCAAAAACAGGAGGCTGTTTTTCTAATATTACATTTTTCTCAGCTTGCTTTTTAACAGGAGATATTACAGGTTTTGCTTTGGCTGAGTCGTCTCCTTTTTTTATAATTCCGGAATTTACTTTTGAAGAAGCAGTTAAAACATTCTGATCTGATTTACGGCTGATTCTATCTTTAACAGAAGCAAGTTCCAGTCTTAGTCCTTTTACTTCTTGTGTATGTTGCTGGGCAATGGCAAATTTTTCTTTCGCTTCCTGTGCATGTTTTTCCGATAAAGCCTTCTGTTCGAAAGATCGTTTTATATAATCACTCTTTTTATCTTTATCTGTTTCTGCATAGGCACTATCCATTAGAGCCAATTCATTTTCTTTTTCTTGAACCGATTTATTGTTCAAATTAATTGCTTCAGCAAAAACATCGATAGTTTCGACTTGTTTACTCGTAATTTCTTTTTTCAATTTAAAATACATCGGATAATCAGGATGCAGCGTATCTAAATTTGCTTCTGAATCATTTTTATCCTGTAAATATTTAATACTTGAATCCGTAGAGCCGGCTGTATAATTAAACTTTGATTCCTTTACCGCTAATGATGGTTTTGAAATTACAGCATTTGCCTGTAACGTTGAATCATTCTGTTTCACCAATCCTCCATCGGCAGTTTTCACAATATTCTTATCTGACCTTGTTGAATTTGAAGCATAATCATTCACATTCATTTTATATTCAACTCCTGAATCTATTTTTCGGGCTTCCTGAATTTTTTTTAGAGCTTCCTGCCATTCGTGAATGGATTCAATAGCCATATTGTTTGATTCCCTGATAAGACTATCGCGTTTCGGACAACTATGTAAATGACTTATTTGATCTTGTAAACTTAGAGATTGAGTTGTTAATTCATTGGAGTGTTTCATTTTAACCTGATACTCCCGATAAGCAACCCTTGCCTCCTCTTTAACAGGCATAGGAACACTTTTAGTTGTATTGTTTGCCTGAAGATTGTTTTCCAAAAGGCTTGAGTCTGCCATTGGAATAATAGATGCATTTGTTCCTGTTAATAAAGGAGAATTTTCATTGGGAGATTTAATTTTTAATGAAGAAGAATCATTTTCTTTCACTTCTGTTTTTATTGTTTCTGCAGAAATACTGTCAGAAGATGCCTTTATTTCTTGTGCAAGAGTTTCAGCCTGATCATACCTCTTTATTGGAACTTCATCCCGGCAAGCATTATTAGTTTCAACGGTCAATGAAACATCATCCATGTCTGAAAGCGATGAAGATTCATCTAAATTATTTATAGGAATAAAAGGTGCATTTAAAGTATTCTGATTTTCCGATTTCGTTGATATTGAATCTGATTTATTCTCATTTAAATTTATTCTTTGATCCGAAGCAGTTACACTTCCATTTTCAGTTGATATTGATTTTGAATCAACAGAATCCGAATTAAGAACAGTTTCTGTTTTTCCTGAATTAATATTAGAGTTTTCAGGGGCATCACTATTTAGTATATTTTTCTTTACTGAAGCTTTTCGTTTTAAAGCAAGCGGTTCAGAAGTTTTAGATTTGTTAAATATTTCATTAGCTTCTTGTATTGCCGTATTTGCTTCAGCTTGTTTTGAAGAAGCGATTAAAGAAAGCTCATCCGCTTTTTTGTTAATTTCTTCTGCCTCCAGGCGATTTAATTCTGATTGTGCTAAAAAATAATTTGTGCTATCAGAAATTAATCCTTTGTTCTCCGACTGATTTTTTTGCAAGAGTGCCAGCTCTTGTTTCTCTGTTGCTTTAATCCGTAAAAGCTCTACTTCATTTTTCGAACTATCCGCTTCATCCTGCAATGTCTGAGCATCACTGTAAGCAATTTTAGCAAGGTCTTCATTGCTCACATTAAAATCCAATGATTTCTCAGGAGCTGTCTCATCCGATTCAATATCCTTCATCCTCTCAGCTTCTTCCTGTTGTTGCTTTAGTTGATCAGTTGAAATTCTTTCTTCAAGTGTAGGATCGTATTTATCTCTTTTTTTAATTTTAACTTCAGGCAAAGCACTGGAGTCGCTTAATGTTTTTTCAATTAAAGTATTTTCACTTTCAATAGAAGTTGATTCAACAGAAGAATCCGAAACTGTTTCCGTATTTGCTGTCTCTTCAATCACCGGCGAAGGAGGAGTTACAAAAATAATCTGATCATTTATTCTTACGCTGATCATGGAAGATGAGTCAACTTTTGTTGAATAGGATCGTGTAATTGATTTAGATGGTCTGGATGAATTTTTTTCGGAAGAAAAGAAATTCTGAAGCGAGAATTCTTCTTTTTGATCGTCTTTGTTGATCTTTACAACTTGTTTTAAATCAGGATTTACCATCCCTGAAGGAAGGTCAAAAA
>JANLOW010000359.1:0-1889 GCA_031366785.1 Bacteroidota bacterium | reverse complement strand
GTCAATGGTTATTTATTGCGGACTACTTTCTAATTATCGTACATTAGCACTACCTATTTAAATTTTTATGGCTTACGTATCGCTAAATTTTCTTTTTCGACAACGACTTTTTCTTCTCATCGCTTTGCTGTTTTTTCAGTTTAACGCCATAGGTCAAAATCTAGTGCCCAATCCGAGTTTTGAGGAGCATGATAGTTGTCCAAGTAGTTGGGGTCAATTAAATCGATTGAAGTATTGGATGTCAATCTATAATTCGCCAGACTATTTCGATAAATGTAGTTCCGGTTCGGCAGTTTCTATTCCTGATAATGCATTGGGTCATCAAGAATTAATCGACACCAATCAAAATTCTTATACAGGCGAATATTTTTTATTTGGAAGTGGTTATTTTTATTCAGAAATAATTGGTGTTCGTTTGACAGAACCGCTTATTCCCGGAATTCGCTATTACATCAGTTTTTATTATTCTTCAGGATTTCATCCCGCAACAGACCTTACATCCAATATTCAATGCTTCATAAATAATATTGGAATAAAAATTATTTTAAATCCAACTGACACAATTGGATTAGGCGAAAATTTGATAGACAACACTGCAGACGCTTATTCCGATGAACTTTTTTTGGATACACTAAACTGGAAATTGTGGTCGGCATCATTTATAGCAAAAAATTATAATGACTTTTTAGTGATTGGTAATTTTTTTGATAAAAACCATTTGGTCTTTCACTGTATTGATTCTACTAGTAAAGCCGCATATATTTATTTTGATGAGATCTGTCTTTCTAAAAAAGCAAATTTTTGTTTTAATCAAAATTATTCAGAAATAGAATTATTACAAAATCCCATTACATCATTATTTACAATCATAAACCTAATTTCTGATAATTACTTTCACAACATATCTGTTTATGATGTGTTGGGGCAATTAATAATACATTTAAATCGGGAAGGAGGTGAAATAAAATTGGATTTAAGCCCTTATTCAAAAGGCGTTTATTTTATTTTAGTTGACAGTAAAGTATTCAAAGTATTAACCTTTTAAAATAAAAATCATGAAAAAACTACTCGTAACTATCGTTTTATTAATTTCTGTTTTCCTCAATTGTACCATTAAAATTTACGGTCAAATGCAAATTGGGCTAAGTGGGCCATACAGTTGGGGCGAAACCGACAACAACCAAAAAATAGAAGCAATCGGAATTGGCGATTATACTAATTCGAATTCGAAACCTAACGCCGCTCTCGACATTACCATTCCTTATCTTTTTGTTAATTCACCGCCTTTAATTTATCCCGGCGAAGCCATTCGTTCTACTGCTGAAGCTGATTATAATCATACGTGGAAAATGTTTACGTATCCCGATAAAGAAAAATTTCGCGTAAGAGAGACTTTAACTTTTTTATCTCAAATAGTATAGTACATTAGCACTACCTATTTAAATTTTTATGGCTTACGTATCGCTGAATTTTCTTTTTCGACATCGACTTTTTCTTCTCATCGCTTTGCTGTTTTTTCAATTTAACGCCATAGCTCAAAATCTAGTGCCTAATCCGAGTTTTGAGGAGCATATCGATTGCCCTAGCGGTCTTTTTCAAATCAATAAAATTAAAGATTGGTTTCCAATAAACGGAACGCCCGATTACTTTCATAAATGTAGTACTCATAAGAGTACTTCAATTCCATTTAATATTGAAGGATTTCAAAACACGCAAGGCGCTTTTGATAGCGCATATATTGGAGAAGCTATTATACCAAGAGACGATTCCGTTAGAGAAATTATTGGTGTTGAATTAACCCAATCACTTCAAATTGGGGAAAAATATTTTGTGACATTTTATTTTTCTCCCGAAAATAATATACATTCATGACCCGGTTGTTTTTGTAA
>JANLOW010000219.1:0-17773 GCA_031366785.1 Bacteroidota bacterium | reverse complement strand
TGTTATTTATAAATTTGATTCAACCGGAAATCATTTTTCCTTTAATTACAGTAATATTCCAAACCATTCAGCATATACAAGTGATTATTTTGTGAACATACAAACAGATGATTCAGCAAATGTTTATATATTAAATAATGTTGATTCGATTCATAATAAAAAATGGTTTGTAGCCAAGTTTGATTCATCTCTTAACTTAAAATGGTCCTTTATTTATCCTGAAACCATTCCAAATCCATCTACCTCTTCTTCGTTGTGCTTAATTGATGGAGGATTTACAGTATCAGGAGCCATTAATAATTTTGGTCAATTAAGAGTTTTACAATTTCACGAAACGTTTCCAACAAAAATTCAGAAGACAGAGAGTATTGAATCCAATAATTGTTGGCCGAATCCTACTTCAGCTTTAATATATTTCAATTTAGAAAATGAAGTTTTAAAAAATAGTGTATTCAAACTATATGATATGCAATCAAAACTTCTTTTCCAGGATAATATTCGAACTGATAATAAAAATATTTTTAGTTTAAATTTAAGTTCATTTCCTGCAGGAGTTTATCTGATTAATCTGAAATCAGAAAATCGAAATATAAATTACAAGTTGATAAAAAAAGATTAATTCTAAGAGTAAATTAGAACGTAACTTCAATTTCAACAGGACAATGATCACTTCCCATAACCTGAGAATGAATTGTTGCATTTGTAACATTGTCTTTTATTTCAGATGAAACCATAAAATAATCAATGCGCCAGCCGGTATTTCTTTCTCTAGCACGGGTTATTACATCCCAGTAAGTGTATTGCCCGGCTTCTTTATTAAATTCTCTGAATATATCCACATACCCTTTATCAATTATTTTATCGATCCATGCTCGTTCTTCAGGTAAAAAACCACTCACTTTTGAATTTGGCCCAGGCCTGGCGAGATCTATTTCTTTATGGGCAGTATTAAAATCACCGCAGACAATAATATTTTTTTTTGTTTTACGAAATACTTCCGTTCGCTTAAATAGTTGCTCGTAAAAATCAAGTTTATATTTAACTCTTTCCGGTCCACGGCCACCGTTTGGGAAGTAAACATTATAAAGTACAAACTTTTCAAATTCAATTTCTAGCACACGTCCTTCACCGTCAAAGACAGGATCATTGAATCCAGCTTTAACAGAAATTGGTTTGATACGTGCGTAAACAGCAACTCCGGAATATCCTTTTTTTTCTGCAGAGAAAAAATAACTTTTATAACCGTTACAATTCATAATTTTATCTTCAAGTTGATCGGGTTGTGCTTTAGTTTCCTGCAGGCAGAGGATATCAGGATTATCTTTCGTTAGCCATTCCTGAAATCCTTTTTTAAAAATTGCTCTAATCCCATTAACATTCCAGCTTAATATCCTGATTGTATCTTTCGGCATCATAAATTTTTTTCCAAGATAAAACCAATTTAAGTAAAAAACAATTTAATTTGTTTATTAAACAAATAAGGTTAAACAATATTATATGAAATAAAAACCATCATAAATGGAGTTGCAAAGGGATCATTAAGGTTGAATATTTGCACAATAATAATTCAAATATATAACCATGATCACTTACCTATTTAAAAAAATGAATTTCACTCCTACTTAACTGCCGGCAGGCAGATAAATAACTAACTCAAATGCTATTCATAATATACTTTTCATAAATAATTTCAATTGACCAAAATTATAACAGAAAAGATTATGAAGCAGCTCTTAAATAAATTAAATAATTAATAAAATTATAAGAGCATATATAAAGCTCAGCCTAAATCTACCGGGTATTGGTAGCAAAACATTTTAATAAATAAAATCTATGAAAATAAATCATAATTTAATAAATGAATTTCAAATTGACGAACTTGAAGCACGTTATGAAATGAAAGCTTGGATTAGCATAGAACCTTGCGATAATCCAGATCACTGCCATAATCAAAGGTAGTAAGATAAATAGCAATACAATTTAATAATACCAAATTTAATTATTTACATACAAATAAAACTAAAACTTATGAAAACAAATCAAAAATTAATAAATGAATTCTCCATAGAAGAATTAGAAACACGCTTTGAAATGAAGACGTGGGTTATAAGAGTATGTAGTGGCTCAGAATGTGATGGCGCAATAAGATAAACGAAACTGAAACAAAATGTAAACGAAGACAAAATAACATTTCTATAATTAAGTCAAACATCAATTGCAATATATTAAAATAGAAATTGCCATTGCTTGAATAAATTTTTATAGAAATGTTATTTATATGCAATTAAAATATACTTGCAAAAATAAATTATAATCTGAATTTTAATAACATTCAATTCATTTAACATGAAAATCATACTAAAGTTATCAATTGCATTGATATTAACAATAAAAGTTAATTTATGCTTTCCACAAGTTATCGGTAAATGTTTTGACAACTCCGGAAATCCAATCCCTTTTCTAAATATATCAGTAAAAAAATCAATCACAGGAACAGTAACTGATGAAAATGGAATTTTTATTTTGAAAGATGATTTACAAAACGATTATGATTCATTAGTCTTTACACATATAGGATATAAAATGCAAACCGTTAGCTCGAATAGTAGAGATACCATAAAAGTAATAATGCAGCTATCAGAATATCAGTTAAGAGAAGTAAATATTAGACCTTCCAATTATATCTTTAAAAAAGAAAAAATAATTGGAACAAAGACTACTTCCGATCATGTGGTTTTAAGCTTTTTAAGCAATAACTTAGGAACAGAAATAGGAAAAATTATTGAAGTTAAAAAAAATGAAAAATATAAAATAAAAATAGTTTATTTTCATTTATCAAAATTCAATTTTAAAAATTCAACCTTTAGAATTAATTTTTATAAAATTGACAAAAATAAAATAATTGACACCACAAGAGCAAATTATAGCGATATAATTAAAAAAGTAACCAGTAAAGGATTAATTGAAATTGATGTTTCTAATGACAATCTTGAATTTGAAAATGATTTTTTAGTTTCTATTGAATGGTTAGATTTCACAGTCCAAGAAACAAACGACGAAAATATAGAAAATAATATTCTTTTTAGTTCTACTGTTTTTAGTGGCCCTTTGTATTTTCGTGGTAATAACTTATTAAAATGGAAAGAGATTAAAGGAGGTTACAAAATGGGATTAGGAATTCATTTATCCGTAAAATACTAAACATGAAAAATACTTTACCCGGATTTATAAATGATTACCGCGAGTATGTAAATAAATTACCACTTACAAAAGATATTATTAATATTCTATCAGAAATCAATGGAATCGATAAGAATCCATTATTTTATTTGGAATATGCATCGTTATTTAAAAATAATTTCAATTTTAAAGAAAATTCCAATAGAATTATCAAACTCAATATAGCCGGCTTCTTTTGCTACAAGTATACTCTATTAATGGATAATATACTTGACACAAAATCAAAACAGATCACACTGTCATTGTCAAATATATATCTGGAAGAAACAATAAAAATCTTAACGGATCTATTCGGTTTAGATAATAAATTTTGGAGTTTATGGAATTCTAGAAAAAAAGAATTTTATAAAGCTTCAATAATCGGAAAAACATTATTTAATAAAGAAGAAGTCTCGCTGAATGAGTATGAAAACTTATGTGATTTTAAATCAGCAATGGGTAAAATCGCTTTAGACTCTTTATTTATTCTGAGTGGAAGTAGAAATACCAATGCTTATGAAAAACTAATTGAATCTCATAAATTATTCTCCGTCGGTTTTCAAATTAATGATGATATAGAAGATTTCATAGAAGACTTTGAAAACAAAGATTTTAATTATGCATATTATTCCTTTGTCAGAAATAACAAAGAAATAACCGGGCATATAAATAATTTAAATAAGCACTTCTATATTAGTGGAGCTGCCATTGACTTATACAAATTGTCACTGTCCTATTTTTCTAAAGCCAGAATTATCGCAATGGAAACAGGTAAAAATAAATGGGTAGAAACTATTTCAGATAAAATTGCAGAAACAAATTCAGCAATCAATGCAATAGAAGAATATTTGACAATTATCAAAACAAAAGTTTCGCTAAGAGAAAATGCAATAAAAATAAATTCATTTGAATATTCTTTCGATACGGATTTGCGAATTGAAAAAGGTTTGAAGTATTTAATAGGAGAATGGGAAATTAATTTTCCGGAAGCTAAACATATTATGGTCCTTTCAGAACTTGAAGGTTTTCAAAACAAACAAACGATACATACAACTGATATATTTCAAAGAGGCATATTAACAAATAACTTAATTGACATAGCACACAATTATAAAATAAATATGTCCAAAATAATCAATCATGAAATTAATTATTTAATTGAAAATAGAAACAAAGACGAAGTCGGAGGCTGGAGTTATTTCCCTACCGTTAAAGAAATCGCAGCGGATGCTGATGATTTAGGTCAGATGATACAGGTATTCATCAAGGGTAATCGCAGAAATAGTATCGATGAATGTTGTAAGCCTTCAATACAGATTATAATTACAGATTGCTATCATAATTCCACAGGAGGTATTGAAACGTGGATTATTCCTAAAAATAATAGAACAGAAATTCAAAAAATACAGCATAAGTTTAATTCTACAAAATGGGGATCAGGGCCAGATATTGAAGTAATGGCCAATTTATTATATGGATTATCGCTTGTTAATAACACCCGGTACAAAACTCCTATAGAACAAGGGATTAAATATATTTTTTCCAAAATAGAGAAAGATTTTTTCTGGTATTCGAGCTGGTATTATGGCTGGTTATACGGAACGATGGTTTGTGTCCGCCTTTGTCTTGAATTGTTTAAAAATAATACAAAACCGGATGAAATGTATCGAGAAACTCTTTCAAAAATCCGGCAAACAATTCTTAAGAATCAAAATGAAGATGGCGGCTGGGCAGTCGAATTTAATGGGAAATCAGATGCATTAAATACATCATTTGCTTTAAATACACTTATGCTACTGGACAATTCGAATAAAAATACTGAGCCTCTGGAGAAAGGAATTGAATTCCTTAATAATACACAGAACGAAGATGGCTCCTGGAATGCAGTACCATTTATTAAACCTCGGTTAAATGATCCATACAAAAGTAAAACAATAACAACAAGCTACGTTTTGAATTCATTGACATTATATAATGGAAGATACATTAGTAAATAGAATACCAAAAATTAATGATAATGTTATAATTCATAAGCGTGACGATGAATATATCGTAGCATTTAAAAATAATAATAGTCACCTGAAAATTAATTTGAAAGTATATCAGTTAATCGGCTGCATTGATAATAAAAAAAATTTAATGCAAATTGTACGCGAGTATAATACCAATTTTGAAACCAAAATAAACAATGAATTTGCTTATGATATTTTATATAATAAACTTGGTTATTATAACATTATTGAAAGTGAAGGAAATAAATTCGAGACTAATAAATCCCCATCGTATCTCAAACTAAATACAATTCTTATAAATGATAAAGTCAATAAAATAATTACAAAACCGTTTTTATTTTTTTTCAGGAATTCGTTAATAAAATTTATCGTAATATTTTGCTTTTTAACAATTCTATTAACACTCATTTTTCAGTATTCAAAAATACTAGGTTGCTTAAAGCAAGTTCCACCGCAATATTTATTTATCTATCTGGCTTTAATGATTATAAGCAGCCTCCTGCATGAAATTGGACATTCAGCAGCCACTTATAAATTTGGCGGGAAACACGGAGGTATAGGTATAGGTTTCTATTTGTTTACTCCCGTACTATATTCAGATGTTTCCGATGCATGGAAATTCAATACTCAAAAAAGGATAATAGTGAATCTAGCAGGTATCTATTTTGAATTAATATTTAGTAGCATCGTTATTCTAGCTGCTACTTTAACAGAAATTAATTCATTACTTATAATTCCAACAATAATATTTTTAAAAACATTATTTAATCTAAATCCATTTTTCAGGACTGATGGATATTGGATTTTATCAGATTTAATCAGAGTTCCCGGTTTACGGTTGGAATCAAATTTAATTTTGAAATCATTTTTTATTCAACCCAAATCACTAAACTATAATAAAAAAAATATTTTATTAATTATTTACGCTTTAATAAGCAATAGCTTAATTTTCGTTTTCTTAACAACATTATTTATTATAAACCCTAACTCATTAATCACATTTCCGTCTGATTTATATAACCAGATAACACTATTAACAAGTAACAATACTAAATTCGACATTGTTAATTTGTCCAAATTACTAATACCATTAACATTTTATCTTTTACTGATCAGGTTAATATTTTCACATTTTAAAAAAAAGTAAAAAAATAATTCCCGAAATAATGTTTAAACTAATTTTCAAAATACAATATATTTTGCAATTCCTGATTATTTTAATTGCTGCAACGTTTTTTCTGTCTGTTATAGGCAAATATTTTGATTTAGATACTTTTAAAAAGAGTATGTCGATCTATGGACTTCCCTCTTTTACGGCTTATCTAATTTTAATCATTGAAATGTATTTTGCATTTAGCTTCATGTTTCTTTTTTTCTTAAGAAAAACATCTGCTTTTTCCATATCATTCCTTATTTTAATGACGATAGTATATGCAGTAGGGCATTTTTATTTTGAGATAAGCTCATGTTCTTGTTTCGGAATTATAGAATTTTTAAATCCTGCTAATTTCCTTTTGTTTTTAATTAAAAATATTGCGCTCATTATTACTTCACTATTTATCTTCAACTATAGTCCTTTGATTCATACAAAAATCTGGCGTAAGAGACTTCTCACAGTACTGGCGACAATGATGTTATCTTTTCTGGCAATAAAATATAACGAGTATTATTTTGATAATTATTCCAGAAATAAGATCGGTTATTCAATAAAAGATTTAAATATAAATATGAATGAAATTAAAAACATTGAATACCTTTTTGTTTTTTCACCTATATGCAGTCATTGTCTAGAAGCAATTCCAAAAATTAATTCAATAAATAAAAAATATCCAATAAAATTAGTTGGTATTACGATAGATTCTATGGAAAAAGAGCTAAACAAAGTTGCTTCAGACCTTGCTATTAACTTCAACGTAATCAAAATAAATAAAAAAATATTTAACGAACTGACAAAACTAGTTCCTGTAATCTATCAAATTAAAAACGATACTATTCAAAACAGTTTCAATCCAAGCGAGTTATTGGTAAATATAATTTCCACTGAGAAGAAAAATTACGTAAGACAAATACCGTAATTGAAAATTATTTCAGCTCAAGTTTTCTCAATTTCGGCATCCATATCATAGTTGCTCCAACTGAAGCAAGAGCAACACCGCCTCCAATAATTACTGAAGGAATTAATCCTAATAGTTTAGCAGCGAAACCCGATTCAAAAGCACCGATTTCATTCGATGAGCTAATAAACATGGTACTGACGGATGCAACTCTTCCACGCATTTCATCCGGCGTATAGAGTTGTAAAATTGTTGATCGAATAACAACACTTACATTATCAAATACTCCACTAACAGCAAGTATAATTAGTGAGAGGTAAAAATCTCTGCTTAATGCAAAGAAAATCATACACAGTGAAAATCCTGCTACACAAAATAATAATTTTTTTCCTGTATTTTTTAATGGCGGATGCTTAGTCATATACAACGCTATCAAAACCGAACCAACAAAAGGGGCAGCTCTTAAAAAACCAAAACCTTGCTCTCCAACATGAAGAATTTCGCTGGCAAAAACAGGCAGTAATGCCGTTGCTCCACCGAAAAGAACAGCAATTAGGTCTAGCAACATAGCACCAAAAATAATCTGATTGCCAAAAACAAAATGTATACCCTGACGGATACTGACCAACATCCCTTCTTCCCTTAATACTTTTCGAAGTGGCTGGGGGGAAATTCTTATTATCTGTAAAAATCCAATTAATAATATTCCAATTACAATAGAATAGGTAACCGTTTTTCCAAAAAAACCAAGCAATAAACCACCACCTGCAGATCCTAATACAACAGCGATATGCCAGAAAGTAGAATTCCATGCTGATGAATTGGCATAGGCTTCTCTGGGAACTACCTGAGACATTAAGGGCATTTGGGCAGGACTATAAAAACCTCTGAGTAAACCGACGCAAAACATAATGCCATAAAAAGGTAAAACAGACATAGAAGTGATGCCATTGCATTCGTAATAAAAAGTAATTCCGAATAAAGCAGCACTGCAAAGTATTTGTGCGGCCATGACTATGATAATTATTTTTCTTCTGTCATTTCTATCAGCAATATATCCTCCGAATAATGCAAGTCCAACAGCAGGTATTGCTTCTGCGAGGCCAAGTAATCCCAATGATAAATAATCATGTGTTATCTGAAAAACATGCCAGCTAAGCACAACGAATTGAATCTGTAAAGCAAGGGTGAGCATGAATTTAGAAAAAATAAAACGACGGAAATCTACATATTGAAATGCATGGAAAGTAGACTCGTTTTTAAAATACTTGCTTATCATATTTACAGACGATTAATTAAATGCCCAATTCCGAAAGTTCAAGCCACCTCATAGATTTTACTTCGACTTCACTGATAATTTGTTGCATTCGTAATGCCCAATCATTTATTTGAATATGGTCGCCATTTCCGCTGCTTAACTTATCCGTAAGTAGAGCCTTTTCTTCTTCCAGTTTTGCAATATCCTTTTCAAGATTTTCGTACTCAAGTTTTTCTTTGAATGTAAATTTCTTTTTCGGTTGTGCCATAATCAGAGAATCCGCTTTGTCGGCAGCAGAGCGTAAATTTTTTACTTTTGCTGCAGCTTTTTCCTTTTCATCTACTTCCATTCTGTATTCTGAATATCTTCCATTATAATCACGAATGTTTCCGTCGCCGTCGAAAATAAAAAGGTGATCGATCAGCTTATCCATGAAATATCGATCATGAGAAACAACCAGGAGACAACCCTTGTAACTGAGTAAAAAATCTTCAAGAATATTTAATGTTAAGAGATCCAGATCATTGGTTGGCTCATCAAGAATTAAGAAATTGGGATTTTTAATAAGTACAGTAAGTAAGTGAAGTCTTCGTTTTTCACCTCCGCTGAGTTTAGAATAATATGTAAAATGCATTTCAGGAGGAAACTGGAAAAGTTGAAGAAATTGCGAAGCAGAAACCTTTGTTCCATTACTCAATTGAATCACATCAGCAAAATCTTTTACTATTTCAATTACTCTTTTATCTTCCTCCGGCTCAAGGCCTTGTTGAGAATAGTAGCCAAAGACAATTGTATCGCCGATATTAATTTTTCCAGTATCAGGCAACTCCTTTCCAGTAATCATATTCAGAAAAGTAGTTTTACCTGCGCCATTTTTTCCAACGATGCCAATTCTTTCGCCGGTACGAAATGTATAATCAAATGCTTTAATCAGATGTATATTACCAAAAGATTTATACACTTTTTTCATTTCAATAACCTTCCCTCCTATTCGATTCATTTTCACATCGAGGTTAATGCCTTCTTCTTTTTTTCTTCCTGTGGCTTTATCCTTCAATTCATAAAATGAATCGATTCGTGCTTTTGATTTAGTGCCTCGGGCTTTTGGCATCCTGCGCATCCACTCTAGCTCTGTACGCATGATATTTCGTGCCTTGTCCTTTTCACGCGTTTCATTAAACTCTCTTTCAGCTTTTTTCTCTAAAAAGTAAGAATAATTTCCTTCATATAAATATAAATTACCATGATCGAGTTCGATAATTTTATTGGTGATGTTTTCTAAAAAATATCTGTCATGAGTAACGAGTAAAACTGCAAGCTGAGATCGTGTTAAGAAATCTTCGAGCCACTCTACCATTTCCACATCCAGATGATTCGTGGGTTCATCCATTAATATAAGATCGGCCGGATCGATAAGTGCTTTTGCCAGAGCAATACGTTTTTTTTGCCCGCCCGACAATTGCCTGACCGGTTGATCGAGTTGGTGAATATTTAATTTGGATAAAACTTGTCGGACTCTTACTTCATAGTCCCATGCACCGGCATTATCAATAAGTGATGAGAGCCGCTGCAATTCATTTTGTAATTCTGTGGTTGGATGGAGCTGGACTTTTTCGAGTACATCTTCATAATCACGCATCAGTTGAACGGAAGGATTATTGTAATCGAATATTGTTTCTAAAATTGTTTTATCAGGGTCCATATAAGGTTCCTGTTCGAGGTATTCGATATGAATATTTTTTCTAAAAGTAACTAATCCGCTATCAGGGGAGTCTTTACCGGAAAGAATACGCATGAGCGTAGTTTTCCCGGAGCCATTTCTGGCAATGAGTGCAATTTTTTCTCCCCTCGCAATTCCAAAGCTGAGATTTTCAAAAAGCGATTTTTCGCCATAAGATTTGGAAAGATTTTCAACGGATAATATATTCATACATGATTTTACTTCTTTATAAAGAAAGATTAATCCTTCCCTCCCTTATCGCCGACAAATTGATCGGTAGTATATTTAAATAATACATTAAACGTCGTGAGAGAGCCATAACAACGAGTAATATATTGTTGCAAATTGACTTTGTCTTCCTCCGTTAGTTTTTTATTGCTGTTGATATGCTGTTCAAGAACCCTTAGGCGATCACGGAGCATTACAATTTTATTAAAAAAAATATCGATGGGAACCTCTTTGGATTTCAATGAAGAATCACCGGGTTTTAAAGTTAATGTTCCACCGGTCCATTTATTTCCGATTTCGACTCTTTCCTGAAGGTCAGAATATTTTCTAATCACGTTAACGAGAAGGACTTCAACATCAGCCAGACTAACAAGATCGTTATCGGCATCATTTGGATCGATAATTTCGAACTGATCGAAGGTACGTTCAATTTCCCTCATGCCATGTAGCATGAAAGTGATTAAATACTCTTCCGGTTTTATCTGTACAACAACGCCATCGCCAAATTGCGGATGCCTGACACGAGAGCCTATTCCAAGAGAGATTTTTTGCATAAAAAGAGGGTTTGGGTCGGCAAAGGTAGGATTTTGTCCTGTATCAAGTATCAAGTATCAGGTATCAAGTATCAGGTATCAGGTATCAGGTATTTAAAACTAATACAATACCGTTTTGGTTCTTTCAATTAATTTCAAGAAAGGCAGAAATGCCTAAAAAATCTTGATACTTGATACATGATACCTGATACTTTTTTTGTCATCCCACCGTCACTCTTTACTCAATTTGCAATAATAGCCACATTAATTCGTTTCTTTAATGTAGTTATTGTGTTCATGTTTTTCGTGTGGTAGAGCCGTTGGTTTAAAAGCTAGCGGCTCTTTTTTTGGTAAATTAGAATCTGTTTGCCGTATATTGCTAAACCAAAATCAATGTAAAATATGTTATTAAGAGAAAATTATTTTACAAAATAACAATAATCAATTAATTATAAATAAACGATTAAACCCTAACAAGTTAAACAAACAATTAACTAATAACAATTAACCAATAGTTAACCATCAACTAAATTAAATTTTCTTACTTCCTTTGCAACTATGAGAAAAAATATAGTTTTCACATTGTTTTTTGCGGTATCTACATTACTGTCTGTTGGTCAAAATTACCCCATTGATTATTTTATTGCTCCCCTTGATCCGCCATTAAGTATAACAGGAACATTTGGGGAAATCAGAGACAATCATTTTCATTCTGGATTAGATTTTAGCACAGATGAAGAAGAAGGCTTACCGGTAATGGCCGCAGCGGATGGGTATGTTTCGAGAATAAAAATTTCGTCAGATGGTTACGGAAAAGCTTTATATATTACGCATGCAAATGGTTATGTAACAGTTTATGGTCATCTTAAAAAATTTACAGCTGATATAAATTCTTATGTACGTAAACTTCAATATGAGAGACAGGTTTTTGAGTTGGATATAAATCCTAAGGAAAATGATTTCATAGTTAGGCAGCGCGATATAATAGCCTATAGCGGCAGTACGGGCAGTGCACAAGCGCCACATGTTCATTTTGAAATTCGTGATGAAAAAACTGAAGAACCTATTAATCCATTATTGTTCGGCCTACAGGTTAAAGATAATTTTACTCCAATCTTAAAATATGTACGCATATTTCCAGTACGTGAAAATGGCATAGTAAATACGACAGATACAGCAGAAACATATGAATTAAGAACAGGTAAAGACGGTTATTCGCTAAACACAACGGAGACGCCTTTAGTTTTTGGAAACATTGGTTTTGGTTTTAGTGCTTACGATTATCAGGATAGTACATTCGCCGAATTGGGAATTTATAGTTCAGAATTGTATGTAGATGGAAAATTAACGTTCACAATAAAATATGATCGATTTAATTTTAATGACACCCGGTATTTAAATGCACATATCGATTATCGTTTTAAAATCCAGGAAGGAAATAACATTGAAAGGTGCCACAAATTACCCGGAGATCAATTAAAATTCTATTCAAATGAATTACAAACCGGATACACCAATTTTGATGAAGATGGTTCGCACATTATTAAAATAATTGCAAAAGACTTTAGTGGTAATAGTGCGCAGGTAGAATTCCGGGTGATGGCAAAAACGGCATTAAGAGAAAAAATTTATCAGCAACGACCAAATAATTCAGTCCTTGTTACCACTGAAAAAGGAATGACTTTGCATAAACCAAAAATAGACATAGTAATTCCCGGAAATGCAGTTTATGAAGACTATTACTACAATGATGAAGAATTTAAGTCAGTTTATTTATCGGATATATTTAGAGTTGGAGACATCAATGTGCCATTGCAAATACCGATGTTGCTAAGCATTAAACCAAACAAAGAAATAGTAGACAGTTTAAAACTTAAAGCAATTATAGCAAAGATTGATGAAGATGGAAATCTGACATCAAAAGGAGGATTGTGGAATGATAAACTACTAACGGCAAAGACAAGAGAATTCGGAACATTTGTAATAATACTTGATACTGTTCCTCCGACTATAGAAAAATATTATGTTCCGGCAGAAATGAATACAATGTATGGAGGATGTGTACAGATTAGAATCCAAGATGAGCTTTCAAACATTAGTAATTATAGCGGAAGAATTGATGGCAAGTGGCATTTGTTTGAATACGATAAGAAAAATAACATGATAATAGCAGATGTTCAGTCTATGGACGTGAACTTAACACATGAAATTGAGGTAACAGCGACCGATGAAAGTGGCAATACGAGGGTTTGGAAGTCAACTTTTTATTATTAAGTACCTCTTCTTGGTTTATTTACACAAACAATGATTAATTTTTTTGCATAAAAACAACATATTTCTATCTTTGCCGGCCTTCCAATTGGGTGAGGTGCCTGAGTGGCCGAAAGGAACAGTTTGCTAAACTGTCGTACGGGAAACTGTACCGAGGGTTCGAATCCCTCCCTCACCGCTTACTGGGCTTAGTTCTTTGGTAGTTTAAAAAAATTAATAAGTTAATAATAGTTCATTATTTCGTTTTGATATAAAGAACAAGGATTAACGATTTAAGATTTCTGATTTTAAAATACTTCTAAAATCAAAAATCGTTAATCCTTGTTCTTAAATCAATTATAATTAGTAGTAAAAAACTTATTAAAAAAAACGGGGTGTAGCGTAGTCCGGTCATCGCGCATGGTTTGGGACCATGAGGTCGCAGGTTCGAATCCTGCCACCCCGACAGAATGAGTACGAAGTCCGAGTCTGAATTAACAATCGGACTCAAACTTCGGACTCAAACTTATTTTTCCCGGTCCCGTAGCTCAATTGGATAGAGCAACTGCCTTCTAAGCAGTAGGTTATGAGTTCGATCCTCGTCGGGATCACTTTTGCTTTCAGGTATTTATTATAAGAAAAGGGGATTTCAATTTTTACTTGTGCATACAGTTTGCATACAAAAAGTAATTAAAACACTTATTTTCATCTGTAGTAAATTATATCTATTCCTTATTTTCCTTTTAAACTAATAGATTGAAAAAAGAATTTTAATAACGCCCTCTCCGTACAAGATTGCGCTTTTGAGAAACGATTTTTTGTAATTTTGATTATGAGATTCTGGGTATTATTTTTTTGCTTAATAAGTAGTTCTATTTTTGCGCAATCCGATTCTGCAATTCACAATCAAAGTAAATGGTCTGCGGGAGTGTTACTCTTTCCACAATTTACTGACCGGACAGATTTAACACCAGAATTTTTTGTACCAAGATTCGGATATAGTGCCGGATTAAATATTATTTATCAGATAACAGAAAAATTTTCTCTTGAATCCGGCATTTTATTTACAAAGAAAGGATGGAATTTCACGTTTGACAATCTCACGTTTGGTGATATGATAGATCCCGGATACGGATTTATTTACCTGACACAGACACAGCATAGTGGTTTTACTAAAGGTTACGAGTTTCAGAGTATTGATATTCCATTAAAGATCAACTGGACTCCAGGTAAAAAAAGTTACGCTTTCTTGCCGGGGTTGGTTGTGCCGCAAGTTTTAATTTATCGGGTTATAGAGTGAGAGGAGAAAATAATGAACACGAATTGCTGAATGTAAATATTACTGAAATGGCAATGTTGATGTCTGTTAATGCAGGACCGGTATATTTTCTTAATGATCATTTCTCAATACGTATGCTCCCCGAATTTCAATATTTATTATTTGAACCAGCCGAAATATTTAGCGACTTCAAAACAATGACTTTAGGGATTAATACAAACTTAATTTATCGTTTTTGATAAACGTCGCCCTTCGCTATAGAGAATTTACAATTTGCACAAAACTCTGTGAAATTGATTTGATGTTAAAATAAATTTTACAATATGCGATTATTTCAACTGTGTCTTAATTTTCATTTTCAATTGAGTTGTTAAATCAATAGTTGAAATATAAAAAGAAAGTGTCAATTCACCTTCTATTTCAACCCAATCATTAAAATTTGAATCAAAAATCCATTTTTTACATTTTTTCAAAAGTTGAGTTTTTGATTCGTGCTTATGTTGTGGAGGTTTATTGAAACCGATCAAATACCCTCCGACCTTTCATTGCTGAAATAATGTTATGGTAGGCAGCAATACAAATTATTGGGTTAAATTTTTCACCTTTACTCCTCTTAACTCCTTCAGGATCGGTAAATATTTTACTGCTATTTTTTAGTACTTCGATTAGGCTTTATTTAAGATTATTCATTGGAAATATGGTCCGGAATAGTCACGCTGGAAAGAATTACTTCCAAGGCAAACAAATTTTCTGCCCGATCGTCTATCAATAAAATTTTAACTGAGCTATTTTTTTTCATTTTTAATAAAAAATTATTTTCATAGTTTTTTTAATCGTATAAACACTTCTTCTACTTTTTAACTAACCCAATTATTTTACTGTACAATAATTTTCCGTCAATGGGTTTTGCTAATTAATCATTTATACCAATAGCTTTGCATTTTGCAAAATCAACCGTGGTTACATTTGTAGTTAAAGCTATAATGGGAATTTTAGAATTCATTATGCTGAGAATATATTCATTAGTTTCAAAACCATCCTTTCGGGAATCAAATCAAGTTTGACTAATGATTCGAAAAAAGGGAAGAATTGACCTACCCTAATGGATGGAAGTTGTAACAGGTAATAAATCACTGCATTAGATTTAAAGTGCAAAACTTGTTGTTTTTGTTGTTATGTTCTGCTATTTGTATTTCCATGTAACATGATATTATAGATGGAAATGGACCTTATCAGACCATATTTAAACAGAAACTTCTCTGGCAACCATTACAGCCCCCAATACTCTCCCTTTATCATCATTATAAACCGATCCGTTGAATAATACATTGTTTCTCTGATTGTTAATAAAGGTTAACGGGTAACTGATAAGAATGCCTTTAGAAAATACTTGTTGGCAACCTTCTCCAGCCTTGTGAATGTCAGTAAAATAGTCAGAAAAATATGCGCCAATTAAATTGTCGCGCGATATCGCTTCGGTTATTTTTATCGATGCATTATTCATATCAGTTATTTTACCTTCGGGGTTGATTACAAATAATGGATCATGGATTGCCTCGATTATGCTTAATGTATATTGGGAAAGTAATTTTTCGGTAGTAACATTTTTATTGAGCGTTTTCATCTCTTCTGCCTTCTCCAGCAATTCATGATTCTTTTTGAAAAGATCAACAAAAACAGCCACTTTTGCTTTTAGTATTGCAGGAGAAAATGGTTTGGTAAGATAATCAACTGCACCAGCCAGATACCCTTTGAAAATCTGAACAGAACTATCCATACTGGCAGTTAAAAAAATAATCGGAATATGTTGATTTTTTTCGCTTTGGCGAATTAATTCTACTGTTTCAAATCCATCCATCTTAGGCATTTGCACATCCATTAATATGATGGCAAAACCTTGTTCACTCAAAAGAATTTTTAATGCTTCCTCGCCTGAACTTGCTCTTACGCACAAATAATTTGCGTCAGAAAGAATTACTTCTAAAGCAAATAAATTTTCTGGCCTATCGTCAACCATTAAAATTTTAACCGGGTTATTTGTTTTTATTTCCACAATAGAATTGTCCAATCAATTTTTTATTTACTCAGCCACACACGCATCAATGATAGTAAGCGCTCTACATCAATAGGTTTAGCGATATAATCGTTGGCGCCTGCATCAATGCATTTTTGTTTATCGTCTTTCATGGCTTTTGCTGTGAGGGCAATTACAGGTATGTTTTTGAATTTTACCTGAGATCGTATCTGCTTCATTGCTTCGTAGCCGTCCATTTCTGGCATCATAATATCCATCAATACCATATCAATGTCTGGATACGTATCCAACATTTCTAATGCAATTTTCCCATTTTCTGCTTTTATGATTTCCATTCCTCGTTCTTGTAATATTTTAGATAACGCAAATACATTTCGCATATCATCATCTACCAATAATATTTTTTTCGAATGAAATACAGATTCCTTATTGTACAAATTATTTATAATTGCCTGCTTTGATTCTGGTAAATTGCTTACCGTCCTGTGAAGGAAAAGAGCAGTTTCGTCCAGCAATCTTTCTTCTGATTTTATCCCTTTTATAATAATAGTCTCAGCATATTTCTGAAGTTCATTGTTTTCTTTTTTTGTAAGCTCCTTGCCGGTATAAATAATAATAGGCGGAATGTTATGACCCTTTATATTCTCTAATTTATGGATAAGATCAAACCCGCTTATGTCAGGCAAACCAATATCAAGGATAATACAATCAATGTTATTCTGCTCATACATAGCCAGCGCTTCTTTGCCTGTTCCGGCTTCTAAACATTTTACATCGCCATTTCCAATGAGAATACGCATTGCCTTCCTCGAATTTTCGTTGTCTTCTATTATGAGCAGGTTTTTTATTTTTCTGTTGACAAAATTTTCAATTCTGATAAATGCTTCTTCTAGATCATTTTTATTTACCGGTTTCATCAGGTATTCTACTGCCCCTTCTTTGATAGGTTCCAGGGAACGTTCATTTGCCGAAATAATATGTACCGGTATATGCCTTACGGATGGATTTGCTTTTAATTCATGCAATACATTATGTCCGTTGATTCCGGGCAATTCCATATCCAGAATAATAGCTTGCGGTTTATATTTTGCGGCAAGTAATAAACCATCTTCTCCGGTAGCTGCAAACAAACATTTGAATCCTTTTTTGTTTGCTTGCTTTAAAAGGATAGAAGAAAAATTTAAA
>JANLOW010000218.1:0-2777 GCA_031366785.1 Bacteroidota bacterium | reverse complement strand
ATGATGATGATGGGTATGATGATTTTATAAGAAAGATACCCATGGAAGAAAGAGATGAGCAAATTATTTTTGAAGATAAGGTGGAAGAGGTGGTATAGAAATTATCCTTTAATTTAAAAAACAACCAACAGGGTTTTGATTCTTCAAAACCCTGTTTTATTTTAAGTGTAGCCCCTTTTAGAAAAATCAGTTACGCTTGCTATTGCAAACTGGTTTCGTAAATACATCTCCATTGGTTGCATTTACGAAAGGTTTTTGTATACTTTCGTAAATAAACCGTTATGCCTCATTGTAGGACTACCTTACAAACCGACAAGAATTTCGACTAGAAAAAGGGAAAAAACACCAACGCTTCGCAAAATTATAAGAGGTGTTTTGCTAACTCACAAGCCGACCCAAAAACACCACATTTAATTTTGCCCGACTGCACCCAAAGCCCACCTACCAGACGACTGTAGAGACTCTGAAAAATTGCATTAAAAATTGAGAGCTTTGCATTTTGTAATAATCAACCGTGGTTACATTTGCAGTTAAAGCTATAATGGGAATTTTAGAATTCATTATGCTGAGAATATATTCATTAGTTTCAAAACCATTCTTTCGGGAATCAAATTAAGTTTGACCAATGATTCGAAAAAAGGAAAGAATTGAACTCCCCTAATGGATGGAAGTTGTAACAGGTAATAAATCACTGCATTAGATTTAAAGTGCAAACCTTGTTGTTTTTCTGTTAGGTTCTGCTATTTGTATTTCCATGTAACATGACATTATTGATGCAAATGGACCTTCTCAAACCATATTTAAACAGAAACTTCTCTGGCAACCATTACAGCCCCCAACACTTTTCCTCCGTCATCCTTATAAACTGATCCGTTGAATAATACATTGGTTTTCTGACTGTTCATAAAGGTTAACGGGTAACCAATAAGGATACCTTTAGAAAATACTTCTTGGCAACCTTCATCAGATTTTTGGACATCGGTGAAATAGTCAAGAAATAATGCGCCAATTAAATTGTCTCGTGACATCGCTTCGGTTATTTTTATCGATGCATTATTCGTATCAGTTATTTTACCTTCGGGGTTGATTACAAATAATGGATCATGGATGGCCTCGATTATGCTTAATGTATATTGGGAAAGTAATTTTTCGATAGTTACATTTTTATTGAGCGTTTTCATCTCTTCTGCCTGCTTCAGCAATTCATGATTCTTTCTGAACAGATCTACAAAAACAGCCACTTTTGCCTTTAGTATTGCAGGAGAAAATGGTTTGGTAAGATAATCAACTGCACCGGCCAGATAGCCTTTGAATATCTGGACTGAACTATCCATGCTGGCAGTCAGAAAAATAATCGGAATGCGTTGTAGCTTTTTATTTTGCCGGATTAGTTCCACTGTTTCAAATCCATCCATCTTAGGCATTTGCACATCCATTAATATGATGGCAAAACCTTGTTCATTAAAAAGAATTTTTAATGCTTCCTCGCCTGAACTTGCTCTTACGCACAAATAATTTTCGTCAGAAAGAATTACTTCTAGAGCAAATAAATTTTCTGGCCTATCGTCAACCATTAAAATTTTAACCGGGTTATTTGTTTTTATTTCCATAATATAATTGTCTAATCAATTTTTTATTTACTCAGCCACACACGCATCAATGATATCAAGCGCTCTACATCGATAGGTTTAGCAATATAATCGTTAGCGCCTGCATCAATACATTTTTGTTTATCGTCTTTCATGGCTTTTGCAGTGAGGGCAATTACAGGTATGTTTTTGAATTTTATCTGAGATCGTATCCGCTTCATTGCTTCGTAACCGTCCATTTCCGGCATCATAATATCCATCAATACCATATCAATGTCTGGGTTAGTATCCAACATCTCTAACGCAATTTTCCCATTTTCTGCTTTAAATATTTCTATTCCTCGTTCTTGTAATATTTTAGATAACGCAAATACATTTCGCATATCATCATCTACCAATAATATTTTTTTTGAATGAAATACAGATTCCTTATCGTACAAATTATTTATAATTGTCTGCTTTGATTCCGGTAAATTGCTTACCGTCCTGTGAAGGAAAAGAGCAGTTTCGTCCAGCAATCGTTCTTCTGATTTTATTCCTTTTATAATAATATTCTCGGCATATTTCTGAAGTTCATTGTTTTCTTCTTTTGTAAGTTCCTTGCCGGTATAAATAATAATAGGCGGAATGTTATGACCCTTTATATTCTCTAATTTATGGATAAGATCAAACCCGCTTATGTCAGGCAAACCAATATCAAGGATAATACAATCAATATTATTCTGCTCATACATAGCCAGCGCTTCTTTGCCTGTTCCGGCTTCTAAACATTTTACATCGCCATTTCCAATAAGAATACGCATTGCTTTCCTCGAATTTTCGTTATCTTCTATTATGAGCAGGTTTTTTATTTTTCTGTTGACAAAATTTTCAATTCTGTTAAAGGCTTCTTCCAGATCATTTTTATTTACCGGTTTCATCAGGTATTCTACTGCCCCTTCTTTGATAGGTTCCAAGGAACGTTCATTTGCCGAAATAATATGTACAGGTATGTGCCTTACGGATGGATTTGCTTTTAATTCATGCAATACATTATGTCCGTTGATACCGGGCAATTCCATATCCAGAATAATAGCTTGCGGTTTATATTTTGCGGCAAGTAATAAACCATCTTCTCCGGTAGCTGCAAACAAACATTTGAATCCTTTTTTGTTTGCTTGCTTTAAAAGGATAGAAGAAAAATTTAAA
>JANLOW010000194.1:0-8823 GCA_031366785.1 Bacteroidota bacterium | reverse complement strand
TGAAGTCCATGGGTGTGAAAATAGTAGTTTAAATTAATTCTGCAAATATAGAAATTATTATTTCTGAGAAAGATAATACCAACAATTGTTCATTAATGTTGTGCTTAGTGCCAATATTCATACGGTTTTACGGTTCTTGCAAGTTCCCTTCTCGAGAAACTCCCTGCACTTTCCATAAAGATTCAGCGAATGATGAGTAACATTGAATTTCAATACATCTCCCATCACTTTTTGAATTTGTTGTATTCTTGGATCGCAAAATTCTAAAACATGTTCGCAATCTTCACAAATCAAATGATCATGTTGCCGAAATGAATAGGAACGCTCAAAATGCGAAGCATTTTTTCCAAATTGATGACGGGTAATCAGTGCACAATCAAGTAATAACTCTAATGTATTGTAAATCGTAGCGCGACTGCTTTTAAATCCCTTTTTTTTCATGTGTTTATGCAGAGATTCAACATCGAAATGTTCGTCTAAAGTATAAATCTCATCAAGAATATTAAACCGCTCTTCTGTCTTTCTATGATTCTTCTTTTCAAGATAATCCCTGAAAATTTTCCGTACAGTCGAATGGATTTTTGAAGTAGGCATTGAGGGGGGTGGGGGGAGGTAATAGTTAATTATCTTTTATTATTCGTTAATTAATTTTCTTTGATTTGAATTTTTCAATTTCCAACCTTCAACTTATGACTAAAGACTAAAGACTTCCCACTAATTCCCTCCACTGTCAATTCTGCTTACTGTCAATATTCCATTAATCTCTTTTAGTTTTTTAATAAGTTTATCGAGGTGATGTGTATCGTTGACGAAGAGCATAATTGTTCCATCAAAAATTCCGTCGTTAGAGTCTATGCTTATACTTCTCATATTAACTTTCAACTCGCTTGAAATTACTTTTGATATTTTATTTACTAAACCAACTTCATCGATGCCTGTCATTCGGACGCCGGCAAGAAAGGCAATCTGTTTTTGATTCGTCCATTTTGCTTTTACAATTCTGTATGCATAATTCGACATAAGCTGAATAGCATTCGGACAAGTAACACGATGTATTTTAATTCCTTCATTGATAGTGATAAAACCAAATACATCATCACCGGGAATCGGATTGCAACAAGGCGACAATTTGTAATCGATTCGTTCCAGGTTTTCTCCAATCACGAGCATTTCACTGGAGCCACGAATGTTTTTAACCATTTGCTCAAGCGAATTTTGTTCTACTCGCTGAACAACTTTTGCTTTAATGGCTCCTTTTTCATGAATGAATTCTTTTAAATCCTGTACATCAATCAATCCTTTCGCAATCCTGTAATATAATTCCATGCTGTTTGGAATTTTATAATAGGCAAGTAGTTCGTTAATGTTTTCATGGTTGAATTGAATTTTCAAATGCTTAAACTTCCGCATCAAAATTTCTTTACCATCTTCAGCAAAATGTTTCTTCTCTTCTTTCAGAGCCGTTTTAATTTTGGATTTAGCTTTGGCAGTAACAACGTATGTAAGCCAATCCTCCTTAGGAGTTTGTTTATTGGATGTTAAAATTTCAACCTGATCTCCGCTGCGTAATTTATGCGACAAAGGTACCAGCTTGTGGTTCACTTTTGCGCCTATACATTTACTTCCTAGGTCAGAGTGAATTTCAAAGGCGAAATCTAGAGCTGTAGCATTTCCGGGAAGCATTTTCATATCTCCACCGGGAGTAAATATGAAAATTTCATCGGAGAAAAGATTCAGTTTAAAGTCGTCCACAAAATCGAGAGCATCTGTTTCAGGATTTTCAAGAAGCTCACGGATTTTATGAATCCATTCATCCAGTGCCGATTCGGCTGCTGACTCTTTGTATTTCCAATGTGCTGCAAATCCTTTTTCTGCTATTTCATCCATTCGCCGCGTACGAATCTGAACTTCTACCCACTTTCCATTAAGTCCCATAACTGTAGTATGCAACGATTCATATCCATTCGCTTTTGGTGTAGATATCCAATCGCGTAATCGGTCAGGGTTCGGATGATAAAAATCGGTAATGATCGAATATGCTTTCCAACACATTGCTTTTTCATTGGCTTCATCTGTATCAATGATAATTCTGACAGCAAACAGATCATAAATCTCTTCGAAAGTTACTCCCTGACGTTTCATCTTACTCCATATCGAATGAATAGATTTAGAGCGGCCTTTTATATCATAAACAAAATCCTGTTTTCTTAATTCTTCATTGATTGGATCAGTGAATTCATTGATGAATTTATTTCTTTCCCGGCGCGTTTGTTCAACTTTCGATAATATCTCATTGTAAATTTCTGGCTCTGTATATTTCATTGCCAAATCTTCCAGTTCAGTTTTAATTGAATACAAGCCGAGTCTGTGTGCAAGCGGAGCATACAAATAAGCAGTCTCGGAAGCGATTTTTAATTGCTTATCACGCGGCATGGAATCCAGCGTTCGCATATTATGCAAACGATCTGCCAGCTTAATTAAAATCACACGTATATCATCCGAAAGTGTCAATAACATCTTCCGGAAATTTTCCGCCTGCAGAGAAGTTCCTTTATCAAAAACACCGGAGATTTTTGTAAGTCCATCTACAATGGATGCTGCTTTTTCTCCGAATGAATTTTTTACATCATCCAGTGTAAGATGGGTATCTTCGACGGTATCATGAAGAAGTGCACATACGATTGCAAGGGGACCAAGGCCAATTTCTTCCGCACAAATTTGAGCAACTGCCAATGGGTGCAGAATATAAGGCTCACCGGTTTTTCGCCGCATGTCTTTGTGTGCCTCCATAGACATATCAAAGGCAAGACGAATAGTTTCTTTATCTCCTTTACCAAGTGATGGCCGCAACGCACGCAACAATGCACGATAAGCCTTTAAGATAAGATCTTTTTCAGCTTGTGCATTAAAGGCTTGTGATTGTGCTTGTTCAGCCATAAATAATTTTAGATTTTCTCAGCAATTTTTTTCAATGCAAGAATTGAATAAGAAGTGTTTTCTTTTCGAATGGTATTAGATAATTTACCAAGGCCTGTTATTTCCATTTCAACAACATCTCCTTCTTTTAACCATTGCGGTTTATAGGATGGATCGTTTAATAAACCGGTTCCATTAAGCTCAAGAAAACATCCTGTACCAACGGTTCCGGAACCGATTACATCTCCGGGTAAAAGTTCAACTCCGTACGAACATCGTTCAATTAATTCGGCAAATGTCCAATCCATATCTTTTAAATTACCATTGCTTACTTTTTTACCGTTTACATGACATGTCATTTCGAGGTTATAACTGTTTCCGTTATGTCCGGAATGTGCTGCGACTTTATAAAGTTCTAATTCATCGGGAGTGACCAGCCAGGGTCCGATGACGGTTGAAAAATCTTTCCCTTTGGCCGGACCAAGGTTAAGAAGCATTTCTTCCATTTGAAGTGTTCGTGCGCTGATGTCGTTCATAATCATATAGCCGGCAATATATTGATCAGCATCAGATGCTTTTATATTTTTTCCTTTTTTACCTATAACAATGGAAGCTTCCAATTCGAAATCCAGTTTCTCAAAGTGATCGGGCATACAATAAATTTCCCCCGGACCTTGTATTGCATTGTGGTTGGTGAAATAAAAGACAGGATACTGATCAAATTCAGGAATCATCGGTACTTTTCTGTTTCTGCGCGATGTTTCCACATGCTGACGAAAAGCATATCCATCGCGGCAACTGGTAGGAAGTGGTACAGGGGCAAGCAGATTTTTTTCTGAAGCAGAAGAATGAATAGCAGTCGCTGAGTTTTCGCTTATACTTTTATCAACTGCTTTGGCAATCATCATAGCTTTTTCTCCGAAACGAAGAAAGTCGCCCATGGTATCTGGTAAAATTCCTTTTCCCATAGCATGAGCATTTTCAGAAAGATTATAAATTTTGCCATGAATAAATATTCCAAGCCTTTCATCGGTGCCTTCAAGATAACTTACAAGTTTCATAATTGAGTTTTTTAACAATGCAAAAATAACATTCCCAATGACAGAAATGACGATAAATAAAAAAGGTCTCTTTTTCGAGAGACCTTTTTGTTTAACCATTTACCCTAACTAAACCATGAAAACTATCTTAATTTATCAGAAGCTTATGACGATATGTTTTTTGTCCATCTGTGGCTGTGATTATGAATATTCCACCTTTTGATGTATAAATTTCATCGATTTGTAAATCAACGCTGCCATTTTCTTTAAATGTAGTTTCTGAAGGTATTATTTTACCTGTAATATCCTGAACGGAGATGTCTTTTAAAGTCGATCCTTCATCACCCACTAAATGAACTTTACCGGATTTTGCCGGATTTGGATAAACCGTAAATACTCCCGAACCAATGTTATTGACTACAACAGGCAGATTGGCTTGTGATTGACCGTCGAAATCAGTTTGTCGGAGACGATAATAGGATAAGCCAATTAATGGATTATTATCAGTGAAAGAATAATTATGTATTTGTGTAGTATTACCTGAACCATCAACTGTTCCGATGGCAGTAAAAGTTTCATTATCTGCCGAACGTTCAACAGTAAAAAAGTCATTGTTTAATTCTGAATGAGTTGTCCATTTTACATCTACTTTCTTATTATTTAAAGAAGCAGTAAAATTGGAAAGTTCTATCGGAAGAGGGTTTCCACCACCCGGAGGATTTGCAAGAGCGAAGTATGTATTGAAGTTTGTAAATACTGTTGAAACAATATCTCCGGTCCCGTTAGCCGTTGCAACTCCACCAAAATTTTGCCACATGGATGTACCATCATCATGAGCAACAGCAAGTGTATTTTTATCGGCAACCCCATCATCTAAATTATAATACATTTGTATTTTACCACTCGAGAAGTTATTCACATTCTGTCGTAAGAATTTAGTATACCTTACCTGAGAAACGGTGGTAATAGTAGGAGGATACGTATATGGAAGACTTGTAGCAGGAGTATTAAAGATTTCAGCACGATACGTTACTGATGCGGCATCCGAATGTGTTATTGATAATACTGCGGCTCTGAATGCACTTCCTTTTCCTATTGGAAAAGTTTTTACTGTTAAAGCCGCTGAAGCTATCGTATGAATCATTGGTCCGTCTACATAAGATGTTGTTGTTCCAAGCGATGCATTTGCTGTACTGCTGCAAGTTAAAATATTCGTATTTGTTGTAATTAGCTTTCCATTTACCATAGAAAGATAATCTGTTACATTGGCTGATTTATTTAATGTTATATTGTTTATATTATTAATTGAAAGATCGTAGAATGAAGTCACTGATGTTCCACCGATTGACTGAGTTCCGCTTGTATCGAATGTAACATTGCTTTGACGAGCCAGGAATGTTCCATTATTGTATAAAGCATCTGTTCCATTTGCTGTTCCCATCAATGTCATTGTTTTACCATCACCGGCAGCTCCAGTTATTGAACGTATATCAAACGTTTTTCCTGTTTCTATATATAAACTAAGTAATTTAAAATTGGCTGATGAAGAATTTGATGTCGCAAGCGTATTTGGTAGTCCTGCCTGTCCGCTGATCCTGAAATTCGGATAAATGGCATTGGCAAAGGGTTTGAAATTAAATACGGCTCCGGACGCTGTAACTCCGTTACCGAATTGAACGAGTCCGCCTGTTGATGTAACTGTTCCATTGGTTCCGCAAATGCTGAAATCAATTATAAGCGGACTGATAATGTTCGGTTTTTGAATTGTAATAATTCCGCCTGTCATATTAAAAATACTTCCCGCAAAATCGTTTATATAAAATACCTGTCTGTTTGTTCCGGTTGATCCTGCATTTAATAATAAATTACCACCGGTCATTTTGAAACTAAACGGATCAAAGAAAGCGGTTGTTAAATAAGAAATACCTCCATAAACAATAAGTGTTCCTGATGTAATTTCAAGATAAGGTACACTCGTTCCATTTTTATCGGTGCGTATTCCCTGAAGTCCGGCAGAGGTTCCAACGAAAACAGTTCCTCCTGTTACGTATAAAGATCCCTGGAGTATAAGGTTATCTGCATTGGAAGCAAATCGCATGACACCCATTGGGATAATAAATTTCACATTCTGGCCGATAGTAAACGTCGCAACTGTTGGGTTTATACTATATAAACTAGTATTATTATGAATATATGTTCCGTACGTTCCTATAAAATTTTTAATACCTGATTCAAATGTATTTGTTTGAATATTTAATTGTGTATTTGTGGAAAGTACTTTGTTGAGGGTAACATTGTTTAAATCAAATGTACCTGTACCTGTAACATTACTATTTGTGGAAGAATAAAATGTAGTATTTACAATTTGGCTCGGAGAAACATAGAAATCTATAGCGCCAAAATTTGTTAAGTTACCACCGACATTAAATGTATGTGTTCGGTTTACGGCTGTATTATACCATATTTTTCCACCCGTATTTATAGTCACGTTTCCCGAAATTGTAGCAGAATAGTTTGCCCCGCTCAGATATTCTAAAATACCTGAAACACCTTGTCCGATGTTCAAGGTTCCGCAATTAACATTACTGGCTATTGTAATAGTGTATCCGTTACCGATATTGGCAATGTCCCCGGCTTTTGGAAACGTTCCAATATTTGTTGCATTTCCATAGCCAATGGTTGACCATGTAGAATTTACATTCCAATTTCCATTGGAAGTTGAATAATATGTTAAAGCGAAGCCGGTAAATTGAAAGCAGAAAAAAAACAAAGCAAAGAGGCTTAATTTTTTTAATGTAGATTTATTTTTATCCTTGTCTGCTTCTTTCTTGGCTGATTTCAATTGATTGATTTGCGAAATGAAATCAATAATCGCTTGTAGTTTAGATTTTTTCATGAAATGGTGTTAAATTTTAATCAATATGAATACGTTTATAGTTTCACACCAAGTTAATCGAAAGCGATAGCTGCATGTTGCTAATCTATATACCCTTTCTTACAATTGTAAGATATGTGCATGCTTGTTCATGTTTTGAAGCTGATTATTGATAATTAAGGTCATTTGGCAGGAATGAATTTTAAACCATCTTTAAAAGCTGTGTGATTAATAAGTAAATATTGAATGAATGTATCATTGAAAAGAAATAAGTAATTTTGTTGAGCAAAAAACTTTCATTATGCCGCAGTATCATAAAATGGGCAGTGTCCCGCACAAAAGACATACTCAACATAGAAAACCGGACGGATCTTTATATTCTGAAGAACTCGTTTCAACGCATGGTTTTTCGAATGTTTATTCATTGATCTATCATTGTTATCCGCCTACAATGATTAAAGAGGTGGAGAAGCCGTATTCTGTGCGACCCGAAATCGCTTTTGAGCGTTCTCTTAAACATCAAAGCTTCGAAGGATTTGATATTAAAGCAGAAGACGATTTTTTAAAAAGCCGAAAACCTGTACTCGTCAATAATGATGTTCATATTTCTCTTGCAGCCCCAAGAAAATCTATGTCAGATTATTTTTATAAAAATGCTGATGCCGACGAAGTAATTTTTATTCATGAAGGAAAAGGAATTCTTAAAACAATTTATGGGAGTATAGAATTTGGTTATGGCGATTATATCGTAGTTCCGCGCGGTACGATTTATCAAATTAGTTTCAATACAACCGATAACCGTTTGTTTATTGTTGAATCATTTACCGCTATTGAATTTCCAAAAAGATATCGTAATGAACAGGGACAATTCGAAGAACATTCACCTTTTTGTGAGAGAGATATCAGACGCCCGTTAAATCTTGAAACGCACGATGCTAAAGGAGATTACAGAATACTAATTAAGAAGGAAGGAATTATTTATCCTTATATTTATGCAACACATCCTTTTGATGCAATCGGATGGGACGGAAATTTTTATCCTTTTGCTTTGTCGATTCATGATTTTGAACCCATCACCGGCCGCTTGCATATGCCACCGCCGACACACCAGACTTTTGAAGCGAGAAATTTTGTAATCTGTTCATTCGTTCCGAGAATGTACGATTATCATCCATTGAGTATTCCTGTTCCTTACAATCATAGCAATGTTGATTCTGATGAAGTTTTATATTATGTCGATGGCGATTTCATGAGTCGTAAAAAAGTTACCAGAGGAATGATTACGTTGCATCCGGGAGGAATTCCTCATGGTCCGCATCCGGGAACTGTTGAAAAAAGTTTAGGTCAAAAAGAGACGAAAGAGTTGGCAGTTATGGTTGATACATTTCGTCCGCTGCAAATTACCAAAGCAGGCTTAAGTGTGATGTCGGAGGATTATTATAAATCGTGGGTGGAATAAGAGCCAAGATTCAAGAGCCATGAATCAAGACAAAAAAAATAAGTAATAATTTTTTATTTTTGATTCAAAAGATGGGTATATAGTATCATGATACAAGATAAAAAAAATGATAACTATGTCATGTTTCTTGATTCTTGATTCTTGACTCTTGACTCTTGATTCTTGATTCTTGTCTCTAATATAACGGAAACCTCTCCATCATCCCATGTACTTTTTTCTTCACTGCTGCAATCTTTGTTTCATTTTCATGATTCATTAATACTTCGTCGATCAGCTCTGCAATCTTAATACATTCTTTTTCTTTTACGCCGCGAGTAGTAATAGCTGGTGTTCCTAATCGAATTCCAGAAGTTATAAAAGGTGATTTATCATCAAAGGGAACCATGTTTTTATTAGTTGTAATTTCTGCTTTTACCAAAATATTTTCAGCAAGTTTGCCTGAAACATTTTTAGAGCGCAAATCAATCAGCATGGAATGATTGTCGGTTCCATTGCTGATGACTTTATATCCAAGATCAACAAAACCCTTTGCC
>JANLOW010000488.1:0-2461 GCA_031366785.1 Bacteroidota bacterium | reverse complement strand
GTATTCCTGAAAATTGAAACACCAACAAACGCTTTTTCGACGTCAAAATTTATTTGGATAGGCGCCATACTTCTATTAACACTCATTGCTTTTTATCCTTCCATTAATTGTGCATTTATTAATTGGGATGATCAGTTTTATGTTACAGACAGCAAACTGATCCAAAGTCTTTCTTTTGAAAATATCAAAAAGATTTTTTCCACAGAAAGTGTTGTCGCTTTAAACTATCATCCAATTACTATTCTCTCACTGGCTATTGATTACCATTTTGCCAATCTGGATCCGTGGCAATACCATTTTACAAACCTATTCATTCATATACTTAACACCATCCTGGTATTCTTTTTTGCTTACAAACTTTCAGATAGAAAGTTGATTGTTGGAATATTCGTTTCACTTTTCTTCGGAATTCATCCTATGCATGTTGAAAGCGTTGCCTGGATTGCTGAACGAAAAGATGTTCTTTATACTTTCTTTTTTATGACAGGATTGCTAACCTATCTTTCATACAGCGAAACGAAAAAGAAGAAATTTCTTGTTTTAACTTTCATCTTTTTTTTCTTATCGGTTTTATCGAAAGCGATGGCTGTGGTTTTCCCATTTGTTATTTTACTTATTGATTATTATAAAGCAAGAAAAGTATCATTGGAGGTTTTTGTTGAAAAAATTCCATTTTTTCTAATCTCTTTGATATTTGGAATTTTTGCTCTTCGAATACAAGTAAACGAAATAAATTTTTCGTATCAGACACTTTCTTTTTTTAATCAAATTTGTATTGGATTTTATGGACTCTTCACATATTTGTGGAAAATGTTTTTACCAATAAATCTTTCTTTCTTTTATCCATATCCCCCCTTAACTTCTGATAGCTATTTCCCATTATCATTTTACCTTTCGGCTTTGTTTGGTTTATTGATATGTATTATTACTGTAATATTATTTATTCAAAGAAAAAAAGTATTTAAAGCGTTATTTTTTGGAATGGGGTTTTATATAATAACCCTTATAATGGTTTTACAGTTTTTCTCTGTAGGGAAAACTATTATGGCGGATAGGTATTCTTATGTTTCATACATCGGACTGCTATTTACTGTAGGAATGTTTTTGAATAATATAGTTGAAAAATATTTATCACTTAAATATTTTGTAATCATTTTAATTTCTTTAATAGCATTTATTTTTACTTACCTAACTCATGAGCGAACCATTGTTTGGAATAATGCCGGAACACTATTTACTAATGTAATTGCACAATACCCTTTTCCTAAATATTATATTGAAGATGCTTACATCTGTCGTGGTAATTTTCGTTCTAAAGAAAAAATGGATTTCGAAGGTGCTATTGCTGATTACAATATAATATTATCAAGAAGTCCAAAGAAACCCAATATTTTATACAACCTCGGAATAATTTATTACCTCAAAGGAGAAAAAATATATAATTCAGGTGACACATTAAAAGCAATGGAAATGTTTAATAAATCTATTGATTTTAGTTCACAAGCTGCGGAACTTGACAGCATGTCTATTCCAATATTTATGAATAGAGCCGCCACCTATATATATATGAAAAAATTTGATCTCGCAGCTCTTGATTATAATAAAATATTAAAACTCGATCCACAAAATACCGAAATACTTGAAAAGAGAGCCTTTGCTTACTATAAGTCTAGCCAATGGATTAAAGCAATTAAAGATTTAGATAAATTAATTTCCCTGAATCCGGATAATTCATTAATGTTATTAAACCGAGCTAAGGCAAAATATAATATGGAGTTTTTCAAAGAGGCAATTGATGATTTTAATATTCTTGTTCGATTGGACCCTCAAAATGCAAATGCTTATTATTTCCTTGCCGTATGTTACAGGCGTTTAGACGATAGCATAAATGCAATGTTAAATGTAGAAAAGGCTAAGCAATTGGGTTTTCCTATAAATGAAAAAGAGTTGAAGAAATTTCAATAACTATTCATTTCTAATTTTCGGATCGATTAATAATTTTATTATTCTGAATTTATTTCTCCAGATGCTAAAAGTATCAAATACTATTTTCTATTGGACAATTGATTTTTTTTCAATTAATACTGGACTTGTCTCGTCTGATCTTGTTTCAACCTGTAAATTGTCAAATGATTTCATGTAGGAATTCCGACAGGTAATTATTATTTTATTCCCAAGCCGTATTAATGTTTGCCTGTAATCTATATTCGGCACCATTGGATTGAAGTCTTTGATATACTGATCAAATGATTTCATATCGGCTATAACAATCGAGTCCTGAACGAAATTCATTTCTCCCCAATACAAAGATTCGAACATGGCTTTCGATTTTAAATAATTATCGCTGTTAAAATCTTCCATATCACTTTTGTTTATTTCTGCACAGATAGTCCCGATTGCTTGAGATGTTTTTAAGTATATATCCGATTGCTTTGACCAGAAATCTCTTTTAAATTCTAAG
>JANLOW010000172.1:0-9188 GCA_031366785.1 Bacteroidota bacterium | reverse complement strand
AGAAATTGAAATACGTATTGCGACGTAGTCACGCGCGAATAAATATTTACAATAAACTGATTTCTTACTCGCGCTTAAGACTACGCCGAACTTAGCTTAATCTATATTTCAATATACTTGATACTCGATTCTTGATTCTCATCCATTTTATCTACAAATCAAATTGTAAAAGTCTGTATCCAAATCGTTAAAGTATCAAATTAGCTGCTTACTTTTGGCAACTGATAGAATTTTAGGTGTGCAGATAAAAAAGATAATTTTCCATATTTCATTATTGAGCGTTATTTTATACGCTTGCAGTCCGGTACGTCATATTCCTGAAGGTAAAAATTTACTTGTTAAAAATAAAATAACAACAGACACTGTCATTCTTGTAAAAGAACGATTTGAAAAATATCTTAAACAAAAACCCAACAGAAAAATAATAGGATTCTTTCGTTTTCATCTGGGTGTTTATAATTTGGGTAGTACAGGTAAAGATTCAAAATTTAAATCATGGTTAAAAGGCATCGGCGAAGAACCTGTACTTTTGGATTCGGAAATGACTGTACGTACAAAAGAACAATTTAAACTTTTTCTGAATAAAAATGGCTTCTTCAATGCTACGGTTACTGATAGCATACATATTCATAATAAGAAGGCTACTGTTGAATATTATATCCGATATGGAACTGCTTATACTAATAGAATGCTAAGCTATTTTACCCAGGATACAGGTATTAGTCCGCTGATGAGCCAATGTCAGAAAAACTCCATCTTAATTCCGGGAGAGCGTTACGATGAAGAACTTATAGAAAAAGAACGTGAAAGACTTACTTCAGAACTCAAAGACAAAGGCTATTATTTTTTTAACAGAAACTATATCACATTTCAGATAGATACTACGCTCGGCACCCATCAGGCGGATATAAATCTTTATTTAAACAGAGTAAACGAAAATGTTGGCAATCCAAATGCAAGTGATATTACCGATCATCAAAAATACAAGCTCAAAAATATTTATGTTCAAACGGATTATAATCCAAAAGATCCAAATGGTTCCATTCCAAAAGACACAACAATTTATAATGGTTATTATATTTTATCTAATAACAAATACAGAGTTATAAAAGATAATGTTCTCGTAAAAAATCTTTTCATAAAAAGCGGCGATCTTTATTTACAGCGTGACCTGGATATGACTTATAAAAGATTGCAGGAATTAAGTATTTTTAAATTCATCAATCTATATTTTAAAGAAATACCAAGGGATGAAAACCAAAAAGAATATTTACTCGATTTAAAAATTGAGCTTACACCGGCCAATAAACAGGATTTTACTCAAGACTTTGAATTTACTAATACGGGAAGTAATATTGGAATTGCAGGAAGTTTTGGTTATAGAAATAAGAATATTTTTCGGGGAGCTGAGGTTCTTGAAGCTAAATTAAAAGCCGGATTGGAAAATATTCCAAATACAAAAAGCGTAATAGAGAAAAAAAGATTGCTGGTTTTTAACACCTACGAAATTGGCCCTGAAATTTCGTTGAGTTTTAAAAAACTCTTAGGACTTAAGAATATTTCCCGCTATTCAAATCCAAAAACAACAATAGCTTTAGGGTATAATCATCAGAATAGTCCTGATTACATCCGATCAATTTCAAATTTTGGATTCGGATGGGCGTTGAGCCCCACAAGTAAACAACGATTGAACATTTATCCAATTGAAATAAATTCTGTCGTTGTTGATCTGAGTCCATCATTCCAAAAACGACTCGATGATTTAAACGAAGCTCAATTGAATTATGCTTATGCTACACATATAATTTCTTCCTTGCGTATTGCATGGTCAACATCAAGTCTTTCGGCAAATCCAAAAAAAGATTTTGTTTACTTCCGCACAAACTTTGAATTTGCATATCCGGCATTTAGTGCATCATTTAAACCATCCAAATTCGTAAAAATAGATTATGACTTCAGTTATTACCATAAAATTAATCGGTATAATAATCTTGTAAGCCGGATTGCTATGGGATATGGATATCCTTATGGAACAAATTCTCCTTCATTACCATTCGAAAAAAGTTTTTTCGCCGGCGGAGCGAATAGTGTCAGAGCCTGGTATTCGAGAACGCTTGGGCCCGGTTCCTATAAAAAAAGTTTAGATCTGGAACAAAGCGGAGATATAAAAATAGAAACCAATATTGAGTACCGCTCAGAATTAGTTGAATTTAATAATGGAATAAAACTCGAAGGCGCTGCTTTCGTTGATGCAGGAAATGTATGGACACGTAATGAAGATAAAAGCCGCCCCGGTGGAAAATTTGAAATTCCACACATCATTCGCGAAATGGGTGTAGGTGCCGGTTTAGGTTTGAGATTTAATTTTTCGTTTTTCATTTTTCGTTTAGATGCTGCTGTTAAATTAAGAGATCCATCTTTCGACGAAACCAAACGTTGGGTTTATCCGAACCAAAAATTTGTCATCGGTGATATTACGCCAAGCTTGGCTATAGGGTATCCTTTTTAGTTGTTTTTTCATCATTCGTAAATCGTTATTCGTTAATGGTTATTCGTTAATCATCAATCGTTAATCATCAATCGTAAATCATCAATCGTAAATCGTAAATCGTAATTAATAAATCATAATTCCAAAATTATCACACCCTTTAAAAAAAATTCAACCACCTGAAATTGAACCATTATTAACAATCAATGTAAAAACGGAATATAATTGAAGAGCATTAACTGACATTTTTTTCTAGCTTTGCCTATATCAATAAAATTTTAACATGGCCTATAATAAAATCGTAGAATTACTTGGTGCCGGTGCTGACGGACTTTTAAATCATCAGTCAAAAACAATTAAGAAAGAACAACTTCATCTGCCGGGCAGTGATTTTGTTGACAGGATATTTTCAATAACAAACCGATCAAACAGAGTTTTAAAAAGTCTTCAACAATTATATATGCATGGCCGGCTTTCGGGTTCCGGTTATCTGTCTATATTACCCGTAGATCAGGGAATTGAACATTCAGCCGGAGCTTCTTTTGCCACAAATCCAGCTTATTTTGATCCGGAAAATATAGTAAAACTTGCTATTGATGGCGGATGCAATGCTGTTGCTTCCACCTTCGGAGTTCTTGGAGCAGTTTCAAGAAAATATGCACATCATATTCCATTCATTGTTAAAATAAATCACAATGAATTTCTATCTTATCCCAATAAATACGATCAGATCATGTTCGGTAACATAAAAGACGCATGGAATATGGGAGCCGTTGCTGTGGGTGCAACAATTTATTTTGGATCAGAAGAATCACCCAGACAAATTCAGGAAGTAAGCGAAGCTTTTGAATATGCACACGAATTAGGAATGACAACAATTTTGTGGTGCTATATGCGTAATGCAGCATTTAAAAAAGATGGTACCGATTATCATACAGCTGCTGATCTTACAGGACAAGCCAATCATCTCGGCGTAACAATTCAGGCAGATATTATAAAACAAAAATTGCCAACAACAAACGGTGGTTTTACTGCTTTGAGTTTTGGGAAAACACATCCTAAAGTTTATTCTGAATTAACTACTGATCATCCAATTGATTTATGCCGCTATCAGGTTGCCAATTGTTACATGGGGCGTGCTGGTTTAATTAATTCGGGCGGAGAATCTAAAGGTGCAAGCGATTTAACTGAAGCAGTAACAACTGCCGTCGTAAATAAAAGAGCCGGCGGACAAGGCCTCATTTCCGGTCGTAAAGCATTTCAAAAACCGGTGAAAGATGGTATTACATTATTGAATATCATCCAAGACGTTTATCTTTCAAAGGAAATTACTATTGCATAAATTAATTAGTGATTATTAGAATAGAAAACATAATTTAATCTACTAGTTCATTGTAATAAATATTTCGCTCTCTAATTAATAACCAATATCCGATAAACAATAAAGAATGTCCTGGTTTAAACGTATCAAAGAAGGTATTACTACTTCCACCAAGGAGAAAAAAGAAACGCCTGAAGGTTTGTGGCATAAATGCTCTTCTTGTAAACATATCGTGCCTTCAAAAGACCATGCCACCAGAATGTATGTTTGCGAACAATGCAGTCATCACGATAGGATTAATTCTCAAACATATTTCGAAATACTTTTAGATGATGATGATGCATTAGAGCTTAATCCAATGCTAAGTTCTGATGATCCGCTTTTATTTGTTGATACAAAAAAATACACGGATAGAATTAAAGAAACCCAGAAGAAGACCGGACTTTCTGATGCCATTCGTACTGTTGTTGGCAAAGTTCATGGCGAAGGATTAGTAATTGCCTGTATGGATTTTACTTTTATTGGTGGCTCTATGGGATCTGTTGTCGGCGAAAAAATTTCTCGCGCCATCGATCATTGCATTGAAAACAAACTTCCTCTTCTTATTATTTCTAAGTCGGGTGGTGCACGAATGATGGAAGCTGCATATTCGCTCATGCAAATGGCAAAAACTTCTGCAAAACTTACAAGGTTGGCAGATGCAGGACTGCCATATATTTCTCTGCTTACAGATCCTACAACCGGCGGTGTAACTGCATCTTATGCCATGCTTGGTGATTTTAATATTGGCGAACCCGGAGCCTTGATTGGTTTTGCCGGCCCACGTGTAGTAAAAGAAACTATTGGAAAAGATCTTCCAAAAGGATTTCAAACTGCCGAATTTGTACTTGAACATGGATTTTTAGACTTTATTGTAGATCGTCGTGAATTAAAAAACCGCATTGGACAAACACTCAGGCTCTTGAAAAATTAGTCTTGAGTTTCTAGTTATTGGTATTGGAAATTGGTTAAAATATGGATTATTTTAAAATATATAAAGCAGTTTTCCTTTAACCAAGACTAAAGACTAAAGACTAAAGACTAAAGACTCAGGACTCAAGACTCAATACTCAAGACTGAATACTCAATACTATTTTCTCTTGCACATAATCAATAAAATCGTACATTTGCCCCTCATTTTAAAGAATTAATCGATTACAATGCTATCTACAGAAATAAAAAAGGGAATTTTTAAAAAATTCGGAGGTTCGGAAACAAATACAGGATCGGCAGAAGGCCAAATTGCTATGTTTACTGAAAGGATCACTTTCATGACCCAACATCTTCAAAAATCAAAAAAAGATTTTTCTACACAACGCTCTCTTATTAGATTGGTTGGGAAAAGAAGAAGTCTTTTAGATTATCTACTAAAAAAAGATATCGAGCGTTACCGCAAGATTATTAGCAATTTGAATATCAGAAAATAATATTATTATCAAAAAATTCAAAAAAGGCGATTCATGGGATTGCCTTTTTTGCTTTAAAAAAAAGATGCAATCATGTCACAAAAAGGAATAGTAAAAGAATTTGATCTGGGCGATGGCCGGAAAATTTCCATCGAAACCGGCCGTTTAGCTAAACAAGCAGATGGTTCTGTAGTTGTACGAATGGGAGATTCTATGATTCTCGCCACCGTTGTTTCTTCAAAAAATGCCAAAGAAGGAGCTGACTTCCTTCCATTATCCGTAGATTATCAAGAAAGATTTTCAGCAGTTGGTCGATTTCCAGGTGGCTTTCTCAAACGCGAAAGCAGAATGTCAGAATATGAAATACTTACCAGTCGCTTAGTAGATCGTGCTCTTCGTCCAATGTTTCCGGATGATTATCATGCCGATACTCAGGTAATAATTACTCTACTTTCAGGAGATCCCAATGTTCAACCGGATGCTTTGGCAGGATTAGCCGCTTCGGCTGCTTTATCTATTTCAGATATTCCTTTCAACGGACCGATTTCTGAAGTTCGGGTAATACGTGCCAATGGAAAATTTATCATCAATCCATTTACTGCAGATATCGAACAAGCAGATATTGAATTAATGGTTGCCGGTAATGCCGACAGCATATTAATGGTTGAAGGTGAAATGAAAGAAGTGAGTGAAAAAGAAATGTTAGACGCAATTCGCTTTGCCCATGATGCAATTAAAATTCAATGCAAAGTTCAGCTTGAATTGCGTGAGATGTGCGGTAATAAAACGAAACGCGAATATTCGCACGAAACTAACGATGCCGAATTAAAAGACAGAGTTCGTGCTTTCTGCTACGATAAAGCTTATGCTCTTGCCCGTTCAGGAAATCCAAACAAACACGAACGTTCTGAAGCGTTTCATAAATTACAGGATGATTTTATTGCAACACTTTCTCCTGAAGAAGCATTGGAAAAAGGTTCCATGTTAAAAAGATATTTTTTCGATGTTGAAAGCGATGCTATGCGTGCCTGTCTTCTAAAAGAAGGTATTCGTCTGGATGGAAGAAATACAACTACCATTCGCCCAATCTGGTGTGAAGTAAATTATCTTCCTGCACCTCACGGTTCAGCAATATTTACCCGTGGTGAAACACAATCATTAACATCTGTAACACTTGGCAGCAAGCTCGATGAGCAAATGATTGATGTGCCAATGAAAGAAGGTTCTACAAAATTCCTTCTTCATTATAATTTCCCCGGATTTTCAACAGGTGAAGTAAAACCAAATCGCGCTCCGGCCCGTCGTGAAATCGGTCATGGTAATCTTGCCATGCGTTCATTGAAAATGGTTCTTCCTCCTGAATCAGAATGTCCATATACGATTCGTGTCGTTTCGGATATTCTTGAATCCAATGGTTCTTCTTCTATGGCTACTGTTTGTGCGGGTACTCTTGCTCTTATGGATGCCGGAATTAAAATTCGCAAACCGGTTTCAGGAATTGCCATGGGATTGATTACCGATGGAAAAGGAAATTATGCCGTATTAAGTGATATCCTTGGTGATGAAGATCATCTGGGTGATATGGATTTTAAAATCACAGGGACTGAAAATGGAATTTGTGCTTGTCAGATGGATCTTAAAATACAAGGACTGCCCGAAGAAATAATGATCAAAGCCCTTGATCAGGCGAAAGCAGGTCGTCAGCATATCCTTCAGGAAATGCTTAAAACACTTGCCGCTCCACGGGAAGATTATAAACCACATGCACCTCGCATTGAACGATTGATCATTCCTAAAGAATTTATCGGAGCTGTTATCGGACCCGGTGGAAAAATTATCCAGGAAATGCAGCGGGAAACAAATACTACTATATCTATAGATGAAGTAAACAATGAAGGTATTATTGAGATTTCTTCCAGTGATAAAGATGGTATAGAAGCAGCAAAGGCTCGCATTCGTGCTATCACTGCTGTTCCTGAAATCGGAAGCGTGTACGAAGGCAAGGTTAAAAACATTATGGACTTCGGTGCATTTGTTGAATTTATGCCGGGGAAAGACGGACTATTACACATTTCAGAAATTACATGGGATCGCTTGGAGACTATGAAAGGTGTATTTAATGAAGGTGATAGAGTTAAAGTAAAATTAATTGATGTAGATAAAAAAACGGGAAAATTCAGACTTTCAAAGAAAGCACTTGAACCAAAACCGGAAGGCGCAGAAGATTCAGAACGCCGCCCTCAGCGTCGCCAACCTCAACCGTAAACCTTAAAATAAAACAAGTCGGTTTTAAATTTTTAATACTATAAAAGAAAAAGCAACTCAAAAGGTTGCTTTTTCTTTTTTACTTATTTTTTGATTATTGTAAGATTCAACTCTTATTAATAGAAACCTTGTTTATGAAGGCTTCCGATTTTTATTAACATAAAACCTTGGTCTATGTGTAAGATGCCCCTTTAAATTCTAAAAATATCTGAAACTTATGAGTATTGCCCCCGTTTCACACATTATATAAAAAGAGCATAAAACACATGAGACAACTTAAAATTACAAAACAAGTAACGAACCGTGAAACAGCGTCGCTTGACAAATACCTGCAGGAAATTGGCCGCGTCGAGCTGATTACTGCAGAAGAAGAAGTCCGTTTGGCACAACGGATTAAGAAAGGTGATGGCGAAGCCCTTGAACGCCTAACAAAAGCGAATTTAAGGTTCGTGGTTTCTGTTGCCAAGCAATATCAAAACCAGGGACTTACACTGGGAGATCTTATTAATGAAGGTAACCTGGGCCTTATCAAAGCCGCACAGCGATTTGATGAAACACGCGGATTTAAATTTATTTCCTACGCTGTATGGTGGATCCGGCAATCAATTCTTCAGGCATTGGCAGAACAATCGCGAATTGTAAGATTGCCATTAAATAAAATTGGTTCTATTAATAAGATCAATAAAACCTTTTCAAAACTCGAACAGGAATTTGAACGGGAACCATCTACTGAAGAAATTGCAACAGCCATGGAGGTTTCTATCGATGATATCAAAGATGCCATGCGTACTTCCGGCCGCCATATTTCAATGGATGCTCCTTTACAACAAGGTGAAGACAGCACGCTGATTGATGTTCTTGGTGATGATGACCAGCCACATCCCGATGCTTCTCTTATTACAGAATCTCTTCGCCGTGAAGTGGAACGTGCTTTATCAACCTTAACAACCCGTGAAGCAGATGTTATAAGTTTATATTTCGGCTTAGCCGTTGGCGAACAACCTATGACACTCGAAGAAATCGGCGAACGGTTTGATTTGACTAGAGAACGTGTAAGGCAGATAAAAGAAAAAGCAATACGTCGTTTAAAACATACTTCCAGAAGTAAAATTCTAAAGACATACTTAGGATAATTTAGAATTAAAAAATATTCGTCATGGTTTAAATCTCTCATCCCTTAAAAATGGATGAGAGATTTATATTAAATAATATATTGCAATTAGAATTTTGCTTAGTTCATTCTACTTAGTACTTTGTACTACTTTTTATAAAAACTTTTACGAATGACAATACTAATAGCGCCGTCCATTTTATCAGCTGATTTTGCAAACCTGCAACGCGACGTTGAAATGATCAATGGCAGCGAAGCCGATTGGCTCCATGTGGATGTTATGGATGGAGTTTTTGTACCAAACATTTCCTTTGGCTTCCCGGTTATTAAAGCAATCAAAAGCCATTCAAAAAAACCGTTGGATGTTCATTTGATGATTGTCCAGCCGGAACGGTATATAAGCCAGTTTAAAGAAGTTGGTGCCGATATTTTAAGCGTACATATTGAAGCCAGCATACATCTGCATCGTACAATTCAACAAATTAAATTATCGGGAATGAAAGCAGGAGTAGCGATTAATCCGCATACACCGATTAGTATGCTCGAACCTGTAATTAA
>JANLOW010000171.1:0-2786 GCA_031366785.1 Bacteroidota bacterium | reverse complement strand
GAATTATCAATGATTAGCTGACATCGTAAATTGGTTTCCTCTTCAAATCGCTTTACAAAAAGCTTATCGCTTCTTCCGAATAGTTTCCAATCAATATACCTTGTAGATTCTCCTGTATTATAAAGTCTGTGTTCAGCAAATTCAACTGAGAAACCATGAAAAGGACTTTTATGCAATCCGGTAATAAAACCCTCAACAACCTGCCTGGCCAGTAATTCCAGATGTCCAAGACGGAGAATTTCGTATTGCTCTATAGGCATAAAGTGATGGTAGATTAAGAATTGAAGATTGAAGATTGAGATTAATTAATTTCCAGTCTTCACTCTTCAGTAAATTTAATTTTAAACAAGTTGAGCATTAAGCTTTGTTGCAAGTACTGATTTCGGAACGGCTCCAACTTGTTTGTCTACTATTTCACCGTTTTTGAAAATTAAAAGTGTCGGTATATTTCTAATACCATAATTCATTGAAATATTTGGATTGTTGTCAACGTTTACTTTGCCTACAACTGCTTTACCTTCATAGTCCTTCGCTAACTCTTCAACAATAGGTCCTACCATTCGGCAAGGGCCACACCATTCTGCCCAAAAATCAACCAAAACAGGTTTATTAGATTTAAGAACGACTTCATCAAAGTTTGCATCTGTAATTTCGATTGCCATAATTTTAATTTTTTATAATTTTTTATAAAGTTATATTTAATGCCCAAAGATAACAATTATAAAGCCGGACTAAGATTGATTAGGATTTTGGGATTTATGGGATTATATTTAGTCTGTAATCTGGCAATTTGTCAGTTAATCAAAATAATATTCATTGCGTAATATCTAATCCTTGTAATCCCATATATCCCAAAATTTCAGTTTAATCCCAGTTAGTATTCAATCTCCGCCAATTTACTTAGGCTATCAATCATATCATTATCCGGATTTATGCGATATTTTTTACTCGGAAGATCAACACATATTTTATCATCAATTGGATCGTAGATTTTAAATTTCAAAACACAATTGCCTTTTGTAACTGCTCCGACTTGTTGAACAATTTCATTAAGACTATTTATCCAAACCGTATCAATTTTATCCAACGAAATTTTTAATGTCAGGTTTCGCAATTGTTTGTCTCTTAAATCACTTAACAACTGAACATTGCTAATTTTAAATTCAATATTTCCCGGTTGCTTATACCGATCCTGAATTTTTCCGCGGATGTGTAAAAATTCTCCGGGATTCAACCACATTTTAAACTTTAGATAATCTTCTCCGAAAAGTACCATTTCATAAGCCTCATCGTAATCTTCAATTGTAAAACTTCCGAAAGGTTTACCGTTTTTACTGACTCTGTGATTTACCTGCGTAACCATTGCGCCAATAGCCATCTCTCTTCCTTTATTTTTCTCAATAGCTTTTAAATCTTTAATAGAATATTTAATAAGCTCCTTCATTTCTAAACGGTACATATCAAGAGGATGACCAGAGACATAAAAGCCGATCGCATCTTTTTCAAATTTTAGACGGATAAGATTTTCCCATGGTTGAACTAGCGGCACCGAAGGTTCAGGAATTTCTGTACCTGTGCTTTCACCAAATAAAGAATGTTGAGAAGAGTTTTTTGATTCCTGATAACTATTACCGTAGCGAATAACTTTTTCAAGAAAAATACTTCCATCTTTATCGGTAGAAAAAAAGTGAGCTCTGTGCATTTCAGGAAATGAATCGAATGCTCCGCCATAGGCTAGGTTTTCAAATGTTTTTTTATTGGCAGAGCGAAGATTGATGCGTCTTACCAGGTCAAAAATATTTTTATAAGAACCATTTGTAATCCTTTCTTCTACTATACAATTTACTGCCGCTTCGCCAACTCCTTTAATAGCACCCAAACCAAATCTGATTTGTCCTTTTGTATTTACGCCAAAATTATAAATACTTTCATTGACATCCGGTCCTAAAACAGGAACTCCCATTCGCCTGCATTCTTCCATGAAGAATGTAACTTTATCTATATTACTCAGGTTATGAGTAAGCACAGAAGCCATAAACTCTGCCGGATAATGTGCTTTCAAATACGCTGTCTGAAATGCTACAAATGCATAACAGGTAGAATGAGATTTATTAAAAGCATACGAAGCAAATGCTTCCCAGTCTGTCCAAATCTTCTGACTTATTGCAGGGTCGTGATTATTCGATTTGCAACCTTCGACAAACTTGGATTTCATTTTATCAAGTACCTCTTTCTGCTTTTTTCCCATGGCTTTCCTGAGAGTATCTGCATCACCTTTAGTAAAGCCTGCAAGTTTTTGAGAAAGCAACATTACCTGTTCCTGATAAACAGTAATTCCATAAGTTTCTTTCAGGAATCCTTCCATCTCAATTAAATCATAACTTACAGCCTGACGACCGTTTTTACGAGCAATGAAATCAGGAATATATTCCAGCGGTCCCGGACGATAGAGTGCATTCATTGCTATAAGATCTTCAAACTTATCGGGCCGTAATTCTTTTAAATATTTCTGCATGCCTGCAGATTCAAATTGAAATGTGCCGTTTGTTTCACCTCGCTGATAAAGTTCCAGTGTTTTTTTATCGTCAAGCGGAATTGTATCGATATCGATTTTTACTCCGTGATTTCTTTCGATAAGAATCAATGCATCACGGATTATCGTCAATGTTTTAAGTCCAAGAAAATCCATCTTGATTACACCGGAATCTTCTATCACTTTTCCATCAAATTGTGTAATGAGAAGATCTGTCTCTTTCGATGTCGCAACAGGAATAATGTCTGTTAAG
>JANLOW010000164.1:0-11656 GCA_031366785.1 Bacteroidota bacterium | reverse complement strand
AATCAGGTTTTGATACTGCAAACGACCAATGGAAGCATTCATCGTGAAATTGATATTAGCAGGAATATCCAAAACCATCAGTTGATTTGTATCATTTGCAGCAGGAGTTGCTGGATTTTCATCATTCATAAATTCGTTCAGATCAATAGACTGAGAATTAAGATTGATAGTACCTTTTAATGTTTCATTCATTAAAGCATAAGAGAGAAAATTTTCTAATGTTCCTGTTGCATTAAAATCGCTTTTTCCTATTTTAGAGATGAAAGAATTTAATGTTACGGATTGAGGATTAAAAGCAAGTTGAAGTACATCGATCATTACAGGTGTTTTCGAATCTTTTGATGAATAATTCATTCCTTTGATTCCAAAATTACCACCGGCATTAAATTCATTATATTTTTTTTGTTCTACCGATGACATCCGACCTTTGGCAGTTACATCGGCAGTGATGATTCCACTGAGTGATGTTCCTTTTTCAAGCGGTATAAATTTCTGAATTCCGGAAAGGTCTATTTTCCCTTTTAAGAAAGCGTCAATATCAGGATCGCTTACAGGGGTTTTTAGAATTAGTTTTGCATCAAACGGATCACCATTCATTTCAACATGTAAGCGTGAAAGATTAATGAAAGTATGATCCGGTAAGCCATCCGGATTATTTATTTTTAAATCAACGAATACATTTTTCACGGCAGAAGGAAGCGATGGATATTGGAACATGCCATTGTCAATATTCAAATTAATTCCAAAACCCGGCATAGATTTTCCATTGTAACGTCCTTTTATAAAGCCATCAAAAGCCATTTTTCCCGATGATTTTATATCCTTAAAATCGGCAGAGTAAACAGCTGGAATAATAGAAATAAAATTTTTGAAATCGGATTTTGCAGCACTGAATTTTAAATCCATGTCTATATTGGTATCAGGCATTGCAACCCATCCGTTTAATGCAAGGTTTAATTCATTGAGTAATATTTTGTTTTCCTTGAAAGTAAACTTCATATTTTTCATATCCATTTCCAGATCAGCATCAATCGTTGCATTGGCACGTGAAAAATAGTTTACACCACCGTATGACATTTCTGCTCTCTTTATATCGGTTTTAGTACTTAGTATAAAAAGGTCTTGCGTAAAATCACCCGTGCCTGTATGGTTAAGTCCTTCAAGTAAAAGTGTAAAAGGCATTGTTTTATCGTCATACAAAATACGTCCATTGGATATAGAATATTTATTTAATGTCGCTTTAAAAGCAGATGGTTTTCCATCATCTTTAGATGCTACAGACGGTTTTGTAATGTCCCAATTTGCTTTTCCATCTTTATTGACGAGAAAATACATGACAGGATCTGTAAGAATTACTTTTTTAATTTTTATTTCGGAGCCGCTGATAACACTCATAATATCTACTGTAAGATTTAAAGAGCCTGAATAAATGAGAGTATCCCCCTCAAAGGGCGCTATATTGATGATGCTGAGCTTCTCAATATCAATCGAGAGATTAGGAAAACTTCTTATTAGAGAAAGATTAAATTTTCCAAAATCTATTTTTGCATTAAGGCTATTATTCGCCTCCGTTTTTATCTTGCTGATGATTTTATCTTTAAATAGGAAGGGAACAAGTATTAGAATTAACAGAAGAATTCCGAAAATAATTCCAATCCACTTTATCACTTTTTTCATTTTTGTTTTTCTTTATTTAATTATACATGATACCTGATACTTGATACTTGATACTAACCTTATTCCATCCTCGAATTCCGATTCCTCAAAAAATGATCGGCGAGAACAAGTGCTGCCATTGCTTCCACAATAGGAACAGCACGGGGAACTACACAAGGATCATGGCGACCTTTGACTTTCAGATCCACAGGTTCACCTTTTTCATTGATAGTAGTTTGATTTTTCAATAGTGTAGAAACAGGTTTAAATGCTACACGAAAATAAATATCCATTCCATTGGAAATTCCGCCTTGAATTCCACCTGAGTTATTTGTTGTTGTAATAATTTTTCCATCGCTGTTTTTCTCAAAAAGATCATTATGTTCAGATCCTTTCATAGAGACGCTATCAAAGCCACTTCCGTAATCAAAACCATGAACAGCATTTATACTTAGCATTGCTTTTCCGAGATCGGCATGTAATTTATCGAAAACGGGTTCACCCCAACCAATATTTGGATTTGTGATAATACATTGTACAATACCTCCGGCAGAATCTCCATCTGCTTTTATTGATTCGATAAATTCGATCATTTTCTCCGACGATTCAATATCCGGGCAGCGCATGATGCTTTTTTCAGTTTGAGACAGATCCAATTCTGATATTTTTTTTTCGATTTTAATTTTTCCAACCTGAGAAACAAAAGCATTAATTGTTACACCTTGAAGGTCTAGTATTTGTTTTGCAATTGCACCGCCAAAAACGCGGGCGGCGGTTTCTCTGGCACTGGATCTTCCTCCGCCACGGTGATCTCGCAAACCGTATTTTTGCAAATAAGTATAATCGGCATGCGAAGGTCTGAAAGCATCCTTCATATTATCATAATCAGAAGGCTTATAATCCAGGTTTCGAATCAGGAATGCCAATGGAGCGCCTGTTGTCTTTCCCTCAAATACACCAGATAAAATTTCAAAATCATCATCTTCTTTTCTGGAAGTGGTAACAGAAGACTGACCCGGTTTCCGGCGCTTCATTTCAATAATGATTTTATCTAAATCGATTCCTAAACCTGCCGGACAGCCATCGATGATTCCACCAATACCAACACCATGGGATTCGCCGAAAGTTGTTAAACTAAAAATTTTACCAATTGTATTTCCTGCCATAATATGGTGAAATTAATCAATTCGATTGTAATTATTTTTGATAATTTGATAGTGGCATTAACAATAGAATACTAATAACTTCTTTTTCAAGCATTGACCGAAAAACACCAAATAATTGTATAAATTATACATTGAATTATATAAAGACAAATAAATGGTTGTAAGAATCATTGATGATAAGAATAGATGATTTATAAATCACTAATTTCGAACGCGAATCCTATTAAATTTTATGAGTTTACTTATACATACAATTCATTGTCTTGTGCATACTGAAGATAAATTTATCCTGAAGTATAGCGGACAAGATATGAATGCTTTAAAAACCATTGAAAATGCTTTTCTTTTTATTGAAGGTGATAAAATCCACTCTTTTGGAAAATGTACCGAAGAGAACCTTTTTGAAATCAGGAAAGTGTATGCTCCAAAAACAGAAATAGATGCCAGCGGTAAAGTAGTTTTTCCTTCCTGGTGTGATTCGCATACTCATTTGGTTTATGCAGGTAGTCGCGAGAATGAATTTGTAGACCGCATAAAAGGATTTTCGTATGAAGACATTTCACAACGTGGCGGAGGCATACTTAATTCGGCAAAGATTTTAAGAAATTCGTCGGAAGAAGAGCTTTTTAACAGTGCTTTAGTCAGGCTGAATGAAATACTTCATTCAGGCACGGGGGCTGTTGAAATTAAAAGTGGTTATGGACTTGATTTGGAAAGTGAATTAAAGATGTTGAGAGTTATAAAAAAACTAAAAGAAAAATCAGCATTAACTATTCGATCTACATTTCTTGGTGCTCATGCAATTCCTGTAGAATTTAAAGATAATAAAAAAGGATATCTTGATTTAATTATTAATGAAATGCTTCCAGCTATTTCAAAAGAGAAACTGGCAGATTATTGCGATATTTTTTGTGAGAGAAATTATTTTACGAAAGAAGACGCTTTGCGATTGTTCGAAGCTTCACACAAGCATGGCTTGATTCCTAAAGTTCATGCTGAACAATTGAGTCATTCCGGAGGTATTGAAGCAGGTGTTCTATCCAAAGCAATAAGTGTTGATCATCTGGAATATGCCAGTGATAATGATATTGAAATATTAAGAAATTCCGAAACAATGCCGGTCCTACTACCCGGTGCCCAATTTTTTCTGAATCTTCCGATACCACCGGTAAGAAAGATGATTAATAAAGGATTAGGTATTGCTATATCAAGTGATTTTAATCCGGGAAGTTGTCCGAGCGGGAATATGAATCAGATGATTTCACTGGCATGTATACTTTACAAAATAACGCCGGAAGAAGCTATTATTGCATCCACAACCAATTCCGCTTATGCAATGAATCTGAGTTCACAATTAGGAAGTATTGCCGCCGGGAAAAAAGCAAATATATTTATAACAAAAAAAATTCCTTCTTATTCATACTTACCTTATTCTTTCGGCAGTAACCTTGTAGAAAAAGTAATCCTGAATGGAAAAGTTATGAATAAAGATGATTTTTAACAATGGATAAATTTAAACATTAATAATAATTACCTTATACTCAAAAGTGACACCATTTACTATTAACAAATAACAATTAACCAATAACCAAGTATGAAACAATTGATCGAATGTGTTCCTAATTTTAGTGAAGGAGTTGATCTATCTATCATCAAACAAATAACAGATTCTATAGAAAGTGTAGAAGGTATTCGATTATTGAATGTTGATCCTGGTAAAGCTACGAACAGAACGGTTGTAACTTTTGTAGGTGAACCGGGCCGGGTCATTGAAGCAGCATTCAGGGCTATCTCTATGGCGGCTAAACTCATTGACATGAGTAAACACAAAGGAGAACATCCACGAATGGGTGCTACAGATGTTTGTCCGTTAATTCCAATTTCAAATATTACCATAGAAGAAACAGTAGTTTATGCAAAGAAGCTTGCTGATCGTGTAGGTCGGGAATTAAAAATTCCTGTTTATCTCTACGAAGCCGCTCAAGGCAATCTTTCCAGAAAAAATTTAAGCGTAATTCGTTCCGGTGAATACGAAGGCTTCTTTGAAAAAATAAAACAGCCTGAATGGAACCCTGACTATGGTCCAAAAGAATTTAACATAATTTCAGGTGCTAGTGTCATTGGTGTGCGCGATTTCCTGGTTGCTTATAATGTAAATTTAAATACAACATCGGTACGCCGTGCTAATTCTGTTGCCTTTGATATTCGTGAAAACGGAAGAAAAATTAAAAATGAAAAAGGGGAAGAAATATCTCAGCCCGGTTCTTGTAAATCAGTGAAAGCAATTGGATGGTTTATTGAAGAGTACGGCATTGCTCAGGTTAGCATGAACCTTACGAATATTAATGTTACCCCCCTTCATATTGCTTTTGATGAATGTGAAAAAAGTGCAATTAAAAGAGGACTGCGGGTAACAGGTTCAGAAATTGTCGGTGTATTGCCCTTGAAAGCATTAACAGATGCAGGAAAATTTTTTCTTGAAAAACAAAACCGGTCTTCTGGCGTTTCAGAAAAAGAACTTGTAAGAATTGCAGTGAAATCGTTTGGTCTTGACGAACTTTCACCATTTAATCCGGAAGAAAGAATAATAGAATACATGCTAAAAGATAAAAGTGATGAAAAATTAATTAAGATGACGCTTACGGATTTTGCAGATGAGACTGCATCTGAATCGCCGGCACCCGGAGGCGGATCGATTTCTGCTTACATTGGAGCTCTTGGCGTTTCTCTGGGGACAATGGTAGCGAATCTGTCTTCTGTTAAAAAAGGATGGGAAGACCAATGGAAGGACTATTCAATCTGGGCCGAAAAAGGACAACAATTAAAAAAGGGCTTGCTATCTCTTGTTGATGAAGACACAAAAGCTTTTAATAAAATCATGGATACTTATAATATGCCAAAAGGTACTGAAGAAGAAAAAACATTACGGGCGAAAGCTTTAGAATCTGCCACTCAATATGCCATTGAAATACCCTTAAAAGTAATGAAATTATCATTGGAATCTATGGGGATAATCCGAGCAATGGCAGAAAAAGGGAATCCAAATTCCGTTTCAGATGCAGGCGTAGGTGCTCTTTGTGCACGTTCGGCAGTAATAGGCGCATATTTGAATGTGAAAATTAATTCGGCCGGATTAAAAGATACTGTTTACAAAGAAAAAGTTCTTAAAGAAGCAGAAATTATTAGAAAGTCAGCGGTAAAAATTGAAGAAGAGATACTTCTTGCAGTGGAGCAAAAAATGGTATAAAATACTCCAAACCTTTGTTGATGTATACCGTATCAGATTAAAGGGTCTTTATGACTTCTAAAAACTCCCAATGGAATTATTTGATGTGGACTAAAAAAAATTACAACCGATTATTTTTTTCTTTTCCGGTTCAGCTTGTAGTCGTGCTGATAAAGAAAAATCATTTGTTGTTATTGTATTGGGTAATATTATTTGGATGGATCACTAATACCACATCTAAAACATTTGGTATCCCCTATTTATTTCTTGACCCGGAATATATGGGATCTGTTGGCTTTACATCCTTTTTTATTATGGGATTTGCTACAGGTAGTTTTATAATGGTGTATAATATTTCCAGTTATATTATTAATGGTTTTCGTTTTCCGTTTATTGCAACTCTATCAAGGCCATTCCTAAAATATTCAGTAAATAATTTTATAGTTCCTTTGTTATTTATAATAACTTATCTGGGTAATATTATTTTCTTTCAGGTTAATAATGAATACCAGACTACATGGAATATTATTTCACAGGTTTTGGGTTTTATTGTCGGACTTGCACTTATTATAATGACGACATTAACATATTTTTTCAGGACGAATAAGGATATTATTTTAATGTTTGGAATAGAATCATCGGATTCAGATCCTAATGCTCCATTTGCAGAACATCTTCTTTCTGATCATGAAAAAGAAAAGAAAAGGAGAATCATAAGAAAAAGAAACTATGTTGAAAAAAGCTGGCGTGTTGATACATATTTAAGTAATCCATACAAAGTTAAATTAGTAAGAGCTACCTCCCACTATACGCGTGAAATGGTGGATTCTGTTTTCAGACAAAATCATTTAAATGCTGCCATCATAGAAATAATCGTATTTGGTTTATTTATATTGATGGGATTGTTTAAGGATTATTCTTTATTTAAAATTCCTGCCGGCGCCAGTGTTATTCTTATTTTTTCTTTATTCATCATGTTAAGCAGCGCTTTCCGTTTCTGGCTCAAAGCATGGTCAACATCTGTTTTGATTTTGGTAATTCTCGTCTTCAACTTTATTTCCCAGTACGGTTTTTTTTACTCGGATAATAAAGCCTATGGAATGGAATACAACAATGGTAAATCAGATTATAGTATTATCCATTTTAATGAAATCAGTGATTCAGTAAAAGTGCAAACGGATTTAAATTCTACAATTCAGATCCTTGAACGATGGAAAGAAAAATTTATACGGCATAATACCAAGCCTAAAATGATTTTTATTAATTGTTCAGGCGGTGGTTTACGTGCATCTATTTGGGCTTACCGGCTGATGCAAATGGCAGACAGTCTTACGAATATGGAGTTTTCTAAATCTACACAATTAATATCAGGTGCTTCGGGTGGAATGATTGGCGCAGCGTATTACAGAGAACTTTATTTACAAGAACGTTTGGGATTATTAAAAAGCAAAAACAGTAAAAAGAATATTTTTAATATCGGAAAAGACCTTCTCAATCCTGTTGCTTTCAGCGTAACGGTAAGTGATATGTTTTTTAATTTACAAAAATTTAAAGAAGGTAATACGCATTTTGCAAAAGACAGAGCCTATGCTTTTGAACAGCAATTGAATGAAAATACCGGTTATGTGCTGAGCAAACCTTTATCAGCTTATAAAGAAGCGGAAGCCAGCGGACTTATACCGATGATGATCTTTGCTCCTACAATTGTCAATGATGGCCGAAGGCTTTTAATCTCTTCGCAGGAGATTAGTTATATGACCAAACATACCGTTGATAGCATCTTTCGTTTTGATCTTACCATTGATGAAATTGAATTTCGTAAACTTTTTGGTAAGCAGAAAGCAGATAATATCCGATACACAAGTGTACTTCGGATGAATGCAACGTTTCCATACATATTGCCCGCTGTCAGCCTTCCAAGTGAACCAATAATTCATGTTATGGATGCCGGTATTCGCGATAATACCGGACTAAAAACATCTCTTAGATTTTTATATATTTTCAAAGAATGGATTGAAGAAAATACCAGTGGTGTAATATTCGTCGACATACGTGATTCTCATAAAGAAAGACCTATTGAAAATAAACCGCGCATGACATTGTTGGAAAATATTATTACTCCTCTTGGAAATATTTATGGAAACCTTTTAACGATACAAGATTATAATCAGGATGAAGCCTATGAATATGCAAAAGGATGGTTCAAAGGAAAATTTGATTTCATTAAATTTGAATTGCCAACGAAAGAGCAAGATATATCACTCAGCTGGCATTTGACGACAAGAGAAAAAGAAAGTGTTTATAATTCAGTATTTCTACATGAAAACAATGTTAGCTTTCAAAAACTTTTTAAAGTGATGAATGATTTAGAACCGTATGCATCTAATTTTATTGCAGAAAAAAATGATAGTATCCATGCTGCTGGAAATCATGTTGCATTACATAAGTAAATTAAAATTTTTTATAGAAAAGGAAATAATATATTATATTTTTTTTTATGACGGGAGATTTTAAACTAAATTATTACCTATAAGTTTCGCCCGATTTATTTTATTTTGTTCGGATGATAACAAATTATCACAGTTTTCCTCCTGAATGACGATTTTGAGATTTGTTGCAGAACTCACAGGATTCTCTGAATTTATTTTCATAAATTAGTTTATTATGAAACGTTCGAAACAGCCAAGGAAGCTATTGAAAGAGAAAAAAAAATTGAAGACATGAGTCATGAAAAAAAAATCGAAATAATAAAATCGAAAAATAAAAATCTGGCCTTTTATTGCATTTGGTAATTCAGGATGAATCCTGTGAGTTTTTTTATATAATTAAATCCATCGTCATTCAGGAGGAAACCTGTGACATACAACATGATTTTTTGTTAAGGAATAAAATTGAAAATTTAATAAAATATTTTTGCAAAAAAATATACAAGATATAACTACATAAGCAATATTAATTTTATAATCTAATTTCAATTTGTAATGAGAAGACTACATGAATTTCTATGCCTTTAATATTATACATTACAAATTAATAATTCAAAAGCTTCAATAGCTGTTCACGAAACCTTTTCTTCGGAAGAAAATTCCATTCAAGATCTACATTCATTGGAACAGGAGTATCGAGACTGGCTGAACGAATTATTGGTGCATCGAGAGATTCAAAACAATGTTCAGAAATATGAGCTGATAACTCACCTCCTATGCCACCGGTTAATGTATCTTCATGAAGAATAATAACTCTTCCTGTCTTTTTTACTGTTGTTTCAACGGCTTCTTTATCCCACGGTAACAATGTACGTAAGTCGAGTAAATCAGCCGATATTTCCGGCATACTATTCAAGGTTTCTATTGCCCAATGAACACCTAAACCATAGGTAATAATTGAAACACTTTTCCCGTCTCTTATCAATTTTGCTTTGCCGATTTCAATAGAATGATAATCATCGAATACTTCCTCCGAAATACTTCTGTAAAGTGCTTTATGCTCGAAGAACAAGACAGGATTTGGATCTTCTATTGATGCAATCAACAAACCTTTGGCATCCGAAGGAAAAGCCGGATAAACGATTTTGAGTCCGGGAGTATGAACAAACCAGGCTTCATTGGATTGACTATGAAACGGACCGGCACTAACTCCTGCGCCTGTAGGCATTCGTATAACTACATCAATAGCCTGACCCCATCGGTAATGTGTTTTAGCAAGATTGTTTATGATTTGATTAAAACCGCAGGTAACAAAATCTGCAAACTGCATTTCAACAATAGCTTTCATTCCATTTATTGAAAGCCCTTGCGCGGCACCGATAATGGCAGATTCACAAATAGGTGTATTTCTTATCCGCTCTTTTCCGAATTTATCGACAAAACCAATGGTAGCTTTAAAAGCTCCGCCATATTCAGCAATATCCTGACCCATAATAATTAGATTCTTGTGTTTTTCCATTGCCTGGAACATTCCATCGGTAATTGCGTCAAGAAATCTTTTTTCGGTTTTTTTATTCGATGATGGAGTAATTACAGAAGTTTTTGTTTTTTCATAGATATCATTTAATTCTTCCCGGGCATCAACAGCAGGATTGGATTCAGCAAAAGTGATTTCCAAATTTTTCTCGATAGAAGTCTTTATCTCTTTACGAATCAAAGAAATATATGATTCATCAATAACTTTTTCTTTAACTAAAAAATTTTCATAATTATTAATCGGATCCTTCTTTCCCCATTCTTCAAACAAAGCAGGAGGAATGTATTTCGTCCCGGAAGCTTCTTCATGACCGCGCATTCTGAAAGTCATACATTCCAATAAAACGGGCCGCGGATTTTTGCGCATTGATTCTGCCAGACGAGAAAATGTAGTATACGATTCAAGAATATTATTTCCGTCGATTTGAACGGCTTCAATACCGTAGCCGATTCCTTTATCGACAAAATGTTTCATTTTAAATTGTTCACTCGAAGGTGTAGATAATCCATAACCATTATTTTCGATGATAAAAATTACGGGTAAGTTCCATACAGCAGCGACATTAATGCTTTCATGAAAATCGCCTTCGCTGGTACCTCCATCGCCGGAAAAAACGGCAGTAATTTTTTTCTTTTTATTCAGTAAATCTGCTAAAGCTATTCCATCGGCTACCCCCATTTGAGGACCCAAATGAGAGATCATTCCTATGATTTTATATTCGATGGTACCGAAGTGAAATGAACGGTCGCGACCTTTGGTAAAACCTCCCGGTTTTCCTTGCCATTGGGAAAATAATCGATGAAGGGGAATTCCACGTGTTGTAAATACGCCCAGGTTTCTATGCATTGGCAGAATATATTCATCTTTTTCCAAAGCGAGTCCACAACCGACAGATATTGCCTCCTGACCAATGCCTGAAAACCATTTAGAGATTTTTCCCTGACGGAGTAAAACGAGCATTTTTTCCTCGATCAGTCGTGGTGTTAATAATTCTTTATAAATAATCCGGAGTTGATCATCGCTATAAGGCGACCGGTCGTAATTCATAGGACTTGATTAAATTGCAAAATTATCTAAAATTGCTTTGTATCTTTGATATCCAATTTCTGTTATGGACATACAATTGTTTGTTGTTATTTTAATTTTTATGGTAGCAGTCGTGTACATAATACGTCGACTGGTAATGGTATTTCGTGGCAAGAAGAAATCCGGTTGTGAAAAATGTGGAATTGCAGACGAAGTGATAAAATAGACCGGTATGGGAAAATATTTAATTGATTCCAATTAAATTTTAAGCTCAAATTTAAGAATAGACTAATTTTTTGTTAAAAAAAAAAGGAGTTCCATAATGGAAACCCCTTTTAATTTTTTCCGAACTAGTGGCTAATTATTTTACTGTATCAGCTGGAGCCGGAGTAGCCATATTCGCTGAATCTTGCATAGCAGCTTGTTCCATCATAGCGCCAGAAGCTTGTTCTGCAGCAGCAATTGAATCTTGCATTGCTTTTTCAGTAGCCGCTTTTTCTTCAGCGCTAGGTCCGCAAGCAACAATTGCCATAAATCCGGCAGTTAATAGTGTAAAGAGTACTTTTTTCATTGGTTTAGGTTTGTTTGTTTTTTTTTATTTAGTGGGCGCAAAAGTATA
>JANLOW010000121.1:0-1842 GCA_031366785.1 Bacteroidota bacterium | reverse complement strand
GTTTAAAGAAATGGCGAGAATTGAAGTAGAAGAATTGAATTCGAAAATAGAAAAGCTTGAAGAAGAAGTTAGAATTTTACTTATACCAACTGATCCCGAAGATGCTAAAAATGTAATTATGGAAATACGTGCCGGAACGGGAGGAGATGAAGCAAGTATTTTTGCCGGTGAACTTTACCGCATGTATTCTAAATTTTGTGAGCGGAGAGGCTTTAATGTAGACCTCGTTGATTTCACGCCGGGAACATCGGGTGGTTACAAAGAAATTATTTTTGAAGTAAACAGCGAAGGCGCTTACGGAGTTCTTAAATATGAAAGCGGAGTTCATCGTGTTCAACGCGTACCACAAACAGAAACACAAGGGCGCGTTCACACATCAGCTGCAACAGTTGTTGTTTTACCTGAAGCAGATGAACTTGATGTTGATATTAAACCAAATGAAATCAGAAAAGATCTTTTCTGCTCTTCAGGTCCAGGCGGACAATCGGTAAATACAACATACTCGGCAGTCCGGTTAACACATCTTCCAACTGGTATCGTTGCACAATGCCAGGATCAGAAATCACAATTAAAAAATTATGATAAAGCATTAGCTGTGCTTCGTTCTCGTATTTATGAAGTAGAATTTAACAAACGCCTGGAAGAAAGATCAAAGAAAATAAAAACGATGGTATCAACAGGCGACCGTTCAGCAAAAATCAGGACATATAATTATCCACAAAGCAGAATCACAGATCACCGCATTGGATTAACGATGTATAATCTGCAGACATTTATCGATGGTGATATTCAGGAGATGATTGATGCTTTGCAGCTGGCGGAGAATACGGAGAGGATGAAGGAGGGAGTTGTTTAAACAGTTAACCGTACACTGTTACAGTATACATTACACTTTAAACAATAGAAATCAAAAGTCAAATAAAATTATTTCAATTTTCAAATTTATACTCTTCTATCCTGTTTTATGAACATTCGCCATACAAACTTTGAGTTCTTTGTGCTTAACCTTTGTGAACTTTGTGGTTAATAAGAATGTTTCATTATTCATGTTAGTTCCTAATTGCAAGGGCAGTTTTTAACCACAGAGTACACAAAGGTTAACCACAAAGTGCACTAAGACAATATTATTTTTTAATAAGTTTTTTCAATACTGCGCCATTCATATTTTCAATGCGAAGAAAATAAATGCCGCTGGACCAGCTTTCTGAATTAACTTTCATAAGTGTTGAATTAATTTTTCCACTTTTTATTTCACTGCCGATTAAATTTACAATTGAAAAATCTGACCCTGTTACAGATTCATCTGTCTGAATAATAAAAGTATTTTCAAATGGAACAGGCCAAATTTTTAATTGCATCAACTTTGTTTGTGAGGAAATTCCATTAACAATATCAATTGTATTTGAAGTTGTATTCGTTACAACAGGAGCATTGAAATCAAAATAAATATACGCAGTGTTATTAATTTGTGTTCCGATTGCAAGAATATCTTTTAATTTTATTTTGTATTGAACGTAACCATGACTAAACGGTTCATTTGCATTACTATCAGGTAAATTAATATTTGGAAAATTAAATCGTGCTATTCCTCCTTCTAAAATCTGGGCATATAACGGATGGCTAGATGCCAGCAATTTAAAAGAGGAAACATCCAGGTTATTATCAAGCGTATCAAGAATATAAATATTATCGGCCGGTGCCGAACCTGTATTTTGAAATCGAATAGTATATGTTAACCAATGTTGAGACGTGTCGGTGATACCTGCAGGATAAACTTCCTTGTCATTCGGATCAAAGCTTGCTCTTACTGTAAAACAATTAGAAAGAGAATTATTTGAAACA
>JANLOW010000107.1:0-2029 GCA_031366785.1 Bacteroidota bacterium | reverse complement strand
TGCTTGCATGCTTAGCAATGCCAACAATAGCGCGAATAGCGTAAATGCTTTTCTCATATAGTTTAGTTTTGGTTAAACAATTGTTTCCTTAAATTTTGGCCAATTTATATAATTTTATTTTAATCATATTATTATTATCGTTAAAACTTCTAACAAATAATCAAAAAATGACAAAAAAACAACTTTAATAGTTTCATTATCATATCTTTTTGACTGTTTATAACTATTTCATTTTTAAAAATAATTTAACATTCTATTCAAAATTCCATACATATTAAATTAATCTTGTTTCCTGGCTCTTTATTCTTGCATCTATAATTAATCTTTTGATTTCAAGCTGTATGAACAAAACGAAGTGGAAAAGTATATGAAAAGCTTGACTGGTGTTTTTATTCCGTGTTAAATTTGCGCTATTATTATAATCTAAACCCAAAAAACACATAAAAATGAGAAAACTAATGTTAACTGTTGCTTTTGTTTCTGCTGTAGCATTTGCAAATGCGCAAACAATGACATCGAAAGAAGGAGTATCAATTTTACCTGAAAGTGGAGATTGGTCAATTAGCGTCGACGCTGCTCCTTTAGGTACTTTTTTCAGAGATAGTGGTCCAAGTGCTTTTTCAAATCAGTATTTGCAAAACATGACCATCGTCGGAAAAATGATGACTTCTGCTAACTCTGCTATTCGTGGTAAAGTAAGAATTGGTTTTGGAAGCTCTTCACAAGACGCTTTTTCTCTTTCTACTGCAAGTCCACTATCAACAGTGTTAGATACTAAAAAATCTAGCGAGATGAATGTTACTCTTGGCGCAGGTATTCAAAAATACCGCGGCAAAGGTCGTGTTCAGGGATATTATGGTGCTGAAGCTTATATTATGTTAGGTTCTGACAATACCGATTATACATACGGTAATGCCATTACATCTGCAACTCAAACACCTACAAGAAATGATTTTGGCAGTAATATTCTTGGTGCTGGTAATTATGTAACAAAAGATAAATCAGGTTCAACTTTCGGTTTTGGAGTAAGAGGATTTATTGGTGCAGAATATTTCTTTGCAGCAAAAATGTCTTTCGGTCTTGAATACGGTTGGGGTCTAGGTCTTGGATCTACCGGTGAAGGCGAAACTACAGTTGAAGCTTACAATGGTACTACTGCAGGCCCGGCATCTACTACTTTTAAATCAGGTGGTAGTTCAAATTTCGGCCTTGATGTTGATAATGCTTCTGGTTCAGTATTTTTTAGTTTCTATTTCTAATAATTATTATTTATTATTTAAAAGCCGTTCATCTACAGATGAACGGCTTTTTTATTATTTGAAAATTTAAGAATAATAACTATCGGCCAAGTCTGTTGAAAAATGTTACCTATTAGTTTCTACGCAATTATTTATTTTCAAATTAGCACCTTTCTGAAGTCCTGAGAAATAATGTTAATTCCTCTAATCATTATATGAATTTAAGGGCACAAAATATTTCACCCCTAAAGGGGCTTGCTTTTACGGATTATTCTATTCTTCCAATATTTCGTCCCTAGCGGGACGAAGGAATTCTAAATGCTCCGTTAGGAGCGAAATAACGGTAATAAATAAAAAACAAAACTTGTCGAAAGTCCCGTAGGGACGAAATATTAATTTTTACCAGACAACATTTACTAACTCATTCTAAAATTTTCAAACTATTCCTCCCGACTCATCTCTCTCTCCACATCTCTCTTCTTTATGTCTTCCCTTTTATCAAACATCTTTTTCCCTCGTGCTAATGCTATTTCAATTTTAGCAATCCCCCGTTCATTAAAAAAAAGTTGAATAGGTATTATGGTATTTCCCTTTTCTTTCATCTTCGATTGAAGCTTTAATAGCTCGGCTTTATTCAATAATAATTTTCTTAACCTTTTAGGTTCATGATTGTTGTAAGAGCCATGACTGTATTCAGCAATATGCATATTCTTAATCCATAACCCCTCTTCCATGAAAATGCAAAATGCTTCATTAAGCGATGCTTTACCATCACGAATTGATTTTATTTC
>JANLOW010000087.1:0-2940 GCA_031366785.1 Bacteroidota bacterium | reverse complement strand
TGGGTATAGCCATACAACAGATTTCTTTGCACAAATTACTGATACGATTCCCGGTGGAAAAAGCTATTTAACTTCAAAGAATCTGGCAACAGAAGATGTTTTAAGTCTAAATATAAGTTCTTCACTTCAACCATTTAAATGGTACAGCATATATTTTAATATAGGAGTGGTTAATCAGGCATACAAAGCAGATTTTGGCGGAAATAAAAAAATCAATACATCAATTACCACTTTTAATTTTTACGGACAAAATACTTTAAAACTTCCGTCCAATTTTACATTAGAAATTTCAGGATGGTATAATTCAGGTGGCGTTTGGGGTGGTGCTTATGTTAGTAAACCTTCCGGTTCATTAGATCTTGGCTTACAGAAGAAATTATTCCAAGATCAGGCAACATTGAAACTCACTTTAACAGACGTATTCGAAACAGCTCCATGGGATAGCCGTAATGTTTATGCCGGAATAATAATACGTGCACATGGAAATTGGGAAAGTCAGCAATTTCGTGCTTCAATAACATGGAGATTTGGAAATAAACAAATGAAAGGTTTGCGCCAACGTGCAGCAGGAAGTGAATCAGAATTAAAACGAATTGGCGGCGGTGATTAATTTTTTAGTTCTGATTTAATTTCAAAAATTATCGAACTAAATATCGCTATTCAACCTCTTCAACGTGTTTTTTAAAATTATTAAGAATAGCTTGCCAACCACCTCTTTGTAATTCAATTGAATTAATATTTTCAGGATCAAACGTTTCTTCGACTACCGTTTCATTATTCTCTGTAAAGAATTTTATAATCACATCTCTACCGTCAATGATTGTGTATTCAATTTGTTTGTTTTTAACAATTGAAGTATAAACACCTTCAAAATCAAAAGCGGCGCTTCCGTCTTTAGCAGCCATTGTTGTTTTAAACTTCCCTCCGACTTTTAAATCATTTTCCGTATAAGGAGCATGCCAATCATCAGATGCATTATACCATTGAGTAATATACTTTGGAACATTCCAGTGTTCCCAAACTTTCTCTATTGGCGCATTAACAGATATACTTACACTTATAGTTTTTTTATTTTCATTTTTCATAGTTAAAAATATTACGAAATTAATTCAGCAATTTAATGGGTGCAAAATTTTTATAATAAAAAAGGAATTATTCTTTTAGTGTTTTTAGAATATTCAGCGTATTCTTTATATCTTTCAATCAAGTATTTTTCTTCTAATATCATTCGAACATACAGTCCGCCGCTAATCATTAAAAATCCAATTATTGTTTCGATAAATGGATAAGCAATCACTGATGCACTGAAAAAATAAATTAGGGAAGCATAAATCGGATGCCTGAGCCAGCGATACGGACCATTAGTCACTAATTCTCCTTGTGTAGTATTTGCAGCAGCATGAAAACTCCGTAGACCAAAGGTAAAACGCGCCCAAATCATGAGACCCATTGAAAACACTTGAATAAAAATTGTTACAGGATTAAATGAAAAAATATAACTCTTATTAAAAAGGAAAAGAACTCCGGCAACAGCAACTAAAAAAGCAATTATAGAACCAATTTTGGGATTCATTTTAGATTTGGAGATTACAATTTCATTTATTACTCTTTTATAAAAACATCATCACTGATACCTTTATTAATTTTATAATTAGTAATATTAATAAATATTCTTCCGGTTTTAGCAGTTTTTTTTACTTCATCAATTGAAGAAGTACGGTTAATGTCAGTAGCAACGCCTTTCGGAATTTTAAATTTTTTGACATCAACAATAAACACCATGCTATCTGGCAAGCCAAATTCATTTTGCGTTTTATAAGAATACTCTATAGTTACCGTTCCGTTGCTTCGTGATGTGATTTGTGATTTCAAAATAATATCTCTATCCGTGTCAACCCAAAGTTTTGCGAGAATCAAATCGCTTGTATCATTGACAGGAAAAATTGTAATAATCTGGGCTTTAATATTTGAAACATTATCATATCCTGCAATGATTGAAGTATATCCATCCATCTGAGAGAGTAATTTTGAAATATCTACAAAACCCTGCTTTGGTAAAATTGCAATTCCTTTTGAAACAATTCGGAACTTATCTTTTTGTTTAAAATAAATGGTTGCTCTTACTGCAAGAATTTTAATAAGAGGAATATCAGACTTGATAACAGCATCCGCTGAGTAATCAGTTATTCTATTCATCTTTGCCATGAGTTCTGCAATACTTTGCGAAGCATCCTGAGAAAATAAATTCAGAGGTAAAATCAATACAATTAATATTCTAAAGATTATATTCATTAAGAGATTATATCTTTTTTATTGAATTTATATAATGAGATAAATATTAAAACAACATTATGCGTTAAAAGTATAATTATTGATTTTAAAATTTCATTCTTCGGTACAGGTTCTTCAAAAAAACTACGCCAGGAGGCCATGTGAGTAGTAAATAAATATGGACGCACGTTGTCAAATATTTTTACGTCTAAAGTTCCTATAATCGTAAATAAAATTATAATAGCCATTGTAATAACAATTGGGCCAATAGAATTATCTGTAAAAGTAGATAAGCAAATAGAAAGCGATGATACTGTTAATAGCGCAAGAAATGCGACTGCGAATCCGGAAAGAAATCTCCAGTCGATATCGTCCATCTGTAATATAACTAAACCATCGCTATTTAAAACCATTAAATCGCCGGAGCCGAATAATAATTTTCCAACTATAAAAGACATAATTCCAAGCCAAAGAATAATTAAAAAAGTATAAGCACCTCCTGCAATAAATTTAGACAACAATAAATTAGTCCGCGAAATCGGTTTTGTTGCTAACATCCGAATAGTACCACTTGCTCCTTCTCCTGAAACCAAATCGCCGGTTACCAATGCAACTAATAAAGGAATATGAATAACCAGCATCTGCAAAACAATGAAAGCAACCAGGTTT
>JANLOW010000039.1:0-14130 GCA_031366785.1 Bacteroidota bacterium | reverse complement strand
CAATATTTACTTGTCGATGATGTTTTAGAAACTCTTCAATCACTCGCGAACTTTCACCGTCATCAATTGAAAATTCCTTTTCTCGCTATCACAGGTTCAAACGGAAAAACGACAAGTAAAGAGCTTATAAAAAATGTTCTTACAAAAAAATACAGAACCGTTGCTACCAAAGGAAATCTTAATAATCACATCGGTGTTCCACTTACAATCTTATCTATAAAAACAGATACCGAATTTGTCGTCATTGAAATGGGTGCCAATCATCAGAATGAAATCGATAGTTATTGTCGTATTGCAGAACCGGATTACGGACTAATTACAAATGTCGGTAAAGCACATCTTGAAGGTTTCGGAGGATTTGAAGGTGTTAAAAAAGGAAAGGGTGAACTTTATTCGTGGATTTCAAATCACGGAAAAGGAATTTTTCTGAATGGAAATAGTAATGACTTAGTAGCAATGGCAAAAGAATTTAAATTTCCTCAAACTATTTTATATGGAACTGGTCAGGAGTTTTATTGCATCGGCGAATTGGAAAGCGAGCATCCATTTTTAAAAATAAATTGGAAATGCGGTAATAAAAATGGAATTATTAATTCTCAACTTATTGGCAAATATAATTTCGAAAATATTCTTAGTGCAATTTGTATAGGGAATTTTTTTGACGTTAATCCCGATGATATTAATGATGCAATAGAAAGTTATATACCCGATAATAGCCGATCACAAATTATTAAGAAGAAAAGCAATACTATCATTCTTGATGCCTACAATGCAAATCCGACAAGTATGGTTGCAGCTCTTGATAATTTTAAAAATATTTCAGCACAACATAAAATTGTTTTCCTCGGAGAAATGGCCGAACTTGGTGTTGAAAGTTTAGCTGAGCACCAAAAGATAGCTACAATTCTTGCAGGGGAAAGCTATGATAAAATTATTTTAGTAGGCGAAAATTTTAAAAATTTTTCTGATAAAATTAAAGGACGTTATTTCGATGATTCAGAAAAAGCCACTTCCTGGCTTAAGGAAAATCCAATTGAAGATTCCTATATTTTAATTAAAGGCTCAAGGTCTTCCAAAATGGAAAAAATTATGGAAGCTCTTTGATTTATTTGGAAATCAATTTCTTTTGCAAGGATTTCTATTGGAAAAATTTTCAGATTAATTTTTTATCCGTTTCAACCAATTTCCTTTTTTCTTATCTTCTTCATAATAACCGTCACTGTAATAACCATAGCGCTGGTTTGTTCCTGCATCATTAAATAGGATACAAAGATTTTTAATTTTTCCTTCTGTGTAATAATTATTAATTGATCTTAAATACTCTTTTCTTGAATAATTTTCTCTAAGGATAAAAATATTTATATCAGCATAATTCATAAGCAACATAGCATCGCTGACAATTCCAATCGGTGGGGTATCGATTATTATGTAATCGTATTTGTTTCTTAAGTTATCGAGTACAGTTTTAGTTTCTTTTTTTGACAATAGTTCTGCCGGATTAGGAGGAATTGGCCCGGAAGAAATAATATCAAGTCCATCAATAGTAGTTTTTTGAATTACTTTTTCGAGAGTAGTGTTTCCGATTAATAAGGTACTAACTCCATCATTATTTTCCACGCCAAGTTCCTTAATTAATTGCGGTTTTCGAAGATCCATTCCTACAATTATTACTTTATGATGTTGAAGCGATAAAACAGTAGCAAGATTTAATGTTGTAAAAGATTTCCCTTCTCCACCAACAGAAGATGTTATTAAAATAATTTTATTTTGATCGGTAAGTCCAAAATACATTAAGTTGGCACGAATTGAACGGAATGCTTCTGCAATAGAAGATTTTGGATTTTTAGAAACTACTAATTTCTCTCCTGTTTTTAAATGTCCAACAACACCAATGATCGGAATTTTCGTGAGCTTCTCAATATCTTCCCTATTATTAATTGTGTTTTTAATATATCCTTGAAGTAGAATAATAATTGCAGGCAATAAGAGTGCAAGAAGGATTGTAAAAATTATTACAGTTTTCTTATCTGGAATTACAGGCGTTTCTTCTACGGAAGCATCATCTAGTACTTTATTGTCTGACACAGCCGTAGCTTTCGCAATACCCGTCTCTGCTTTTTTCTGTAAAAGATATAGGTAGATATTTTCATTCACAGTAAAATTTCGCCGGATTCCTAAAAGTTCCCTTTCTAAATTTGGAATTTTACGAATAGAGTTTTCGTATTCGTAAAGTTGACTATTTAATCCCTTTAAACTGGTTGATGTAAGATTACGGATGCTGTTAATATTTTCAATCAGCGCTTTTTTTGTTTGTTCAATTTGTTCATCGAGAATTTTGATCGCAGGTGATTGCGAACTACTTCCATAAATAATCCCTTTGCGTTTGCTTTGCATTCCCTTCAAGCGCGTTATAAGATCAACAAGCAACGGATCCGGATTTCCCAAACTTGATGGAGCCAGTGTTTCAACGTCTTTATTTCCTGAAACATAATCATACAGATAATCCAGAGAACGAAGATTTATTTCTGCTTTTACACGATCTTCATCAACAGAAGTAACTCTTTCCAGATATGCTTTAGACTCCTCGCTCAAATCAACGGTTCCTTTCTGTTCTTTGAATTTCTGTAATTCAATTTCAGAAGCATTTAATTTCTTGCTGATTTCTTCCAATTGTTCGTCAACAAATTTAAGAGTAAGCGCTGCCACAGACGATTTGTCCTCTAAATCACGTCCTATATATACCTTTCCAATCGTATTCAGGAAGTCTAGAGCTCGTTCAGGATTTTTATCATAAACAGTAATCTGTACAATTGTCGCTTCTTTGTTTAATGGCATTACTGACATATTCTCTTTGTAATAAGCCAGTAATTTATTTACGGAATTTACAGTAAAAAAATATTTTTCATCTTTAGAAAAAGAAAAAGCAGGTAAGTTTCGGGAAATAATTAATGTGAAGTAAGGAGTTTTTATTTCTTCTCCATAAGCATGCGTTCCGCTGTATTTGAAATTTTTTACAAAACGATTGTCAGCCTCAATTTCTAATTTAAATCGGGAAGAATCAAAACTTGAAATATGGAATTCTTCTTCATAAATACCTTCTGCAATAGTAAGTACCTTGACAACAAATGGAGTGGTTTTGTAAAGAGGAAAATTTAATATGCCGCTTTTTGAATAAAAGCTGACATTAAGATTTAGCTTTTCAAAAGTTTTTTCAAGAACAGAACGTGACTGAAGAATACCTATTTCTGTTGCTATATTTTTGTTATTTCCAAACATGTCGCCCGACAGAATATCTTCAATATTCTTAGAGGCATTTTTATTATCTTTAATTATAACACTTGTCGTTGCTTCATAAACAGGAAGAGTATAACGAATGTATAACAGAGCCCCGACGGAAAACAGCAGAATTGAAAAAAGAAAATAGAACCAATGCTTTTTCAGATTATAAAAAAGCATACGCAAATCAATTTCATCTTCATTACGGCGATATTCTTCTGTGTTTTTCATTTTGTCGTTACGTAAAGAAAAGTAAGAACAACGACAGCAGATGTAAGTATAGAAGTAAAAACAGTTACTGAAGGACTGATATTTTGAAATGCCTTCCGACGCAATGGAGAGACATAAACAATATCATCAGGGTGCAAATAATAGCTGTAAGCGGACAATGATTTAGCATCAGTCAGATCAAGAGAAAGGTCAAACCTTTGTCCGTTTTCATCACGGATAATTCTTAAATTTTGTCTGTCAGCAAATTGGGAAAGATCTCCGGCAAGTCCGAGAACTTCAGGTAATGTGGCCTTTTCATTGGAGATCTGATAGGTGCCGGGTTTATTTACTTCGCCTAAAACGGTGACTTTAAAATTTAATTTTTTAATGGTAACAATTGGGTCAATTATAAATTCTTTAAATTTTTGTTCCAATAAAATTGAAGCTTGAGAAATAGTCAGTCCTTTCAGTAAAACAGTTCCAATAAGTGGTAATTTAATTTCTCCGTTTTCATTAACCACATTTCCTTTCTCATACGCAGAATGGTTATCTGCTCCGGGAACATCTTTAGGGGATGATAGATAGGGATATGCTTCACTATTAATTGTGAAAATATTTATTAATAAAAGATCACTGGAATATATTCGTGCTTTATAAATACTGTCATTACTTATTGACGGAATTTCTCCCTGGAAATAAATAAGTTTTTTCTGTGGAGTACAAGAACCAAAGGCAATTATTAAAAAAAATATAATGATCCGTATCCGGTTCATTTCTGGAATTCTTTAGAGCTGTTATTGAAAATTCTATATTATTTATTGAGCTCGGCGCGGGATATTATCATTTTTTGAACTTCGGAAGTGCCTTCGTATATCTGAGTAATTTTTGCATCACGCATCATGCGTTCCACATGAAATTCTTTTACAAAACCATAGCCACCGTGAATTTGAACAGCTTCTATCGTTGTATCCATTGCTACTTTTGAAGAAAAAAGTTTTGCCATTGCAGCTGATAAAACATAATCCATTCCATTATCTTTCATCCAAGCAGCTTTGAAGCAAAGCAACCGCGCAGCATCAATTTCTGTAGCCATATCTGCTAGTTTAAATTGTATAGCCTGATGCTGGGAAATAGGTAATCCGAATGATTTTCTTTCTTTAGAATAGTTTAATGCAAGTTCATACGCACCTGAAGCAATACCGAGTGCTTGTGAAGCAATTCCAATTCGGCCGCCGTTTAATGTTTTCATTGCGAATTTAAAACCAAAACCATCTTCGCCGATTCTATTACTCTTAGGAACTTTTACATCTGTAAACATTAATGAATGAGTATCACTGCCACGTATGCCTAATTTATTTTCTTTTGGTCCAATCGTAAAACCGGGCATTCCTTTTTCAACAATCAATGTATTAATTCCTTTATGACCTTTGGAAGCATCTGTTTGCGCCATGACAAGATAAGTGGAAGCCGTAGAACCATTGGTTATCCAGTTTTTAGTGCCGTTTAAAAGATAATGATCTCCTTTATCTATTGCAGTTGTATGTTGTGATGTTGCATCCGATCCTGCTTCAGGTTCACTTAAACAAAAAGCACCGATTAATTCGCCTTTAGCAAGTGGAACAAGATATTTTTGCTTTTGTTCTTCTGTCCCAAATTCCTCCAGTCCCCAGCAAACCAAAGAATTATTTACAGACATTATTACAGAAGCTGATGCGTCCACTTTAGAAATTTCTTCTATTGCCAAAACATATGAAATCGTATCCATTCCGCCACCACCGTATTTTGGACTTACCATCATACCCATAAATCCCAACTCAGCCATTTTCTTCACCTGTTCATGAGGAAATTTTTGATGTTCATCGCGTTCTATGACACCTGGTTTCAACTCATTTTGCGCAAAATCACGTGCAGCATTGCGAATCATTATATGTTCTTCACTCAATTCAATATTCATATTCAGATTGTTGAAATTCTTATTCCCTTTATGGAATATTATTGTTAATTCTTTCTTTTATTGTGGAAACAAACGTACACGTTTTGAAGGTCATTAACAAGGACTTCAATTCTGTGTTTAATACAACTTATTTTGACATTTCAATTTTAAAATCCCCCCAAAAATAAGATCATCTTTAATTATTAATAATCACATTTTAAAACATAATTAATACAAATCTTTACTCCTTAATTCTAGTCTTTAGTCTTTAGTCTTTAGTCTCTAGTCTCTAGTCTCTAGTCTCTAGCAACTTGATACTTGATACTTGATACCTGATACCTGATACCTGATACAAATCCCCCATGCCCACTTATAAAATAATAGGCCTAATGTCAGGCACCTCTCTCGATGGTGTTGACATTGCTTATTGCGAATTTAGTTTTGATACTATTTGGTCTTTTCGATTAATACATGGAGAGACTATTGTCTACGATGAATTTTGGAAAAAAAATCTTGGTGAGATTCACAATGCCGGTGCAGAAAAAATATCTGAAATGGATTGCAGCTATGGCAAATTTTTGGGAACTCTGGTAAAAGATTTCTGTAAAAAATATACTCTAAGTCCTGATTATATTTCATCGCATGGTCATACGGTTTTTCATCAACCACAAAGGTGTTTTACGAAACAAATTGGATCAGGAGCTAATATTGCGGCGCATGCAGGTTTTCCGGTTATATGTGATTTTAGAAGTTTAGATCTTGCACTTGGCGGACAAGGTGCACCGTTAGTACCGGTTGGGGATAAATATTTATTTCCTGATGCCGATTATTGTTTGAATCTGGGAGGTATTGCAAATATTTCTTTTGATCAAAATAATGTAAGACTTGCTTTTGATATTTGTGCATGCAACCTTATTTTAAATTATTATGCACTGAAAAAAGGGGTTGCATTTGACAACGACGGACGAATTGCGGCTTGTGGTAAAATCAATACTGCATTATTAAATAGTCTAAACCGTCTGCCTTATTATTCAAAAACATTTCCAAAATCATTGGGAAGAGAAGATGTAGAAAAAGATGTAATTTCTCTTATTGATTCTTTCAATTTAAGTGCTGAAGATGTTTTGTCAACTTTTTGCGAACATATTTCTTTGCAGATTGCAAATATTACCGGGAAAACAAAAAAGGGGAAAAAAATGTTGATTACAGGAGGGGGTGCTTTGAATGGTTTTCTTGTAAAATGTATTATTAATAACAACAATACAGAAATAATAATTCCTAAAAGAGAAATAATAGAATTTAAGGAAGCTATTATTTTTGCTTTCCTTGGTGTTCTAAGAATAAGAAAAGAAATTAATTGCCTGAAAACCGTTACCGGTGCAAGCAAGAATAGTTGCGGAGGAGCGATCTATACAATATAATAAAAGAGTCAAGAAACAAGAATCAAGAGCCAAGAAATATTAAAAACGATTTCTTGTCTCTTGATTCTTGTCTCTTACTTAAAAATCATCATCCTCATCGAAATCGTTTGCAGGGCCTGCATCGTCAAAATCTTTCATATCACCATCAATCGGTAATGATTCATCAGCACCATCAATAGTTTCTGATTCCATTGGAACGATTTCTATGATATCTGTTTCGACAACCATTCTTTCACGATTATTACTTTCGTGGCTCTTTGATGGTTTTGAAATTGATTTTACCGATGCCTGTTTTTGAACAGGTTTACTTGCTACGATTTTTTTTGCAGCAGGCATTGGAGAATGTTTCTTAGCAGCTACTGATTTTTTTACAACAGCTTTAGGAGCCGGACTTTTAGCTGCAGTTTTTTTCTTCACCGCTTTTTTAGGTGATTTCTTTTTTGCTGCAGGTTTAGCTGCTGATTTTTTCTTCACCGCTTTTTTTGCAGAACCTGCTTTACTTGCTTTTTTAGCAGGAGATTTTTTCTTCGCAGGCTTTTTTGCCTTTGATTTTTTTGCTGATTTCTTTTTAGTTGCCATAACCTGTATTCATGTTTAAGAGATGTTTGTAGACTATATTTATTTCTTTTTCAAAATTACAATTTCAAATTCATTTGAACCAAAAATATGGAGTTTTTTTTTAATGATATCATCTTTCGTAAATGAAAGTTAAAATATTTTTAATTTGTCCTAAAGTCTCCCTTCGAATAATTTGAGGGGCCATTTCTTTAGACATGAAAGTTAATAGATTCTTTTAACAAATTAACAGGATGAACAAACTAATTAAGCAATTGTTATTTTAAAAAGTTAAAATTTAAGCTAAATTGTCACTATTTAGAATGATAATTCTCATTAGATTGATAACAATCAACCTAATCTCATGTATTCCGTTTGAAGTTTTCTTAAAATCAATTGCTAACATAAACAGAATTGGTACCGGAATCAAAGACTGAATTATAGCTTTTCATTGGACGAGTCGCCGGTCCATGAAGTACGGAACCATCATATAGGTTGAATTTACTGCCACATTTTGGATCAACGGTTGTGATCCCGCTGGAATCTACTACGATTTTTGCTCCTGTAACAGTAGGATCAAAAGGACAAGCCTGGTCAAATGCCACAAACTCATCCTGAGACCTTCGGAAAACAATTATACCTCGATAACCATATTCCGGTATTGTTATATAACCTCCAACACTGTTTAAAGTAACATATTGCGGCAGACTTAAATAAACAGTAAAACTTACCGGAACGTTTGGTATTGTTTCATTGTTTGATGATTTTTTACATGAAAAATAAAGAATTGCAATTATAAAAGGAATTAATAACCTCTTTGTGTAATAAGTATTTTTAAGTAAGATCATCTAAAAGTTTTTCGCTATTATATTTGCAGTGTAAATTAAAAAAATAATAAATGAAGCTATTATCTTATGTTTTAATCATACTTACATTTTATGCATGTAAAGGTAATGAAAACAAACAGGAATCCGGTGGAATGGATACTGTAAAAACAAATACAGTAAAAACAGAATATACTTGTCCGATGCACTCTGAAGTTATAAGCGATACAGCCGGCCAGTGTCCTCAATGTGGAATGGATTTAGAGGTGAAAAGCTAAATTAAAATTTCCGATTATTAATTTCGTTTCAATTTTTGTTTGTTTTGACTATTTAAATAAATCAGTCATTGCAAATTTATATTGTTACGAGTACTATTATTTAATAAAAGAAATATTTTTGTATTCAGAAAAAATATCAATCGATGAAGAATCAAAATTTAAAATTATCTGTTTTTAAAAAAAAATTATTCATCATAATTGCCTTGTTTTTATTTATAATAAATAGTCCCGTAAAAGCACAGGATATTAATGCACGTTCGCCAAAGCCATCGTCAGGCAGCCACCAGCAACAGGTTGCTGATAAGAAAAAGTTAAAGCAACAACAACAGATTGCTAAAAATACCGAAAAAGGAGTAAAGCGCCATTTAAAATTACAAACAAAGAATACCAGAAAGATGATAAAAAAAAGTGAACGCTCCTCAAAACACTGGAATGACAACAAAAAAGAGTTTTTTCTGAAAAGATGGTTCCAAAAAAACCATCATTAATTGTTGAAAAAATTTTATTTTTTTTCTTATTGAGGGATGTTTTTTTGACTGATATTTACATCCTGAATACCCTATTACTAAAGGCCTTTGAAAGCTTTTAGAAATTTTTGGCCAAGTTTATTATTACCTTGGCCAAATACTATACTACCATAACACATTAATTTTTCTAAAGCTTCATCTTCAAGCTTAAATTAAGTAACTTTTTGTGGCCATAAATGAAAAAACTGTAGCTTAAATGAACACACCTGGAAATTTTTATAGGGGATTAATACTCACTACAGTATTAATTCTGAAGACAATTATTGTCGATGCTCAGCAGTTGCTGGATGATTTTAATCGTTCAAGCAGTGCAACTGTTGGCGGTACGACTTTAGGAGCACCGGCCTGGTCTGAAATAGAAACAGGCAGCACCACAACAACAGGTTGTAATATTAACAACAATAATCTTAGACTAAGCTCAAGTTCTTCTGCCGCCAGAGAATATGTATTCAGAGATTGTTCTTCAAATTATAATACGGTTCTTGCTTCTAATACAATACAACTGATTTGGCAATTTAAAATTCAGCAGACAAGAACTGATCCATCAGGATTTGCTTCCAATAATTATGGAATTGCTATAATTCTTGGAGCCACTACTTCAAATTTTTTAACGGCTGATGGTTATGCAGTTGTACTCGGTACTCCATCTACTTCTACTGACCCTGTTAGAATTGTACGATTCACCGGTGGATTATCTACAGATGCAAACCTTGTTAATATAGTAAGCTGTGGGAATTATGGCGATGAATACCTAGCAATTAAAGTAATTTATACTCCTTCTACTAATCTATGGCAATTATTCATAGACGCCGTCGATTCTAACGATAATGATTTTTCAGATGTCAGTTATTCTTCATCACAATGCGGATCCGGTACAGATGGAATATTCACCGGACAGAATTTAAAATATTTAGGCGCACTTTACAATCATTCAACAGGATCCAGTGAAACTGCAAGACTCGATGAAATTTACATTCCTATTGAACCTGTAACTTATTATTCAAAGTCATCCGGTAATCTTAATTTAACTACATCCTGGGGAAAAAATATAGATGGTAGCGGTACTCAACCAACCAATTTCACCAATGCCGGTCAACTTTTTAATATACGAAATAACCTTTCACCAACGATAGCCGCTGGATGGACTGTATCAGGAGCGGGATCAAAAGTTATACTCGGTGACAGTGTCTCGAATATAATATTTACTGTACCGGCCACATTTGCATTTACAGGACCAATAGATATTTCATCATACTCTAAACTTGTTTTACAAAATGCAACAGTTCCGGCCATTGGGCAAATAGCAATCCCTAGTACTGTTGAATATGCATCTGCATTTACTCAAACTATAACTGCAGCAATTTACTGGGATTTAATTTGTACCAGTACAGGAGGAAGAACTTGGGCTACAGGAACAACAGGAATATTGGATACTTTTATTGTTGGTGCTAATGCCTTCAATAACGGTTCAGGTACGGTCGACTTCATGGGTACACAAACACAATTTGTTCCTGCCGTAAAATATACAAGTATTATAAACAGTGGAGGAGGTGATCGTGTTTTATCATCAACCGGTGTAATTGAAATCAGTGCAGCCTTGACTGCCAGTATTGGTTTTTATACAGTAACAGGAAGTACTGTTAAATTTACTTCTTCTTCCGATCGGATCATTCCTTTGCTATATGTTTTAAGCGGACCGAATTATAATAATGTAATCATCGGTGGTACTGCCAATTTCGAACTCGAACAGCCGATGACTTTTGGCGGTGATCTCACTTTGTTGTCAGGACAATTCCGGCAGAATACTGGAACAACAATTTTCCCATTTACTATTAACGGTAACCTTAATATAAACGGAGGTACTTATAATTTCTCTACAGGAACAGGTGCCAATGTATTAACACTAAAAGGAAATTTATCCCAGACCTCTGGAAAAACTTTGATAACAGGTTCTGTACTGGGAAGAATAACATTTGCCGGATCAACAGTTCAAACAATCACCGCTCAGGATTCTATTCGTTTCGAATCATGCATTTTCACTGTCGCTTCCGGGGCTGATGTAAAACTCGGACAAAATATTGCACTTCATAGAAATGCAACTGTTTTATTAATAGGAACTATGAATGTACTTTCGGGTGGTACATTAGATTGCAGCACTTTTAGAATAAGTGCAGGTATAGGTGCTTCAGGAAATGCAGTTATTAATTTAAATAGCGGCGCAACATTAGTCACTGCAAATCCGAACGGTGTTTATGGAACAGGTGGATCAATATCCAGCATAAATACCATAACTACATTTAATAGTTTAGCAAATTATAAATTCAATTCAGGCTCACCACAGTTTCCCGGATTGAGTAATACAACCATGAATAATTTAACAATCGATAATACAGCGAATGTTACATTAACGGCAAATATTCTTGTCAATGGAGTAATCACTTTTTTAAATGGCAAATCCAATACTACATCTTCATTTAAAATTACCTCCGGTTTATTCGGTTCTGTCACAGGTGCAGGTGCAGGTAAATATGTAAATGGTACATTTGAAAAATTAATTGCTTCTGGTACAACAAATAAATCTTTCGAAATCGGAGAAGCTACAAGTTACGATCCCATAGATCTTGTATTTCCTGCAGCTACAAACAGTGTTGGTAGTATTATAGCTAAGGTAACTACCGGTGATCATCCTTTAATGCCGGGTTCAGGAATAAATCCGGCTTTATCTGTAAACCGTTATTGGACATTAACTAACAATGGAGTAACTGGTATATTACCTTATCAGGCCCAATTTACATTTGTAAATCCTACAGACATGGATCCCGGAACAGATCCTTCAACTTTTGCTGTTCGTAATTATTCAGGTTCTACCTGGTATGCTACGTCTCAGGGAATACAAAACTCAACTAAAACTGGAGCATTATCACTACCTGATTTCGGAGATTTTCAAATTGGAAACCGTTTTCCTCCGGCTACAATTGTTTGTCCGGTTGTTTTACCCGTAAATGCCGTCAGTGGATGTTCCGCTCAGGTAAGTTTCTTAGCGACTTCTACCGGAAATCCAACTCCTACAGTCACTTATTCTCAAAACCCAAATACATTTTTTAATGTTGGCACAACGCCTGTAACTGTAACGGTTAGTAATATAAATGGATCCGCAAATTGTACTTTCAATGTCGTTGTATTAGACATTACGCCCCCGGTAATAAATAATTGTCCTGCAAATATTTTAGCATCTGCTGATTTTAGTTCTTGTCAGACAAATATTTTTTGGAGCGAACCAACAGCAGGAGATAATTGCAGTTATATTCTGATAGGAAATCATGCTCCCGGAGATGCTTTCACTGTCGGCACTACTTTAGTAACCTATTCAGCTGTCGATCCTTCCGGAAATTCTGCAACCTGTTCATTTAATGTAGTTGTTACTGATGATGAACTTCCGGTTATAAACGATTGTCCGACTGATATTAACGTTAATACCGAAGGAGCCTGTGGAAAACAAGTAAACTGGACCGAACCGACAGCATCCGATAATTGTTTATTTAAATTTACTGGCAATCATTCCCCGGGTGAATTTTTTCCTATTGGTACAACGCCAGTAATATATACTGCAATTGACTCTTCACATAATGTAGTACAATGTACTTTTAATGTAATTGTCACTGATCTTGAATTACCTGTAATTACCTGTCCTGCCAATATTGCTGTCAATACAGATTTAGGTATTTGCGGAGCCACAGTTAATTTCAATGTTACAGCAACAGATAATTGTTTGGTAAATGTTATTTCAACTCCTCCTTCAGGTTCATTATTTCCTGTTGGTACAACATCAGTTTCATCAATTGCTACGGATGCTTCCGGTAATGCAGTAAACTGTTCGTTTAATGTAATTGTAACTGATAATGAAGCTCCACATATAACTTGTCCTGCTGATACAATTGTTAATACCGATCCGCTCGTTTACGGAAAAGTTGTAAATTTCACAGTGGGTGTAGCTGAAAGTTGTTTAGTAAATGTAATCACAACTCCACCATCCGGTTCATTCTTTCCATTTGGAACAACAACGGTGAATACAGTTGCGACAGATTCTACGGGTAATGTTACTAATTGTTCATTTAAAGTTATTGTAGTTAATGCCCTTACCCTCGATACTTCCGCATGCGATTTCTTCGAATTACCATGGGGAGTTACAACAACTGTATCAGGACCGTTTAGTCATACTTATATTGGCGGGAATGGTTTGGATAGTGTTGTTACGATTAATGTCACAATAAATTATATTGATGACAATAATGCTTGTACTACAGATGCTTGTAATTCTTTTGCAGGTACGGTTTCGCATACACATGTAAATATTGATGATAATAATGTTTGTACATTGGATAATTGCGATCCGATAACCGGCCTGTCCCATATCGCATATCCAATTGTAAGTGATAATAATCTTTGTACTACCGATGGATGTAATTCATTAACAGGAGAGTTTCATGATCCGGTTAATTATGATGATAATAATGTTTGTACAATTGATGCTTGTGACCCAATTCTCGGTCAATCTCATTCCTATTTTAATATTAATGATGGAGATTCTTGTACTGTCGATGCTTGTCATCCGATTACAGGTGTATCTCACAACCCTATCAACAGAAACGATGGCAATCTATGTACAATTGATGGCTGCGATCCGGAATACGGAGTATTTCATGTTCCGATTATTCAGGAAGATGGAGATGCATGTACGGCAGATGTCTGTGATCCAGCTTCCGGAATCTTTACCTATGTTTCTATAAATCCCGATGACAATAACGTTTGCACAATAGATGGTTGCAATTCCTTATCTGGTGAATTTCATGATCCTGTAAATTCTGATGATGGTAATGGTTGCACTATAGATATTTGCGATAATTTTTTTGGAGTATTCCATATTCCTGTTATTATCGATGATGGTGATTTTTGTACTATAGATGCTTGTGATCCTTTAACGGGCACTATTTCTAATACTCCTGTAATCATAGATGATAATGATGCTTGTACTTTAGACGCTTGTGAACCTTCAACCGGAAATATCACACACATTGTTATAAATCCCGATGATAACAATGTGTGTAC
>JANLOW010000026.1:0-2446 GCA_031366785.1 Bacteroidota bacterium | reverse complement strand
ACAGCCAGCGTCGAAATCATTAAAAAGATAAGTATTCTGTTCATCAGTATTTTTATTGTTTAATATGATACAGAAGAAAGGAGTTATTGTTTTGACAGAATTCTTCAAAAACTGTCAAATACGGATAGAATAATTCACCTTTTTTACGACCTTAGCGCCACAGAAAAAAGAAGCATTTTGTGGATATTTCTAAAATGTTTCATTACTATTAATTAAAAAGCTTTAAAAACAGCAAATGGCAGACGATAAAAAGATAATTTTTTCAATGGTAGGAGTCAGTAAGATTTACCCTCCTCAAAAACAGGTACTAAAAGACATATATCTTTCATTTTATTATGGTGCCAAAATCGGTATTTTAGGATTAAACGGTGCCGGAAAATCCACCCTTTTAAAGATTATTGCCGGTATTGAAAAATCATTCAATGGCGAAGTAGTTTTTTCTCCCGGTTATACGGTAGGATATCTTTCTCAGGAACCCGAATTCGATCATTCAAAAACGGCAAAAGAAATTGTAATGGAAGGCGCAGAGAAAGTTGCCGCTCTTCTCCGCGAATTTGAACTGATCAATAATAAGTTTGCCGAACCGATGACAGACGATGCTATGAATAAACTCATCGAACGTCAGGGTGTTGTTCAGGATGCTATAGATGCAACCGGTGGATGGGAAATTGATACTAAGATTGAAATTGCAATGGATGCTCTTCGTTGCCCGGATCCTGATGCTAAAGTTGCTAACTTATCCGGTGGTGAGAAAAGACGGATTGCACTTTGCCGGCTTCTTCTGCAGGAACCTGATGTTCTTCTTCTCGATGAGCCTACAAACCACCTCGATGCCGAATCGGTGCTTTGGCTCGAACAGCATTTACAACAATACAAAGGAACAGTCATAGCAGTAACTCACGATCGTTATTTTTTAGATAATGTAGCTGGTTGGATTCTGGAATTAGATCGTGGCGAAGGCATACCATGGAAAGGAAATTATTCATCATGGTTGCAGCAAAAATCTGATCGCTTAGCAAAAGAAGAAAAAACAGAAAGTAAAAGACAGAAAACATTACAGCGCGAATTGGAATGGGTGAAGTTGTCACCGAAAGGAAGACATACAAAATCGAAAGCACGTATAGCAGCTTACGATCGAATGTTAAATGAAGATCAGAAGGAGAAAGAAGATAAGCTGGAACTTTTTATTCCTCCGGGTCCAAGACTTGGAAGTGTTGTTATAGAAGCAGAAAATATTTCGAAAGCATACGGCGACAAAGTACTTTTTGAAAACCTGAGTTTCTCTTTACCTCCTGCAGGAATTGTAGGAGTCATTGGTCCGAACGGTGCCGGAAAGACAACACTTTTCAAAATGATCATGGGAATTGAAAAACCTGATAGTGGTTCTTTCAAAGTGGGTGATACTGTTAAGATTGGTTATGTGGATCAATCGCATGATGATTTGGTTCCGGGAAAAACAGTGTATGAAATTATTTCCGGCGGAACAGAATCGATGATGGTAGGAGGGAAGCCTTTGAATTCACGAGCCTTTGTATCGAAATTTAATTTTAGCGGAACGGATCAAAGCAAAAAACTTGAAGTTCTTTCCGGTGGAGAAAGAAACCGTGTGCATCTAGCCATTGCTCTAAAACAAGGAGCCAATGTTTTATTACTCGATGAGCCAACAAATGATATCGACATAAATACATTACGTGCTTTGGAAGAAGCATTGGAAAATTTTGCCGGATGTGCCGTAATCATATCTCACGACCGTTGGTTTCTTGATCGTATTGCTACGCATATTCTGGCCTTCGAAAGTGATTCTCAGGTTTATTTCTTCGACGGAAATTTTTCTGAATACGAAGAGAATAAAAAGCAACGTTTAGGTGATGTACAGCCGCATAGGATTCGGTATAAGAGCCTTGTGAGGTAATTGGTTAGTTGTTAATGGTTATTCGTTAATAGTTAATAATTATTTGATCCATGATAATTTTAAGTGATTAATGTTGATCTATTAATTAAAAAAAATTCTAAACATTAATTAGCAGACTTTTTTTTGAAAACAAATATGTCGAAGCCATCAATACCTAAAGGAACGCGTGATTTTTCTCCGGATGAAATGCGGAAGAGGAATTTTATATTTGATACAATCCGTAAATCCTTTAATCTTTTTGGCTTTGAACAGATAGAGACTCCGGCTATGGAAAATCTATCTACATTAGAAGGAAAATACGGAGAAGAAGGAGACAAACTTTTATTCAGGATTCTTAATTCTGGAAATGTTCCCGAAGATATTCGTAGCAAAGGATCGGATATTAAAATAAGTGATCTCACAGAAAAAGGATTGCGTTATGATCTCACAGTACCATTCGCCCGATATGTGGTAATGCATCAGAATGAAATCACATTTCCATTCAGGCGTTTTCAGATACAACCGGTTTGGCGTGCTGATCGCCCGCAAAAAGGA
>JANLOW010000501.1:0-1973 GCA_031366785.1 Bacteroidota bacterium | reverse complement strand
AATGTTGGAAAAAAAATACGATTCTATCTTCATTGGTATTGGCCTTGGTCCGACATCTGTTTTAAAAATTAATGGAGAAAATCTCGAGAATTGTTTTGGCGCTGTTGAATTTGTTGAGAAGCTTCGAATGAATCATCATGCTGTTAAAGTTCCTAAAAAAGTAATAGTACTTGGCGGAGGAAACACGGCAATGGATGCTGCTTCCGAATCTTCACGCATGGGAGCTGAAGAAGTAATTCTCGCTTACCGAAGAAGCAAAGAAAATATGGGAGCCTATGATTTTGAATATGATCTTGCAAAAGGTGTTGGTGTTAAGGGAATGTTTAATATTTCTCCTCTGGAAATTATCGGAAATGGCAAAGTAAGCGGAGTGAAATTTATGCGTACGAAAGAAGCCGGTGACAAACTTGAAAATATTCCCGGAAGCGAATTTACTATTGATTGTGATTGGGTAATTAAGGCAACAGGTCAATCCAAACAGACAGAATTACTTTCTTTAATCAATGGATTAACAACAGACAATAAAGGACGAATTACTGTCAATGAGAAATTTCAAACTACAAATCCAAAATATTTTGCGGCAGGTGATTCTGTGAGTGGCGGACAAGAAGTTGTAAATGCTGCTGCCGATGGGAAAAAAGCCGCGAAGGCGATTGCGGAAATTATAATCAATAAATAAAAAATTAATCAATGGCAGATCTATCAACAAACCTGGCAGGCATAAAATCACCCAATCCTTTTTGGCTGGCATCGGCACCACCTACTAATAGCGGTTATCAGATCATGAAAGCATTCGATGCAGGATGGGGCGGCGCTGTATGGAAAACACTTGGTGTTCCTGTTGTAAATGTTTCTAGTCGTTACGGTGGTTTGAATTATCGTGATACACGAATGATGGGATTCAACAACATCGAACTTATTACAGATCGAAATCTCAGTGATAACCTCCGAGAAATCGAAGAAGTTAAAAAAAGATTTCCTCATCATGCTGTTATCGCTTCGCTGATGGTGGAATCGCGGGAAGAATGGCACCAAATCGTACGCGACGCAGAAAATGCAGGAGCCGATGGATTGGAATTAAATTTCGGTTGTCCACATGGTATGTGTGAAAGAGGAATGGGATCTGCCGTCGGTCAAGAACCTAAAGTATTGAAGACAATTGTAAGTTGGGTAAAAGAAGTAGCAAAAACTCCCGTCATAGTAAAACTTACTCCAAATATTTCAGACATCACCCGACCAGCAGTTGCTGCAAGAGAAGGTGGCGGTGATGCAATATCGCTCATCAATACTATTCAAAGCATTATTGGAGTTGACATAGATAAATTTGTCTCATTCCCTGTCGTTGATGGCCACAGCACCAATGGCGGCTATTGTGGACCGGCTGTAAAACCTATAGCTATGAACATGCTGAAGAATTGTGCTCAACACCCCGGAGTAGGAATACCAATTTCAGGAATTGGCGGCATTGAAAACTGGAAAGACGCTGTTGAATTTATTTTACTTGGTGCTACATCTGTTCAGGTTTGTACTGCAGTGATGCATTATGGGTTTGGCATAATTAGAGAAATGGTAACAGGACTAGAACGTTATATGGATGAAAAAGGATTTAAGACATTGGATGATTTTCGAGGAAAAGCATTGCCGAATATAATGCATTGGGAAGATCTTAATCTTAAATATAAAGTTGTTGCAGAAATCCACGAAGAAAAATGTATTGGTTGTCAGCTTTGTTATACTGCTTGCGAAGATGGCGCACATCAGGCCATTGGACTTTCTACAGATCCGAATAATCGTATCCCTTCTATCATCGAAGAAAATTGTGTAGGTTGTAATTTATGTTCACTTGTTTGTCCTGTTGAAGGTTGCATTACCATGGAGCGTAAAGACGATGGTAAAAATCATGTAACCTGGAAACAAAGAACATTAGAAGGAAGCATTCCGAAAAAATTCAACGATGATCTGGCAGGTGGATT
>JANLOW010000490.1:0-1787 GCA_031366785.1 Bacteroidota bacterium | reverse complement strand
TTACACCTGAATATCCGGGAGGAACTTATGCTTATTTCTGTACGGTTGATCAAAATTGGAATTCCGCATATCCTTATGTTGTTGGTCCCACTTTTTATGGTATCAAATCAGCTTTAAAAGTTACTTCAATAACAGAAATCGTAACTACTTATTCACCTGCACTATCTATTTCAATTGCTGCTTCTTCAACAACAATTTGTTCCGGAACAAATGTTACATTCATTGCAACAGTTGTAAACGGAGGAATATCTCCTATTTATCAATGGAAAAAAAATGGGGGAAATATTGGCACAAACAATTCATCTTATTCGAACAATTCTCTAGCTAACGGAGATATAATTACCTGTGTTATTATTACAGCTTCATTAGCTACTGCAACATCAAACAGCATTACTATGAATGTAAATGCGACTGTAATCCCATCGATTACAATTAATGCCAGTAAGATTAATATTTGTTCGCCTTCTAATGTTACAATCAATTCTATTTTTCAAAATGGAGGAAACAATCCCGTTTTTCAATGGAAACTCAATAACATAAATTCAGGTGATGGTAGCGACTCCTATTCAAATAGTAATTTGGTGCCCGGTGATGCAATTAGTTGTGAAATGACAAGCAATGTTTTATGTCGAACGAACTCGAATGCATTAAGCAACGTTATAACATTCGTTTGCTTGCCCTCCATAACACTAACGCTTAAAACATTCATTCAAGGCTTTTACAATGAAGAAAATCATTTAATGAATCCAATGCTTTTTAATAATGGATTTAGTATCAATAATTATGATGTAGATACAATTTTAGTAGAGTTACATTCAAATTCTGCACCTTATAATTTAATTGAAAGTGCGAAAGGAATACTAAATGTTGATGGGTCTTGTTCATTATCCTTCTCTTCAGATAGATATGGTCTTCCTTATTATATTTCTGTAAAACATCGAAATTCATTAGAAATCTGGAGTAAAATTCCCGTTACATTTGGTGTAATTACTGAATTTGATTTAATTCATTAGTTGGAATTATGATAATCAAATTTTAAAAAAAAAAATTAATAAACATAAAATGAAAAAATATATTTATTCGGCATTCTTGATATTTTCTTACTTTTTATCTTATTCACAAATAAATCCAACCATTACATCCTGGATTCATAACACAACCGGTATAATGGGTAGACATTATGAAAGCGGAAATTTTACAGCGATCAATGACACTGATTCGGCAAATGTTCAATCGGTTTTATATTCAGCAGACTGGACTTACATTAAAACAAAAGGAATTCCTGCATATGTAAGTGGTCCCTATCTGGATAACAATCCATCAATTGCAACTAATCAAAATGCAATATTTAAAATTCCATTAAACCCGGCACAAAATACAGGTGTTCCTACAAATACTACCGGTGGCAATATTGGTTTGTTCATTAATGGAGTTGCTTTGTTTGATTACAGGGATGGAGTTTCCTGGAAAAGTTCCAACAGTACGTTGGCCGGCGGGCCTTATGGCGGCATGGGTGATGGTGTATGGACAAGAGATGCTGTAGTAGGCGAACGCTTGGGATTTGATTGTTCGAAAGGCCATCCTGCTATGGGTAATTATCACCACCATCAAAATCCGAGTGCTTTTAATTTAGATCTGAATGTGATCTCTACTATTTGCAATTTATATGCTGCTGATGGTTTGTATGCAATAGATAGCACTATTCATTCACCTTTAATTGGATTTGCATACGATGGTTTTCCGATTTATGGCGCTTATGCTAATAAGAATCTTGATGGCACCGGTGA
>JANLOW010000480.1:0-6577 GCA_031366785.1 Bacteroidota bacterium | reverse complement strand
TACAGAATTAACTAGTCCGGCAATCAGAATGATTAAAATTAATATTCGATTATTTTTAATATTTAATCTTCCTAACAATGCTCCCAGTGAAAGAATAGCAATTGATATGGAGAACCAAAAAGCATTTTGTGCTTGTTTTTCATGGGAATGAATAAACGTTTCATTTTTCTGTCCTATTGAGCTTAGAACATCTTCTGCATCCTCACCTGTTAGTAAGGCTGGGATTGCAAAAAGTGTCGTAAGAATGAAAAATCCCAAAGCGATATTTTTTATCGGTTGGCTTTTTAACATTAAACCAAGAATTAGTAAAAGTGTACTGAAATAGGTTCCTATAATCGGAAAATGATTTAATAACAAGTGCCAATGTGCGGAATTCATGCGGTTTTTTTTGATGTTTTTGTTTTCGTAAAATGTCTTTCTGGTTTGCAAAGATTGGATTTTCTTCTCAAAGCATTGTAGCAAAGTTTTTTAACAAGCTATTAACGAAATCTGTCTTTTATCTTCATGATAACGATCATATCGTTTTTTGTTTCTTAAATGAAATAACACTTGTATTTTATCCTTCATGACAGTGTTATGACAGAGAAAAAAGAACCTTTTAGACCTTTGCTGTCAGAATAAATAAAAGCTCATTGGATCAGTTAAAGATTATTGCATTTACACACAAGCAAACTCCTTTAAACGAGTTAAACTTGTTTTTTTTGCATGATGAAAACCGGAAAGAGCGTCTGGAGTTTTTAAAATATACATGTGATATCAATGAAATTTTATACATCTCTACTTGTAATCGTATTGAATTTGTTTTCACCACTCAGCATGAATGTAATAATACTTTTTTAATTAAATTTTTTAGTCATTTTCGACGTGATTGGGAAAGTGAAGAAATAAATTCAGCAGTAATAAACGCCGAAGTTTTTGAAGGAGAAAAAGCTTTAAGACATATTTTCAAAGTAGCATCATCGCTTGAATCACTTGTTGTCGGTGAAAGAGAAATTATTACACAGGTTCGGAAAGCATACGAATTATGCAAGAGTGAAGGATTAACGGGAGATTTTTTAAGACTTGTTGTTAAAGCAACTATTAATACCGCTAAACAGGTTTATACAGAAACTAAAATTGCAAACAATCCCGTTTCAGTTGTTTCTTTGGCAGAGCGAGAATTAAGAATTCGAAATTCCAAACCGGGCGCCAGAATTGTAATGATTGGAGCAGGAGAGACTAATTCTAATCTTAGCAAATATCTTGTCAAACGCGGCTTTAAAAGCTTCACAATTTTTAATCGTACATTTTCGAAAGCTGTTAAATTGGCTTCAATGCTTTCAACAGATGCTATTTCTGCCATTGCTTTACCCATAGAACAACTGGAAAAATTTGACAAAGGGTTTGATATATTAATTGTTTGCACTTCATCTTCCGAAAAAATTATCACGAACGAAGTTTATTCATCTTTACTTTGTAATGATATTAAATCAAAAGTTGTAATTGATCTTTCTATTCCTTCTAATATTGAGCCGGAAGTTTATGAAAATAATGATATCGATCTGATAGATATTTCACAACTTCGTTCGGTTGCAGAAAAAAATAAAATTGAAAGACAGCATGAAATTATTGCTTCTGAGAAAATAATTGAAGAAAATATTGAACTCTTTCATCAAATGCTTAAAACCAGGAAGATTGAAATTAAAATGAAGGATGTGCCTGAGAAAATCAGACAAATAAAAGATAAAGCATTGAATGAAGTTTTTGCAGACGATATTCGTAGTTTGGATGATCATTCCAAATTAGTTCTTGGAAAAGTACTCGACTACATGGAAAAGAAATGTATTTCAGTTCCAATGATACTTGCAAAAGAGATAATTCTTGAAAGCAGAAATTAAAAAGTATTAAAAATTGAAAATTGCAGAGTGAATATTAATTTTTTATTTAGTATTAATAATAACTTTTATAAATTAAGTAATAAAATAGGTAACCGCCAGTTTTTTAATTCAAAGAATAATCTATTTTCACTTTCTTATTCACTTAATCTTCAATCTTCAATAAATTAAATGCGTTCTCCGCTAATTATAGGTACCCGTGGCAGTGATCTTGCTCTATGGCAAGCCAATTATATAAAAAGTCTTTTGGAGGAAATCGGGCAAAGCTGTATACTAAAAATAATACAAACACAAGGCGATGCTAAACAAGAGTTAAGCCTTGATAAGTTAGAAGGAAAAGGTTTTTTTACAAAAGAAATTGAAGAAGCGCTACTGAGTGAGGAAACCGATATTGCCATTCATTCATTCAAAGATCTTCCTACCGAATTTCCTGAAGGGTTAATAATCGGAGCTGTTTCTACACGGGAAGATCCTTCGGATATTCTGATCATAAATAAAATGGCATTTGATCCAAAAAAAAAATTTAGTTTAAGAAAAAATTCAACTGTTGGAACTTCTTCAGCCAGGAGAAAATCGCAGTTACTTGCATTTCGTCCGGATGTTAAACTAAGCGACTTAAGAGGTAATATTCCTACAAGGATAATCAAACTAAAAGAAGGACAATACGATGCCATTTTAATTGCAGCTGCAGGGGTTGAACGTCTCGAAATTGATTTGAATGATTTCCATGTAGTAAAAATGGATCCGGCAGAATTTATTCCTGCACCGGCGCAGGGAATTTTGGCTATACAAATCAGAGAGAAAGATATTGAGCTTCATGAATTAATAAAGAAAATTGATAATCCTGATGTAAGACGTATTTCAGACATTGAACGAAAAGTGTTGAACCTTTTTCAGGGAGGTTGTCATACTCCTGTTGGAGTGTATGCTGTTTATGATGATGATAAGGAGACATATTTCGTAAGAGTTGTAAAGGCGAAATCATGGGATACTCTTCCAATATCTGTAAGTGCAGAATCAATTCATCCTGATCAACTGGCCGAACGAGTAGTTGAAAAAATTAATTCTGTCCGACCTTGCAAAGTTTTTATAACCAGAACAAATCGAACCGAAAGTTATCTGAGAAGTGTTCTTGAAGGGAATGAATTTAAACTTGAAGAAAGAGCCTTAATAGAAATAATCCCGGTTAGTTTTGGATTTCTTCCTGACTGTGAGTGGATCTTTTTTTCGAGTAAACATGCCGTAAAATATTTTTTTGAACAGACACCTAAATTATCCAAACAAAAATTCGGTTGCGTCGGGAAATCTACTTCAGAAGCGCTACGTCGTTTCGGACACAGGGCTGATTTTATTGGTTCATCGCTTGATACACGAATGACAGGTAAACAATTTGCTTCACTTGCGGGAAGTTCTAAAGTATTGTTCCCTCAAGCCAAGGAAAGTATGCGATCCATTCAACAACAATTCGTGCGACAGGAAAATGTATTTGATCTGGCTGTTTATGAAACACTAAAGAAAAATGACGGAGAAATGCCAAAAGCAGATATAGTTGTTTTTACCTCACCTTCCAATGTAGAAGCCTGGTTCGAAAATTATTCATTTCAAAAAAACCAAAAAGCAATAGCAATGGGCGATGCAACAGCTAATGCATTACGCAAACACAAAATTATTCCTTCAGCACAACCAGATACTTTCGATGATGCCGGACTTGCCAGAGCTGTATTTGGAGCAAGCGTTTTTTGATTGAAGATTTAAATTTGAAAATTAATTTTGATCGCTATGGAGGGAATATTAATTTTATCGTTTATGGTTAAATTAAAAAAAACGTTTTCCAATTAATTAATTAAACAAATGATCCAACGCCTTCGTCGATTACGTAAAACCCCATTGCTAAGAGAAATGGTTGCAGAAACACATCTGTCAAAAGATATGTTCATTTATCCCTATTTTATTACAAAGGGTAAAAATGTAATTAATCCAGTTGAAGCAATGCCTGGTATAAATCGGTTTTCGCCGGATACCTTATTATCGGATGTAGAAAAAGGATTAAAGGCCGGAGTTAATAAAATTTTACTCTTTGGAACCGGAGAAGATAAATCAGAAGATGCACATTCTTCTTACGACGGAAAATCAGTTGTTTCAGAAGCAATAATTTCTTTGAAAAAACAATTCAAGGATGATCTTTATATTATCACCGATGTATGTTTATGTGCGTATACAAGCCACGGACATTGCGGAATATTAAAAAATGATTATGTACAAAATGATATCACACTTGATGTTCTTTCTCGAATGGCATTGGCTCACGCTCAGGCCGGAGCGGATATGGTAGCTCCAAGCGATATGATGGATGGAAGAGTGAAAGCTATTCGAGAACTTTTAGATAAGAACCATTTTGAAAATACTTCAATTATGTCTTATGCTACTAAATTCGCTTCTGCATACTATGGTCCCTTCCGTGAAGCTGCCGGCTCTGCTCCCGGAAAAGGAGATCGTAAGTCGTATCAAATGGATTTCAGGAATGCGAGGGAAGCGGTTTTAGAAGCATCTATTGATGAAAAAGAAGGTGCCGATATCGTTATGGTAAAACCTGCACTTGCTTATTTGGATATAATTAAAGCCGTACGTGAAAACACATTATTACCAGTGGCTTGTTATAACGTTTCAGGAGAATATACTATGGTTAAAATGGCTGCAGCTGCTAACTTTATAGATGAAGAACGAATTGTTATGGAAAATATGCATGCTTTTGCCAGGGCAGGGGCGGGGATAATCATAACCTATCATGCCAGGGATATTTTTGAAAAAGGCTGGTTGTGAAGTTTAATGCAGTTTCTTGAATATCCCATAAATAGGGTCATCCCTACAGGCAATGTCATTAAGTTAAGGATCTAATGCCACAAAAACACTAAGACACAAAATTGTTGGTATTTAATTTTTGTTTTTTTTAGTGTTTTAGTGTTTTTGTGACAAAAAAAACATGACCCGTAGCTTAACTTAATGACATTGCCCTACAGGACTTTAGAATTGGTTTTCGCTTGCTTTATATTGATGGATAAATATGCATTTTTACTCAGCAAAATACCTTTAAATTTTCTTATATTTAGCAGCAGATAATTAGCCCCCTTCTCGTATAACATGGAACAAAAGAATGAAGTTTTAGAAAACGTAATTATTAAGTTTGCAGGAGATTCCGGCGACGGAATGCAACTTACAGGAACACAATTTACCAATACTGCTGCTTTATTTGGAAATGACTTAAGTACATTCCCAGATTTCCCCGCTGAAATTCGTGCACCACAAGGAACACTTGCCGGTGTGTCCGGTTACCAATTGCATTTCGGAAGCGTTGAAATATATACTCCAGGCGATTTTTGTGATGTGCTTGTTGTAATGAATGCAGCTGCTTTGAAAGCGAATATCCGTGTTCTAAGAAAAGGAGGTATCATCATTGCAAATACAGACGGTTTCGATCCTAAAAATTTACGGCTTGCAAACATCACCGACGGAAACCCGCTTGAAGATTCTTCTCTTGATAATTTCCGTGTCATTAAAATAGACGTGACCAAAATGACAAGAGCCGCCCTTGTTGGTTCTGAACTTGGAGTAAAAGAAATCGACCGGGCAAAAAATATGTTCGTTCTTGGATTTCTTTACTGGATGTATAACCGTGAAATGAATCATACATTGAAATTTTTAGAAGAAAAATTCAGCAAGAAACCCGAAATACTTGATTCAAATATTAAAATCCTTAAAGCCGGATATCATTTTGGAGAAACCCGTGAAGAATTTACTTCCCGATATTCAATTGGACCTGCGAAGATAGCTTCCGGTATTTACAGAAACATAATGGGTAATCAGGCGACAGCTCTTGGTTTGATTGCTGCTTCACAAAAGTCGGGGCTACAACTTTTTTACGGCACTTATCCGATCACTCCTGCTTCTGATATTTTACATGAACTTTCTAAACAAAAGAATTTCGGAGTAAAAACTTTTCAGGCAGAGGATGAAATCGCTGCTATTTGTTCTGCCATAGGAGCCAGCTTCGGCGGCTCACTAGGAGTAACAGCATCTTCAGGACCAGGTATTGCTTTGAAAGGTGAAGCAATGGGTCTGGCATTAATGCTCGAATTGCCCCTTGTCATAATCAATGTTCAAAGAGGTGGACCATCAACCGGACTTCCAACAAAAACAGAACAAAGCGATTTAATGCAAGCACTTTATGGCCGTAACGGCGAAGCTCCGATTCCTGTTGTCGCTGCTGCAACTCCTTCTGATTGTTTCAACATGGTTTATGAAGCTTGCAGGATCGCTGTTAATTTCATGACTCCTGTAATCTTATTGACTGATGGATATATTGCTAATGGTGCAGAACCCTGGCAGTTTCCTAAATCATCCGATCTCAAAGAAATTAAAGTTGAATTTGCGAAAGAAAAAACTTCTTCTGAAAAATATTTGCCCTATAAAAGGGATGAAAAATTATCGCGTCCCTGGGCTATTCCAGGAACCAAAGGTCTTGAGCATCGCATTGGCGGACTCGAAAAAGAACATGAGACAGGTAATATTAGTTACGATGCACAAAACCACGAATTCATGGTTCGTATGCGCGAAGCAAAAGTTGAAAAAATTGCTGATCATATTCCTTTACAAACCATTGAAGTCGGAACTGATAAAGGAAAACTCCTAATCTTAGGTTGGGGTTC
>JANLOW010000463.1:0-2467 GCA_031366785.1 Bacteroidota bacterium | reverse complement strand
TATTTAAAGCATTTCTTCTTACTAATCTTGATAATAGCAAATTTGGTTATTTCATATTATTGATCATTTCAATATTAGGAATTATTTCTATCAGATCACTTTCAAAATATGAATTTAATTTATTTTTATTTTCTAATGGTGCAATTCTATTTTCTTTATTTGCGTTTATGGTTATGGGCGGTGCACACGTTAGTATGAATACATATGCGATGTCCCGATATCTTTTATTTCTGCATCCTTTATATCTTCTTATAATTTCACTATTGCTTACTGCAATAGTTAAAAAAATCTTTGAAATAATTAAAAATAGAGAAGCGCAAATAGCCACATATTATGCAGTACTGATTATTTTATTAGCACTTATTTATTCAAAATCATTGAGGCTTAGCCAATATTTTTATCCTCTTGTAATGGTTGAAAAAAAAGACATAAATAGTATTCAACAAATAATTAAGAAAGATTATGTTATTTTAACTGACGACTCTTATTTGTGTACAATGATTTTTCCAAATAATAAGAATTTTGAATTTAGAGACTATCATATGAATTTAAATTACGGCATGAAAGAATTCAATGGATATATGATGAGTAGAGATGGGTCAATTTATGTTGGATCAAAGGGAGCTTTTGTAAAAATGTTGGATGATAATAAACACAAATTATTATACCTATATAGAACCGATTTTAATAATTTGGACAACATTTTGAAAAGTGAATTAGAAAAATATTTTATTAATAATCCAATTACTTCTGATTTTTTAAGTACTGTTCTTACTTTAAATAAAGACTCTTCAAACTATAAAAATCAATGCTTACATTTAGTGGAAGAAGAAATATTGACTGCCAATGAATATATTTATATTGGAATTGAATTAATAAACCAAAAGGAATACTATAAAGGTATTGTAGCTTTTCAAAAAGCTCTCAAATTTGGAGATGATGAAGTTGCATACAATAACATTGCGTTTTCGTTTATTAGGTTAGGAAACATGAGCGAAGCTTTAAAAGCCGTAAATAAAACACTAGAACGATTTCCTAATTCTAAAGATGCTTTGAAATATCTTAATTTTATCAAATCAAAAATTCAAGGTCAAAAAGTCTAAAGTTGTTAAGCTAATTTTTTTTCATTATTAATTTGTGATCTAATAGTCCACCTACTATTGCAAGAATTATCTGCAAACTAAAAATTGAAAAGGAAAGTGCAAGTGCTTTTTCTGAAGTGACTCCTAGCCATCCTAATAGTCCGATTAAAGATCCCTCACGGATGCCTATTCCACCAATTGTTAGAGGTAATAACAACAATATAGAAACAACAGCTAGTAGCCAGCACCAATCAACGAATGACACATTGATGTCAAATTCATTTGCTAAAATCATATTTATAACTATTCCCATAATTTGATAGACTACACCTAAGAGAATGCTAAGAAAGACAATTTTTGTTTTCCTAGTGTAGATGTACCAGGCATCAACTAATTTAGAAAATAGTTCAAAAAGTTTATTAAATTTTACCAATTTTTGTTTTAATTTTAATAATACTCTCATTATAAAATTGTAGAAAAATTTAAGGCGAATTAAAAATAAAATTAAAAATCCAAAACCGGTAGAAGCTAAGAGACCCCAAACAAACCATATTGGAAGAGCTTCTCTAGTAAAAACTAACCCAAAGATACCAAGAATTAAAAGTCCAATAATACCAGTTATTTTATCAAAGAAAACCGAGACCCAAATTTTTTCGGAGTCATCTTTACCTTTTCCAAAAATGTAAGCTTTGGCGCCATCTCCTAAAAGCTGTCCCGGAAGTATGAGGCCATAAAATTGACCAATCATGTTTGATTCAAAAAGTTTAATGATTTTATACTTTGGTAAAATTACGAACCACTTTACAGAATTTAGCCACACTGCAAGAAAAATCAGAAATACAGATGTTAGATACATCCACATGGATATTGAAAGGATTGATTGTGTTATTTTACTTAAATCATTTTTATAGAGAAACCAGGCAATTAACGAAAATGCGAAAAGTAATTTTAAAATAGTTTTAATTGAAGGATTATTTTTCATTTGTGATTAAAAACCTTTTGGTTTTATTAGGAACATTATTTTTCCTAATTCAAATCCCATTCTTTTAACCGAAACACTTTTCTCTAATTCTAATCCGGTTTTTAAAATTATTTCCTTAATCTTATTTTTAGAATAGCAATATTTTTTTATTCCTTTTATTTTAGCACCGGAAATATAAAATCTTCCAAGTAATCCTTTTGAAATAAATGAGATGATTACTACCCCGTTTTTATCTAAAAATTCATTGCAATAAGATAAGGTCGTAGTTATTTCTTCTTTCGTTAAATATTCAGTCATCCAGAAAGAGGTTATAAAATCAAATCTTTCTTCTTTAGATAAAAGATGGTTTAGTTGCGTAACATTTCCTTTTATTACCGGTACATTTTTTAAAGTAAACAAATGT
>JANLOW010000475.1:0-1549 GCA_031366785.1 Bacteroidota bacterium | reverse complement strand
CGATGTTATCCTTGCCATTTCTTCAGCACCTCGTTCTCCTTCCTTGCTGAAGGTCCATACAAATAAATATTTCAACGGATGATTTATGCGAATTACTTCTATTGCATTTAGAATAAGTTTTTTTGCAATTCCTTTTCTTCTGTATTCATCCAAGACCATTGCAGAACATAAATACAACGACTGATAGCTTACATTTAATGGAGTTAATTCGTAAAGTTCTTTTTCTGAAATTTTTTTTTCAAGAAATTGATGCATCAATTCTAAAGTAGTAGGTATTAATATAATCCATGCTACCGGGCCATTACCATCATCATATTCTGAAACAGTAGCCGGGTGTATTTCCTGCAAATGTTTAATTACCTCATTATTTACATCCAGTTGATCAGGATCATCTTTCGTCGCAAAAACTTCTTCTGCCATTAAAATCATTCGTTCAAAATTGCTTAAAGACATAGGATAAATTTAAAAAAATTGATGCATTAATTGACAAATTCATCAAATATTGCTAATTAATAAACTGTTTGATAATAAATACTTTAGAATCAAATCAAAAAATAATTAGCACTAAACGCCATTCAATAAAGAATTATTATATTTCAAATTTAAAAAAAGAAATAAAAAAGTGATTAACTATTTCATCAATAAAAAACTCTTATGAAAAAGAAAATTCTCGTGTCTTTCATAATATTCTTAAACATCTTTCTTTCAATAGCGCAAACTCCACAAGAATTAATGAAGGAGCGTAAGGAAAAAATACAAGCAGAATATCGTGAATATAATGAAGGACTTGTGGATACCAGCCACAGGTATTTTTATAAAACTTACATAGATTATATTTCAAAAAACCCTGTGCCGGGAATTAAATACACCGGCAAGAGAAAAATTGTTTTTGATACAGAATCCGTTTTGATTTTGGAAAATGATGATTTTAATTATAAGAAAATAAAAGAACTTAAATACTGGGGATTTATTGATGAATCCGGACAACTCGAAAGAATATTTAATAACCATTGTTATTATGTATTGGCTACAGGAAAAATTTGTTCCTATGTAAAGGCTATAGATACAGAAATGAAAACGGATAAGAACGGCAATATAAGTCTCAATTGGCTTTCAGAAAATTCTTCCGATTATAAAGATTACATTTCAGAAAGTCTAACAGGCCCTATCATGGATTTTAATGAAAAAAAATTTCAAAGCCTTACTGTTTCTCATCCCGAAATATTTGAACAATATCAACAAGATGTAATCGATAACAAAGCAAAAGATAAAAGAAGCAGGAAAACTTTTAAAATACAGAAATATGTTTTAATGTACAATAATTTAGAGTAAGCTTATACTGTCAGAAATTTTTTATTATCATTACTAATATGAATCTGAAAATCGTCCTCCTGCTCCTATTAACAAATACTTCTCTATTAGCACAATCCAAAAAAGAAAAACTAATATTGTATTCTATCGATTCAAGAATACCAAATGCAATTGCACTTTTAAAAAAAGTAGTTAATATAAACAGCGGTACAATGAACTTTGATGGTGTTCGCAAAGT
>JANLOW010000442.1:0-2648 GCA_031366785.1 Bacteroidota bacterium | reverse complement strand
TTTGTCGGACGATAAAAAGAAACGAGAAGAAGATGTAAATTAGTGGTAAGTGAATTCATCGCTACAACTTCCACAGGTTTTGCACCTAAAAGTAAAGCAATCTGTTCCGTTAATAAATCCTGATAACTGAACCAGGGTATGCGTGCGTGAAAATGACCTTCGACACCAAATGTTGCCCAATCTTCAAGCTCCCTCAGTATATAGTCCTGAGTAGTTTTAGGTTGCAAACCAAGCGAATTGCCGTTAAGATAAATGGCATCTTTACCATTAAACACCGGAAAATAAAATTTTTTCCGGAAATCATTCAGAGGGTCTGATAAATCCAGATTACGGGCAAAATGAAGAGAATTTATGAATGAGATCAAAGGAAATGGAGTTTTAATTTTAGAGATAGATCATTAACCGGACAGCAAAATTAACAATCAATAGATTAACTTGATTGTTTACAGTAAACGGGAACTAAAATTTCCCGAAACCGGGTGCAAATTAATTTATAACCTAATACAATACGTATTTTATGAAATTTATTTAAGTTGATAAAGGTCACTTACGTTTAAGTTTAAATACAGCAACTGGATTTTTTTCATTTCTTTTCTTTTCCTGAATTTCAGGTGTTTTAAGAAATGAAAAAATTAATTATAGTTTAACTGAAGATGTAAGTGAACTTCCAAACGGTATTTATATATTTAAAATTATATTCAAAAAATATATTCAATATAATAAATTATTTATAATTCAACATTAATAATCGCCATGAACTCAGGCTCGGCTTAGTCTTAAGCGTGAGTAAAAAAGAATCTTTTTAGTACAATCCTTATATTCACGCGTGACTAAGCCGTGAATAGCAAATACACTGGTTCAAAGTAAATTGATCTGCTACGAAAAGAAAATATTTCAGCGGAAGATGGCACTTAAGACCTTCATTCATTTATCAAAAAAGAAAATAAAAATAAAAGCCTGTTTGAATCTCATTGCATTTCTCAACAAATAATTAATTAAAGCAATTCACATCAAAACCTAATAATTTTTCTCTAAGTATTGTATAACTGAAAATAATTTTTACATTTGATAATAATTTATTTTAATATACTTTTTGAAAATGAAATCAATTTTACTCTTAATTTTTATTTCACTCTTTAGTTTTAATTTATCCGCTCAATTTGATTGGAAGAATACTTATTCTTACAACCTTATTAATTTCGTTAATTCTATTGACACTACTTCGGAGCATGGTTACTTTATTGCAGGCGGTTATAAGGACGTTTCATCTTTAGGAAATTATTTTGCAGCTAAACTTGATAGCAATGGGAATGAAATATGGCAAATTTTAGGAACAAAGTACATTGGTTTTGCTAATGATAATATAGCACGGTGTATTGTGAATACGGGTGACGGTGGGTGTTTAATAGGCGGCGAAATAAATGTTACGGGTTCTTTTGATTTATATTTTATACGAATTAATTCTACCGGGCAAGTAGTTTGGGAAAGAATTTGGGGTGGAGAGAATTCACAAAGAATGAGTACTATAATTAATAATGGAAATAAATATTTGTGCACTTTTACTACACTTGTTAATCCTCTTACAAATTATCTTTTAGAATTCGATGATCAGGGGGATAGTATTTGGACAAAGATTTTAACAGGTAATGGGCCAAGTTCTTCAATTATTAAAGCTACAAATGGAAACTTTATACATTTGGGAGCTATTAAAGATTCAATCGATCAAAATAAAATAGATTTGACTATCAGCAAGCTTGATTCAGCCGGGAATACGCTATCAATTCATACTTTTATTGATACAATTAGCTTCTATCCTAGAACTATAAATCAATCTCCGGATTTAGGATTTTTATTCAGTTCATACAATGACATTTATTATACTTCGAAAATAACTAAGGTAGATATTAATAATCAAATTCAATGGGAAAGAACTTTCAGTCCAACAAATTGGTGTGCTTCTACAATACATTCTAATAATGATCTTACCATAGTCACTGGAAAATTTAATAGTTCTATTTATGCCATTAATTTTGATAGTAGTGGAAATTTTAAAGGTGGAGATACAATTCCTATTGGAGTACTCACGTCCAAAGTTAATGATAATATAACCGATTGGAATGGTAATTTATTAATTTGTGGAAATATTTATGATTCAAATTCATGTATGACTTGTTCTACTGAAGGAATTGTAGTAAAAGTAGGTTTAAATACAATAAATAAAATAACGGAATTGTCATCACAAAATTCCGTTATTAATATTTTTCCTAATCCCATTAATTCAAGTGTATTTGATCTAACAATTAAAACATATTTTCCAGTAGATGCTATTAAATTATTCGATATAACCGGTAAAATTATATTTCAAAATAAAATTTATAGCTCATCTTTAAATTCTGTATTTCATATACAATTAAGCAAAAAGCTAAACCCAGGAACCTATTTTATTTATTTTGAGAATAAATCCAAAATTGTAGAATATAAAAAACTAATAGTTTTCAATTAAAAAATTCGATGCTACCTTATAATTTGAAGTGAAAGGGTTGTGTAATATTAATACACATTTTTAAAAGTTTAAATGCACAAAAGAGTTTATTAGTTTTAAGAAATTTATTTTTAAAAGGAAAAGTTTAAAATAATATTATTAAATT
>JANLOW010000427.1:0-2753 GCA_031366785.1 Bacteroidota bacterium | reverse complement strand
GTAACAGCACGAGGTTGAAGTCCCTGATCGAGCCATGATTTACACTGGCCAAAAACATTATTTTTCCAGTCATCTTTATGACTCAATATCCATTTCTCAAGCCATTCTTTTTGAAAACGATCCAAAGGCAGATACCAGTGTTTGGTTTTCTTTTTTACCGGAGCCTTGCCACTAAGTTGTGAATGTGGATTGATAAGATCAGATGGCGAAAGACTCTTACCACATTTCTCACATTGGTCGCCATAAGCATTCGGATTTCCGCAATTCGGACAAGTCCCGGTAATATAACGATCGGCCAGAAATGTTTTTGCTTCTTCATCGTAATACTGTTCACTTTCCTCTTCAGAAAAGATTTTTTTATTGTTTAAAACAGTGAAAAAATCCGAAGCAGTTTCATAATGAATTTTTTCAGAAGTACGGTGATAGATATCGAAGGAAATTCCAAAATCAGAAAAACTTTTTTTAATAATCGAATGATATTTATCAACGACTTGCTGAGGCGTAATTCCTTCTTTCCTCGCACGCAATGTAATTGGAACACCATGCTCATCGGAACCACAGATAAAAACAACATCTTCTCCGATCATACGAAGGAATCGCACATAAATATCTGCTGGCAAATATGCACCGGCCAGATGACCAATATGGACAGGGCCATTGGCATAAGGAAGGGCTGAGGTGACTATGGTAGGACGCATTTTTTTTATTAAAGATTGAAATTTAAGATTGGATTGAATATTCAATCTTCACTCTTCAATTTTCACTAATTTAGTTTGTTTAAAATAATAAACTTCATTCGATAATCTGAAATGGTCAAACTTTAATTTAATTTCGCCCCAAAGATATAAATATGATTCGACCGGACTATCTCAAAACCGGAGACACTGTTGTAATTGTTTCTACAGCCAGGAAAGTAAGTAAAGCGGAAGTCAAAACCGCTATTGATTTGCTTTCCTCCTGGGGGTTAAACGTACAAACCGGAAAAAATCTCTTCAAATTTCAAAATCAATTTGCAGGGACTGATGAAGAAAGATCCGGAGACCTTCAACGGGCATTGAATAGCAAAGCGAAAGCCATACTTTTTGCAAGAGGAGGTTATGGCACTGTACGTATTATCGATACCATCGATTGGAAGAGATTTGTGAAAAACCCAAAATGGCTTATTGGTTTCAGCGATCTAACAATATTACATTCCCACGTCCATCGCCATTGCAGTATACAAACCTTGCATGGTCCTATGGCATTAAATATTTCCAATCTAAGCACCAGCTGTTTGAATGTTTACAAAGAAACGCTCTTTGGCAGCGCCTTGCGTTATTCATCAAGTAAGCAACAACCTCATCTTGAGAAATTAAACCGGAAAGGAAAAGCAAAAGGACGATTGATTGGCGGAAACCTTTCCCTCATTTATTCAATATTAGGAAGCTCCAGCGATGTTGATACCGACGGGAAAATACTTTTCCTCGAAGACCTCGATGAATATCTATATCACATCGACAGAATGATGATGAATCTGAAAAGAAATGGCAAACTTAAAAACCTGGCCGGACTTATTGTTGGAGGAATGACAGAAATGAAAGACAATCCTATACCTTTTGGCAAAACAGCAGAAGAAATCATTCATGATGCCGTTGCTGAATATTCTTATCCTGTAGTGTATGGTTTTCCTGCCGGACATATCCCAAATAATTATCCATTAATACTTGGTAGCGAAGCGACACTAAACGTTAGTGATAAAATGGAACTCACCTTCCACAATGGTTAATACAAAAGAACTCGGAGATATCGGCGAAAGTATTGCCTGTGATACATTACGCAATAATGGATATAAAATCCTGCGGAGAAAATATATTTTCAATAGAGCCGAAGTTGATATTGTTGCAGAGAAAGACAATCTCATAATTTTTGTTGAAGTTAAAACCCGGATTTCATCCTACTTAACAGACCCCTCGCTTTTAGTATCTCTAGGAAAGCAAAAACAAGTTATTCGTGCCGCCGATCAGTATATAAAAGATTTTTATCCTGATAACGAATGGCGTTTTGATATTATGGTCATAATTACAAACAGCGATTATACGTCGATAGAACATATCGAAGATGCTTTTTACCCAATGGTCTGAGCTTAATTTTTTTGAAGCAGAAAGTGTATTACTTTTTAAATCTTTCGTTCCCGCCTTTCATTACAAGTCCTCAGAGGTCCTCCTGTCGTCGGCCCGCTTCCGGGCTTTTCATTTCAGTCGGGGCTAGTTAGGAAAATTCTAAATATTATTTTAATAGCAAAGAAATTAAGGTTGAATGATAATTAACATTTTTTTGGATTTATACTCACAGGTTTCCTTCTGAATGACAAAATTTGGTTTTTTTTAAGATATCAACTCACAGGATTCTTCCGGAATTTTTTCTCAACCACATTAATTCTTGAATCAAAGACTATTCTTTTAACCTAATAACTCAAACCCCATGAGTCAACCTACAACATAATGACGACCAAATCAAATTTCTTAGCTTTGCACCATGAAACGTTCCAAAAGTTCTCCAGGGAAAGGCCCGAGTGGTCGAAAAAGTAAAAGCGACAGCACATCGAAACCGAAAAGAAGTTTTTCTAAAAGTGCCGGCGCCCCTAAAGGCAGAGCCGGTTCAAAACCTTTTGGCCGCCCTCGTCCCGATAAAGCCGGATCCGATAAAAACAGCTTTCGTGAAAGATCAGAAGGAAGCGGAGGACGTTTTAAACGCGAAGAAAGCGGTTTTGATAA
>JANLOW010000426.1:0-14957 GCA_031366785.1 Bacteroidota bacterium | reverse complement strand
GAATCTGTATATAGAATATATTTAAAACCATTACCAGTTTTTAACTCCTTTCCGTTTTTACATGAAAAAGATATTACAATAATTAACCATAAAAATGTTATGGGTATTTTTTTCATTTAGTAATTTTTAATAATTCAACGTTAAAATATAATGCACTTCCGGGAGGAATTTTTGCCTGGTCGCCAGTCATTCCAAAACCAAGATGAGAAGGTAAAATCAAATGAGCATTATCGCCGGGAACCATAAGCATAATACCCTCTTCGAGGCCTCTAACCTGTTCACCAACTCCCAAGCGAATTTTTACAGCTCCGGTACTGTCGCTCGAATAACACAACTTTCCATCCAGAAGAAATACCTTATAATTAATTTCTACTTGTGAACGAATACCGGGTTTTTCACCACTCCCGTGTTTATAAATCTGATATCGAAGTCCGGTACCTGTCATTTGAGTTTGAAAAGAATGTGCTTTGATAAAGTCCTCAATTTTTTTTGATTCATTTTCAACAATTATCCGATTCATTTTCGTCAGCTTTTCATTAATTTCAGCCTGATCAATTTTTTTATCGGCAGAATTATTCTTACATCCGATGGCTATTAAAATAATAAAGAAATATTTCAAATATAATTTCATTAGCTGATTAGTTGATTTCTATAAAAAGGGAGAATTTCAAGAAATTTTTTAATTGTATCATTCAATGATTCATTGGAATATCCGCCGGAAGCGTTTCTATGTCCGCCTCCGCCAAAATATTTTGAAGATAATTCTTTAACGGAAAAATCATTTTTACTACGAAAGGAAATTTTAATGATTCCCTCTCGTTCCGAAAAGAATGCAGCAAGTCGTATTCCTTCAATGCTTAAAGCATAATTCACCAGCCCTTCTGTATCTCCGCTTTTAAAATTAAATTTCTTAAGCTCGTCTTCTGATAAATAGATATAAGCCGTATTAAATTCTTTTATAACGACTAATTTTTCAAGTAAAGAATAACCTAGCAACCGAGTCCGGCTTTCATTGGAATTATCATACACCCGTTCGTGAATTCTGTAATTTTCTGCTCCTGCATCAATAAGATTTGCAATAATCCGATGCGTACTTGCTTTCATTGAAAAAAAACGGAATGAATTCGTATCAGTCATGATTCCGCAATACAAACATTCAGCAATCGCTTTATCTATTAGAATATCATCCTTAAGCGCCAATATAAAATCATAAATTAATTCACATGTTGAACTTGCATCACTGTATGAAAATATAATATCAAAGGCTCTTTCGGGATCAAGGTGGTGATCAATTAAAATTTTCTTTGCTTTACTATTCAATAAAGAATCTTTCATGGTCTCCACCCGGTTTATCCAGTTAAAATCAAGACAAAAGATTATATCAGCATCTTTAATAAAATTATCACTTTTTGTTTTGGCAATTTCATAATTTAATACCTGATTGTGTCCGGGTAACCAAAAAAGGAAATCAGGATAATCGCTGGGCGTAATCACTTGTACTTTATGACCTTTTTTTAATAAGTAATTATATAAACCAAGCGACGAACCCATGGCATCGCCATCCGGACGGTGATGAGTTGTAATTACGATTTTCGAAGGCGATGACAATAAATTAAAAACGGCATCCATTTGTTCTTTAGGAAACCGTTTAGAGATGTAATTTTGATTTTGTAATGTGGCCAATGGATTTCTTACTAAATAGTGTTTTTATAATAATCGAGTCTTCAATAATTTAAATTACCAAAGAGAAAGCAAAGATAGTTTTTGAAAATATATTTCCTCTTTAAATAAGAAAAAAAGGTGATTCTCCGGTTTCTTTTAACCTTGTCTGACAAACTACAAATATTAGCCGAAATAATATCAAAAAATTGTATTAATGAGATATTATAAAACGTTTCATCATCTTAAAACCGCTTTCTGGCTGTACTTCAAGAAAGTAAATTCCATCTTTAAAGGAAGAAAGAGGTAATGAAAAAATTTCTCTGTCATAAATACCTTGAAATATTTTACGACTTTCCATGTCATAAACAGTTATATTATTTTTACGGCTTCCGGTAATTTCGATAAATAGATTTGTTGAAGCCGGATTCGGATACATAATTATCGAAGTCGAACTTTGATTTAAGTTATTTACATTGTTTGTTAATGAACAAGTGGTAAGCATTTCAAAAGCATTTACTTTACCAAAACCCCACGCATTATTAGGATAAGGGCCCCACATAAATGAATCCTGTGAAGCACAATTTGTCATTGCATTTTTTACATCTTGCCAATTAGCGTTTGGGTTTTGCTCAAGAAAAAGAGCTGCAATTCCAGCGACCACCGGAGCAGAAGCAGATGTTCCACCTCCGGTAATATGGTAACCACCCGGTGCTACTTTAAAACGTTGCATGCCCGGAATCAATGAAAGTACACCTGCCGAAATAATATGATTTCCCGGTGCCTGTATGTCAGGCTTAATTCTTCCATCACGCGTTGGTCCTCGTCCACTGTTAGTGGCAATTCTTTGTGGAAAATCAGCCGGCGCAATTTGCAAAACAGAGTCTATATCAATATGCCTGTCTGTGTTTGTATAATTACCGACTGAAATAACATTGTTAAGACAATTAAAGCCACTAACAATTGTTTGAATTGTATCAGGAGCATGGTAATGTGCAATATCCGGAAAAGTTAATACGGAAGGCAGATTTTGAAATTGCCAGCTCGGATGATAAATATCGTACGTCCATGAATCATATCTTCCTGTACCGGTAGTTGTAAATCTCCATAAATAATCTGTCGAATCAGGTTCAACAACTATTTCTATTTGATAGACTCCGCCATTTAAATAAGTATAAGTATGTATAACACCAATCCTGTTTCCACCAACTGTGAGTGTCTGATTTAATTGATGATTGAGTGATGGGAAAACACTGCTAAAACTATTTTGCCCGCGGAAATTGAAATAAGGTGTGACTTTATCTGCACCAATTGAAAAACGGACATTTCGAAAGTTGGCAGTATCTGCATATACATTTATATATGCTACACCGATAGTACTTGTAAAGTTGAACCAGGTAAAGGCCGTATCACCATTTAAAGAATTTCTTCCTACATGAAAAGGATAGTTCACTCCAATATTTCCACACGCTGCAACAACTACTCTTCCACTTTGCTGGTTAATAAGATTGCTGATGTATTGTGCTTCTAAATCAAGGCCATCGTGTGAACCATCGTAATATCCTAAAGATGCATTAATTACACATGGTTTTCCCATCTGCTGGGCTTTATTAAAGATATATTCTATTGCATGCTGAATGCGTGGAACAAAATCTACAGCAACAAAATCATAACCAACGACTATTAAATCAGCCTCAGGAGCAACTCCTTGAAAATGGCCGACAGCTGAACCATTTCCTGCCGCAATTCCCGCTACATAAGTACCATGACCAAATTGATTTTGCCCTGTATGAGCACTTGCTAAACCATTATCAATTTGCAGTCCTGAAAATTCTTGTCCATAACCATATGGAAGCGGAGAATTCAAAGAATCCGGGAGAGTCATGTCCCACAACCATTTCACTCGCGTTTGACCTATTGAATCTTTAAAATCGGGATGGTTTAAATCAATTCCTGAATCAATAATCCCCATAACTATTCCTTTTCCTTTATATGTTTTCGATAGTGGAATTTGTCCGGCATGTACTTCATCTACATGTGACCGCATACGCATGGTATCATTCATTGGAAGATAACGATGATTTTCAGTACCGATTTGTTTTACAAAAGGCTTATTGATTAATATTGAAATTGAATTTAAAGATATCCTAATGGAAGCTATGTCACCGGCTGAATTAATAAATTTTCCATGGTTTTCCTCTACGAATTGTTTGATCTCATCAATATTTCCCTTTACTAGCAAAAACATTTTTTCATTTCCATTTTCGCTTTGTGCAAGTTTTTTTCTCATGTTATAATTTAATGAAACCGGAGCCTGAGAAAATAAGTGTTGGCTTGTAATAATTACTATAAATAGAATTATAAACTTTTTCATTTTACAATTTTTTTATTGAGCTTTTCTTTGGAACAATTTCGAGATTCTGAAATGCACTATAACTTGAGGATTAAAAACTTATGACACTATAAATAAATATTAAAAACGCATACAAGTGGTTATTGTTACATTGTTGGAGTATTAAACTAAAATCCAAAGAAATACTTTATAAAATCTATTGTTTTTCTTTAAATCCTGGAATTAAAAATTATTAATAGAAATTCCCATTAAATTTGTCCATTATGTTTACACGAAGGCAATTATTTTTTAAACACCTTGCTCAAACAAGTGCCTTCCCTCCTGCTTTAGAGATTATACAAGCTGAAGGATGTTATCTTATAGATTCATCAGGTAAAAAATATCTTGATCTTATTTCTGGTATATCAGTTTCAAGTCTTGGACATGGAAATGAAGAGATAAAAAAAGCAATACACAAGCAGGTAGATGATCATTTACATCTAATGGTTTACGGCGAGTACATTGTTTCTGCACAAGTTGATTTGGTTCAGGCATTGGCTGAGAAACTTCCAAACTCTTTACAATCTATATTTCTAACTAATTCCGGCACTGAGGCGACGGAAGGAGCAATGAAACTCGCCAAACGTTTTACAGGGAAAACCGGATTTATCTCTTTCAAAAATGCTTACCACGGAAGTACTCAAGGTGCACTTAGTATTTGTGGTAATGAAAATCTTAAAAATGCTTTTCGTCCGCTTTTGCCGGATCATAGAATCATTGATTATAATTCGCCTGACCAATTAGATTTTATTGATGAAAATACGGCAGCTGTTTTCATCGAAGCCATACAAGCAGAAGCAGGAATTATTTTACCCGAAAAAGGATTTCTGGAAAAAGTAAGAGACCGTTGTAATGATAAAAAAGTATTACTCGTTTTTGATGAAATACAAACGGGAATGGGTCGGACAGGAAACTTATTTGCTTTTAATGATTCAAATGTAATCCCCGACATCCTACTTTTAGGCAAAGCATTTGGGGGCGGAATGCCTTTGGGAGCTTTTGTTTCTTCCAATGAAATAATGTCGACTTTGACATTTGACCCAATCCTTGGCCATCTTACAACCTCCGGGGGCCATCCGGTTTCGTGTGCAGCTGCTTTGGCTTCATTAAAAATAATATCGAAAAAAGAAATTCTTGAATCTGTCGTTTATAAAGGTGAGCTCTTTCGTAAATTGCTTAAGCACTCGAGTATTAAGTCATTCCGTGGCAAGGGTTTATTACTTGCTATCGAATTTGAAAATGAGGCAATTAATCAAAAAATAATTCAACTATGTTTCGAAAAAGGATTGTTGACCGATTGGTTTTTATTTTCGCCTTTTTGCCTGCGAATTGCACCGCCTCTTATTATTTCGGAAGAAGAAGTGAAAAAGGCATGTAATATAATTCTCGAGGCTATAGAAGAAACTGATACGTAGAGCTAAAAGCATAGAATAGGTTAATAATTATGTAATATCGATTATTGCAGGTGTCAAATTTCAAATAGTTTATTTCGTTCCAATGTTTTAAAATTGCACTATGAATGTTCTAATAGTAGAAGACGAAAGACAACTTTCCCATGAAGTGGAAATATTTCTTTCTAAGCAGGGATACCACTGCGATGTTGCGTTTACAGGGAAAAGCGCTTCTGAAAAAATTTATGTAAATTCTTATGACTTTATACTTCTGGATATTGGACTACCGGATTATAGCGGTTTTCAATTGTTGAAAGAAGCAAAAGAATCAGGAAAAGATGCGGCTTTTATTGTCCTTACTGCCAGAGGATCTATTGATGACAGAATTACTGGATTGGATCTTGGTGCAGATGATTATCTCGCTAAACCATTCTCATTGTTGGAACTGCAAGCCAGAATGCAGGCGATTTTAAGAAGAAAGCATGGATTAAAAAACAATACCATTCAGATACATGATTTTCTGATGGATATACAAAACCGAACAGTCTACTACCAAAAGAATGCAATCAACCTGACAAAAAAAGAATTTGATATTTTGCATTATATGGCTTTACATAAGAACCGGGTTATCACAAGGGTTCAGCTTACTGAACATATCTGGGGAGATGTTTTAGAGGAGGATTATGAATCAAATTATATTGATGTACATATGAAAAACCTTCGAAAGAAATTATCTACCAGCGGAAATGCCGATTTTATTGAAACAGTTCGTGGCATTGGTTACAGGCTGAATATGAATTAATTCATTCAGCAATCATCAATATTAATGACTTTTGAAGGAAAGATCGAATTGAAACTACAAGTTAAATTAATTCTCTATAATACAATTTCAAAAGCAATAATTATCCTTGGAATAGGTGCATTGCTTCCTTTACTAATACAAAAAGTTGTATACAATCACATAGATAAACGACTTACCGCAAGGCTTGAGAAAACCCTTTTGATGGTTCAAAAAGGTGGGTTGAATGAAATAACATTAGATCAGGATTGTAGTTTCGACAATTACAATATTTTTAAAGAAGAATTTGTTTCCATCTCTCCTCTTCCACGATTACCGGAAGATTTTGGAAAAATCAGAATAGAAAATTCAGAACGTTCGATTGAAAATGAATCGGTAAGACATAGAGTTCTATCCAAAGCTTTCATTTATGACAATCAGTTATATGAAATAGCAATTGGTGAAGGGCTTAGTGCCGTTGATCAATTGAATTTAACAATAAAGAAATTTACACTTTTGCTTTTGTTGGCAGTTGTTTTGATTTCAATTTTTTTGGATTTAAGCTTTGCCAGATTGCTACTTAGACCATTTAATAAAATCGTCAATGAAAAATTAAGAGACGTACAACATCCTGCTTCCTTTGATCCGAAACCAATAATAACAAACACGTATGAATTTACTCATCTCGACAAGAGTATAAATGAAATGATGCGGCAAATCAGGGAAACATTTGAAATGGAAAGAGCGTTTATTATGAATGTTTCTCACGAACTCCTAACTCCTGTTTCAATATTAAAAAACAGAATTGAAAATCTGATTAGCGATCCTTCACTACCTCATGAGGTTGCAGTTAAAATGGTTGAATCGCAAAAAACTCTTTCAAGACTAACAAAAGTCGTGAAAGCACTATTATATATCAGTAAAATAGAAAACGAACAATTCTTAAAAAATGAAAGTGTACTCATTGAAACAGTTATGCAGGAGGTTTTGGAAGAATTGGATGAATGGATTCATTCAAAAGGTATTACGGTTGTTAGTGAATGGAAAGACCAATTTATCTTTACGCCTTGTAACAAATCGTTACTTTATACATTACTTTATAATATTATTACCAATGCAATCAAATACAATGAAACGGATGGAAAAATATTTATCACCGGACAAAAAATTGAAAAAAGTTTTGTGTTAAAGGTCAGGGATACGGGCCCGGGAATCGCTGATGATCAGATTCCATTTATATTCGATCGTTTTAAACGATTCCGTCCGGCAGATGATAAGAGTTATGGGCTTGGACTGCCCATTGTTAAAACGATTGCTGCATTTCATGGAATAAATATAAAAGCAGAAAATGAAAATGCCAAGGGAATTACTTTCATACTTCAATTCCCTATTATACCCTCATAATGAATTTTGACGTTTAATTTGATTAACACTTTAATAAAAAACCTGTTTAAAAGTCATAAATAGACAATTTTGCGGATACATTTGGAAGTAAAAAGATTCTTATATATTTGTGCACAAATCAAATTTTATCGAAAACAATCATTTTTGCATGATATTGCACATTGAATTGATTTTCAATGTTGTGAATCTTTCATAAAAAACTGAATAAATGAGTAATGACGCATACCCTAAATTTATTCTCGGTGAATCCTTAACCGAAGAGCAAATTAAATATTTCGACAAAAACGGATTTATTCATTTCCGCGGAGTTGTTTCTAAGGAAGAAATTAATGAAATAATTACTTCCACAGAGGATCTTCAGCAAAAGTGGATAACTAAGGGACTTAAGAAAATTAATGGCGTACCTATAAAATACGGCCATGATGAAAACGGTAAAGAAATCGTTCACCGGTTTCCATTTACCTCACAGTATTGTGAGAGCGTTCATCGTTTTGTAACCAGTAAAAAGGTACAATCGCTAAAAGTTCTACTTCCGGATGGATCGCGTATTGCAGAGAATGAGAAAGATGGAGTTATCGTCAATCATTATGTGAATACGTCTCATAGTAAATTTCGTCAAATGGGTTGGCACACAGACAGCATGCGCGATATTTTCTATGGAAAAAAAGTGATGCCTATGCTGAACGTCGGACTTTACCTTGATGATTCTTCTTCAGATAAAGGAGGATTGAGAATAATTCCCGGCACACATAAACAGAATATATTCAGCATGTTATTCAAGAAAGCCTATTTCATGAATAATGAAGAAGATAAAAATGAAATGCTTGTGGATGCTAAATCTGGAGACTTAGTTATTCATGATGGTCGCATCTGGCATCGTGTTGCAATGTCACCAAATACCGGAGCAGCAAGTAGGAGACGCGTTATGTACATTCCTGTTATTGTTGGAAAATATATGCCTAAATCTGAAGAAAGCAGTACACCATTGTATCATCATTTTCAGAAACTGGTTAAGTAAACAGTATAAACTTATTCTAATGGAATCAGCAAAACTGATTCCATTTTTTATTTAATGAAGTTTTATGAGCTATGCACTTATAACAGGCGCCAGTAAAGGAATCGGCAAAGAAATTGCCACTGAACTCGCTCGTAGAAAATACGATATTATTCTTGTAGCGAGAAACGAAGACCTTTTATCCGAACTAGCCTCCACTCTATCCAAAGAATATGGAATTAAATGTCTTTACGTTTCTGCAGATCTTACAACAGATGCAGGCATTGATAAAGTAATTTCTTTTTTCATCAGCCAAAAATCCGAGCTTTCTATTCTGGTTAATAATGCCGGTTATGGATTATGGGGACGTTTTGATGAATTGGAATTTGATGCTTTAGCTTCGCTTTTGAAGATAAACATTTTTCTACCGGTCAATCTTACCTATAAACTTTTACCTGAACTAAAGAAAAGTAAACAATCTTACATACTGAATATTGCAAGTACAACCGCTTATCAGGCTGTTCCCAAACTTGCCATTTATTCAGCGTGCAAAACATTTATGATACAATTTTCACGAGCATTGAAATATGAATTAAGATCTTCAAATGTTTCTGTTACTTGTGTAAGTCCTGGTACGACTGACACAAATTTTATGAACGCGGCCGGCATGCATTCTGAAGCTATTAGAAAAAAGGCAGATAAGGTTAAAATGAAAGCATCTACCGTTGCTAAAATATCCGTCGATAGTATGTTCATGAAAAAAAATGAAGTGATACCCGGCTGGTTGAATAAAATTTCTGTTGCTTTAATTCCATTATTACCTAAAGCACTCTCGGAAAAAATTGCTGCGGGTATTTATGAGAAATAATTTTCTTCTTTCAAAAAAAAATTTCTCTGACCACTTTATTTCAAAACTGAAAATTTTTTTTAAAGTACTTACAATAGTCCTGAATCCCACATTCCAAACATTTCGGATTTCTCGCTGTACACACATATCGTCCATGTAAAATTAACCAATGATGAAAAACAGCTATCTTATCCTCGGGAATATTTTTCACTAATTGATTTTCTGTTTGCAATGGGTTTTTAGAAGCTGTTGTTAATCCTATTCTCGCTGAAACCCTGAATACATGTGTATCTACAGCCATTACAGGTTTATTGTAAACCACAGATGCAATCACATTAGCCGTTTTCCGGCCCACTCCGGGTAGTCGTTGAAGTACTTCAATATCTGAGGGTACAACTCCTCCAAAATCATTGACGAGCATTTTCGCCATTCCAAAAAGATGCTTGGATTTATTATTCGGATAACTTATACTTTTTATAAAGGGCAATATTTTTTCGGGAGACGAATTGGCAAGTTCTTCAGGTGAAGGAAATTTTCTAAAAAATTCAGGCGTAGTTAAATTCACACGCTTATCGGTGCATTGAGCCGATAGAATAACGGCAACAAGAAGCTGATAGGGATTAGTATAAAAGAGTTCCGTTTCGGCAAATGGATTTGATTCTTCAAAAAAATTTGTTACTTTTTCAAAACGCTCCTTTTTAGTCATGCTGCAAATATACCAGGCATAAATTTACCCTATATATTTATTCGTTTACATCTTGACGGCAAAGAATAGCTAAAAAAAATTGATATGTCCGGCCTGGAATAGTACTTTGAAAACAATTCAATAAACAAAATTGCCTATGGTTCGATAATGGATAAAAAAAGGTTAGAGAGAAAAAAAACGTCCACCAATTGGTGGACGTTTTTTATTCCTAAATCTTAGCAGAACTGTAGAATTTTTTTTATTGATTCAGGGCTGATTTCAGGTTTAGCTTTATCGAGAGTGTTTAGTGTATTCGAGAGCTCTTTATATTCAGCCTGAAGCAATGGGTCACCATCTATTTCACGTTGAATGCGGTCACTATCACATAATCCGGATTCATTGTAAGCATACGATAACAAGTCGGAGAAAGTAGATCTTTTAATCATGCATTTTTGAGTTTGTTTAAAATCAAAACGCAACGATCTCCGGAATATTTAAAGAAAATATTTTTTTATTCTCTTATTGATACCTTTTCATTTTGAGCAATTTCTCGCATTTTTAATAAAGCATAATGCATTCTACCTAGAGCGGTATTTATATTAATATTAAGCATTTGAGAAATCTCTTTAAATGAAAGTCCCGCATAATGTCTTAAAATAACCACTTCACGCTGTTCAAAAGGCAGTTTCTCAAGGAGATTCCGTACATAATTGATTTTTTCATCATAAATCATCTGTTCCGAAGCATTCCTGTTATTTGATGCCATAATATCAAAAACGCTAAATTCTTCTGAATCATGTTGCAAAGGCATTAACTTTTCCTTTCTAAAATGATCGATAACAAGGTTATGCGCAATACGAAGCGCCCAGGGAAGAAATTTACCCTGTTCATTGTAATGGTTTTTACGCAAACTGGTAATAATTTTAATAAACGTTTCCTGAAATAAATCTTCAGCAAGCTCTTGTTTTTTGACAAGAAAAAAGATTGTGGAATGAATTCGCTGTTTATAGCGATTGACTAATTCAGAAATTGCTTCTTGATTTCCATTTTGATAAAGACGCACAAGGTCTTTATCATCCATCATAGGGATTTTCGACATAGTAGTTCTGCTTTAATTTAAGAGTTAGTATTAAAGTAGAATTATGCTATGTTTTTCCTCCTTTGATTAAATTGTAAAAATGATGGATTGTTTAATAATTAGACCAAATATATATCAACTCTTCTGCTTATACAAGTTTTTTAAAAGAAATATTCACTAAAATCAATAGATAACTTACCATAATATGACAAAACAGGACATAAAATAGGGAAAAACAGAAATAGGCCATGTCATTTAATTTATTGACCCTGCTAATTCTTACTTTTACAAATTGACCAATTATTTATGCAGGATATCGATCAATTAGATTCAAGAAAATTTATAATCATTAAAGGAGCCAGAGTTCATAATCTTAAAAACATTGACATTGCTCTGCCCAGAAACAAATTTATAGTTATTACAGGAGTATCAGGTTCCGGAAAATCATCTTTAGCTTTTGATACATTATATGCTGAAGGCCAAAGAAGGTATGTAGAAAGCCTTAGCAGTTATGCCCGTCAGTTTATTGGCAGAATGGATAAACCGGATGTAGATTATATTCATGGAATTTCTCCTGCTGTTGCCATCGAACAGAAAGTAAATACAAGAAATCCGCGATCCACGGTAGGAACTTCGACTGAGATCTATGATTATTTAAAACTACTTTTTGCCCGCATCGGAAAAACCTACTCCCCCGTTTCAGGAGAACTTGTAAAAAGAAATACGGTTGAAGATGTTGTAAAACACATTCAATCATTTCCAAATGAAACTAAAGTAATCTTACTTGCACCTCTTTTCCTCCATCCGGGAAGAACTATCGAAGAAGATCTTAATGTTCTTTTACAAAAGGGATTTATCCGCATCCGCTTCGCAAATACAATTACTAAAATTGAAGATTTACTTCAAACGGAAAACAAAAAAATATTAGAAACTCTTAAGCAATCTTCCGGAGTACAGTCTGCAAGTGTATCCAAAACTAAAAAGAAAAAGAAAATAGTTTTACCTGAAGAAGAAACACCTGAGGCACCTGCAGCTTCACCCATTCAAATCGTAATTGACAGATTTGCTGTTGCCAAAGAGGATGAAAGTAATTTATCGCGAATTGCGGATTCGGTACAGACAGCTTTTTTTGAAGGGCAAGGTGAATGTTTTACAGAAATATATAATGGGGATAAAATTATTCTCACTCCCTTTTCGAATCGTTTTTTTCTCGATGGAATTTTATTTGAAGAACCGAGTACACAACTATTCAGTTTCAATAATCCTTACGGTGCCTGTCGCAGCTGCGAGGGTTTCGGATCAATTATTGGAATCGATGAAGATCTTGTTATTCCGGATAAATCATTGTCTGTTTACGATGGAGCAATAGTTTGCTGGCGCGGAGAAAAAATGAAAGAATGGAATGAAGAACTCATCCGTAAAGCATATAAATTTGATTTCCCTATTCATCGTCCTGTTTATGAATTAACTGCTGAACAAAAGCTATTACTATGGAATGGTAATTCTTATTTTCAGGGTATAAAAACTTTTTTTAAATGGGTAGAAACACAAGCCTATAAAATTCAATACCGCGTTATGCTTTCCCGTTACAGGGGGCGGACTATTTGTCCTGAATGCAGAGGAACCCGTTTACGTGGCGATGCAAATTATGTAAAAGTAAATGGACGATCAATTACAGATGTTGTCCTAATGCCTGTAAAAGAAAGTCTGAAATTTTTCACCGATTTAAAATTAGCGAAACAAGAAACAGAAATTGCACGTCGTATTCTCGTAGAGATTTCCAATCGCCTGCGTTTTCTTTCTGATGTTGGGTTGGGATACCTTACAATGAACAGGTTATCAAATACATTATCAGGCGGGGAGTCGCAAAGAATTAATCTTGCTACATCACTTGGAAGTAGTTTGGTAGGTTCTATGTATATATTAGACGAACCAAGTATAGGACTCCATCCGCGGGATACGGGAAGACTTATTACTGTTTTAAAATCATTACGTGATGTGGGTAATACACTTATAGTTGTAGAGCATGACGAAGAAATCATGAAAGCCGCCGATCAGTTAATTGATATTGGCCTTGATGCAGGAGTAAATGGCGGTAATCTAATTTTTCAGGGTACTTATGAAGAAATTTTAAACGATGATGCAGGATATACAGGAAAATATTTAAGCGGAAGAGAACAAATTACATTGCCATACAAGAGAAGAAAGGCATCTGGAATTATACAGATTGATGGAGCGAGAGAAAATAATTTAAAAAACTTTTCTGTTAAAATACCACTCGGTATAATGACTGTTGTAACGGGTGTGAGCGGAAGCGGAAAAACATCTTTAGTAAAAAAAGTTCTTTACCCGGCATTAAAAAAAATACACGGAGGCTTTGGAGAGCAAAGCGGAGCATTTGACAAACTCAGCGGCGATTATAATAAACTTGTCACCGTAGAATTTGTTGATCAGAATCCGATTGGAAAATCTTCCAGATCCAATCCTGTTACTTATGTAAAAGCATACGATGAAATACGAATGTTATTTGCCGACCTTCCGATTTCGCGATCAAGAAAATATAAACCGGGACATTTTTCTTTTAATGTAGAAGGTGGGCGTTGCGAAGTTTGTGAAGGAGAAGGAGAAGTAACCATTGAAATGCAGTTTATGGCCGACATCCATCTTTTGTGTGAAAATTGCAATGGGAAAAGATTCAAGCAGGAAATTCTGGATATAGAATACAAAGGAAAAAATATCGCTGATGTGCTGGCAATGACTGTTGATGAAGCCATTGTTTTTTTCACTACACCATTAAAATCTTCCGGCTATGATCAGAAAATTGTTGTAAAATTAAAACCACTGGCAGATGTTGGACTTGGTTATATCGGACTTGGTCAATCGTCCAGTACATTAAGCGGCGGGGAAGCACAGCGCATTAAACTGGCTTCATTTTTAACCAAAGGAAATATTCACGATCATTCTCTTTTTATTTTTGATGAGCCAACTACCGGTTTACATTTTCATGATATCCGCAAACTTTTAAAAGCATTTGATATGTTGATAGAACATGGCAATAGCATTTTAATAATTGAACATAATTCAGAAGTTATAAAATGTGCGGATTGGGTGATAGATCTCGGACCGGATGGCGGAGAAGATGGTGGTTATCTTCTCTTTGAAGGGACACCGGATGATCTTATACATTGCAAAAAATCACATACAGGTCAATATTTAAAAGAAAAAATGGGAATAATATCTCCTTCCTGATATTTTATATAATATTGAATGTTAGCATTTTATAAATAAATCTCCTTCTGTTTCTTCATTATTCATTAATTAATAACATAGCCAATGAATTACTTTCCTTGCACATTTAAATATTTTTCTATTTTTGCTACGAAACGAATAAATAATTTTTTTTATGTCAGATAATCACAATCAGCGTGAAGAGGTTTTTTCAAAATCAGTAAGGGCGGGAAAACGAACTTATTTTTTTGATGTAAAGACTACAAAAGCTCAAGATTTCTATCTTACAATTACAGAGAGTAAAAAAAGAATTGGTGATGATGGAGCGCCATTTTTCGAAAAGCATAAAATTTTTCTTTACAGAGAAGATTTTCAAAAATTTGTTGATGGTTTAAACGAAGCCATTAATCATGTAGGAACATTAAAACCCTTCGAACACCCGGCACAAGGTGAAAACCATTCAGCGCCGGATACAAACCCTGCTGATAGTTCTTCGTACAG
>JANLOW010000418.1:0-3107 GCA_031366785.1 Bacteroidota bacterium | reverse complement strand
ATTAATACATCCTCGTAATGAGAACGGTTAAAAACATGAAGCATACCTCTTTCAGGAACTTGCTGATGAATTCGCCAAAGAAAATCATGCTTCATTTCCACATCCGTTGGCTTTTTAAAGGGTATCACTCTGCAACCGATTGGATTTACCTCCTTAAAAACATTCTTAATGGCTCCGTCTTTTCCGCTGGCATCCATTCCTTGCAAGATAACTAACAAAGAATATTTATTTTCAGCATACATCAGGTTCTGCAATTCGGAAATTGTTTGTCGTAAAGAATCCGTTTTCTTTTTAATTTTTTCTTTCGACAAATTTTTAGGTGCTCTTGTTGAAATTGAATTTAGTTTCATTTTTGTTGGATAAACTGATTTTTTATAATGAGTAATATTGAATTATTTAAGTCTATAAACAAACAAAAGTCATCGCCCAAGTTCTTTTGCTTTTTTATTTGCTTCAAATAAAGCCCTTTCAATATTTTGATTTACATTTCCCTGTTTAAAAATTCCCAAAGCGGCTTCTGTAGTACCGCCTTTTGATGCCACCTTTTCAATCCATTCTTCGCATGTGAATTCACTTTGATTATGTAAATGAACGGCTCCCATGAAGGTTTGATTTACCAATAATTCCGCTTGTGATAATGTAAATCCCATTTTAACAGCAGACGAAATCATTGCCTGCATAAAATAATATACATAGGCCGGCCCGCTTCCTGAGATGGCAGTAGCTGCATCAACTAGTATTTCATTATCGACATAAACTGATTTACCGGTTGTATTAATCAAATTCTGAATAATAAAGAGCTCCTTTTTATCAAGATCGTTTGATGCTGTAAATACAGTTATACCCATTCCAATTTGTGCAGGCAAATTTGGCATTGAACGAATAATTTTATTAGCATTTAGCAAGTTTGATATGGAAGATATTTTTATCCCTGCCATAATGGATAGGATTAATTGTTGCTGTTTAATAAAAGGTTTAATCTCAACTGCCAGCTTAGAAAAGTCCTGCGGTTTTACGGCTAAAATAATAATATCAGCCTTTGAAATAAATTCTCCTGCTTGTTCCTGAATATTATGAATAGGAATTTCCACAATTAAATCTAAAACTGGCTTATTTCTGGTAAGTATCAATAAATCATTTGCTTCTATAAGCCGGGAAGAAAGAAAACTTTTGGCATATGTCTTACCCATATTGCCATATCCAATAATTAAAATTTTCATAGTCGTGTAAGGTAGTTTTTAATTGAAAAAAATAATCAAATAAAAAAAGGGGAAATTGAATCTAAATCCAATTTCCCCTTAGTAATTTTTTAAAACAATAAAAAAGAAAAGTTTATTTGTTAATTACAATTTTCAAGAATTTAAATATCATGGGTAATAATATACCCATGATATTTAAATTTTTTGTATTAAGGTACAGGATTAGCTCCTAAACCTAGTTGAACATTTGGATCCAGGATTAGGAAATCTGTTATATCCACAGATCCATCTCCATTTAAATCACCAGGAAGATATCCGCCATCTCCAGCTTGAATCGATGGATCAAGAGCAAGGAAATCACTAATATCTACCGCTCCGTCTTTTTCAACTTCACCAGTATATATTGCCCAGATTCCCGGTTCTACTTCTGCCATATTAGGTCCGTAAGACTGATTTGGAGTTGAGAACGAATATGATGTTGTAGATAAAAATGGTACTGGATTTGCACTCCAAGTTTCTACTGAATTCCTGTGATCTACTTTGATGTAATAGGAAGTATTAGCAACTACAGCAGGGCCAAAAGTAACATTTACATTTCCATTACTTCTCAATGTATCCACTTTTGCATCCACAAGGTTATGAGGGGGTGCAACTTCCATGGCACTTATTGTGATGTAGTCTGACATATCAGAAGTAATTGCCGGATTAGGAACAACTTCCAGTTGATCTAAATTATAAATCAATGTATTCATTAATCCACCACCAATATAGTAACCCTGAAGTAAAATGTTTGCATTTAAAACAACAGCACAATTTACCGGAGTATGAGATACACCTGTAAGTGTATTACAAGCATCAACAGTACAAGCAATACCATCATCAGTATTTACTGGAGTATGGGTAACGTTACCATTTGAAGGATCACAAGCATCCGTGGTACAAGCATTACCATCGTTAAAGTTTTGTCCAACAGTAAATGTTCTATCCTGACGTGCACCACTTGTACAACCACCGTTGTTACATTCAGCATAAAAATGCTTAACGGAACCTGCAACTGCAGTACTTGCAAAACCGAGTGCTTTTGGATTAAATGATGTATAGGATCCTAAGAATAATCCACCAGTAGGGGCATCATACCAATCAACCGGTCCTGTTGGAGAAGTTGCAGTAATAGTGATTGTAACTTTATCCGCTATTCCACCTTGTCCATTAACATTATCCCGAACACTTATTGTCCACTCACCATTAGGATCTGTACCAAATAAGCCTGAAAAACCAGCCGTATTATAAGGTAGATAAGGTCCCGGAGAAGGAATTATTCCACTATTTGGAATAGTTGTACCATTTAAATTGAATGTGAATAAGGAAGTTGGTGCAGAACCATTTGTACTAAACACTGTAAATGGATCAGAAGGATCGTAAACAACTTCTACATAACTAGAAGTTGGAGTTTTAAGATCAACTTCAATATCACCACCTTTTGTATGTGCAAGACCCATTGTTACTGATATATCGGTAATTGTTGAACCGGCAGGGAACCCAGCAACAGGTATTCTAAAGGTTGATAAGTTCATGAAACCATTGTTTCCCGTCCAATTCATAGATGCAGTAGCGCCTTGAGTAAAGACAACAGTAGGTTGTGGAGTTAAATTGTCTATTGCAGCATCCGGGTTGAATGAAAGAATGGTAGTTGCAGTACAGTTTCCTGTAAAACTACTAGCTGTTGAAGCACCAAAACAAGCATTAACATTAAGTGGTGAAACCGCAATTGGAGCACCTGCATTTGCAGTAACAGTTACTACTGTAGCTGCAGAAACAGAAGAACAACCATTATTCGTAGTTACAACAGTATAGCTACCATTAGTACTTACATTAAGTGTAAGTGCTGTCTGCCCTATCAAATCAACG
>JANLOW010000392.1:0-3217 GCA_031366785.1 Bacteroidota bacterium | reverse complement strand
ATTTACATTAGGTTTGATTTTCAAAACCGCTACAGCATTGAAGTGTTGAAGTGTTAACTTTGTCTGCATGAAGTCGAAAGAAGTACCAGTAAAAAATAAAGCCGCTGTGGAGGGTACGATGACCCTTAAAGAAATTGAAAGTCTTATAAAATTTGTTCAGAGCAGCGGAGCTGCTGAAGTGAGTATTGAACAAAAGGATTTTAAAATAACAATTAAAACTACGAATGGTGGAATGGCTGTTCATTCCTCACAGCCGGACATTCAGCAACATCAAATACATCAAGTTCCGGTAGCACAGCCAACAACATCAATTCCTGTTGTTGACATTCCGAAAATATCGGAAGAATCAAAATACATCACAATAAAATCACCGATGATTGGAACATTTTACCGTTCTGCATCTGCCGATAAGCCGGTGTTTGTAAATATTGGCGATGAAATAAAACCTGGACAAGTTTTATGTATAATCGAAGCGATGAAGCTATTCAATGAAATTGAATCAGAAATATCCGGGAAAATTGTAAAGGTATTGGTCGATAATTCTACACCTGTAGAATATGATCAGCCTTTATTTTTAGTAGAACCTAAATAATCAATTTGTCGAACGGTCGTTTGATTGTAAATATTTTTCCATTCATCATAATTTATGTTTAAAAAAATCCTGATAGCCAACAGAGGTGAAATTGCATTACGAATCATTCGTACATGCAAAGAGATGGGTATACATACCGTTGCTGTTTATAGTACAATAGATAAAGATAGTCTTCATGTTCGATTTGCAGATGAGGCTGTTTGTATCGGACCTCCTCCGGGACGGGATTCTTATCTTAATATTCCGAGAATAATTGCAGCAGCAGAAATTACAAATGCTGATGCTATTCATCCGGGCTATGGTTTTCTTTCGGAGAATTCAAAGTTCAGTGCAATATGTGCCGAGCATGGAATAAAATTTATCGGAGCAACGCCCGATCAGATTGATATGATGGGTGACAAATCGAATGCAAAGAATACCATGAGGGGCAGCGGTGTTCCAACTATACCGGGAAGCGAAGGCCTGATCACAGATTTGAAGTCAGCTTTAAAAACTGCCAAACAAATTGGCTATCCGGTAATAATAAAAGCTACTGCAGGGGGAGGAGGAAGAGGTATGCGTATTGTCTGGAAGCAGGAAGAGTTCGACAATCTTTGGAGTTCAGCAAAGCAGGAAGCCGGGGCTGCATTTGGTAATGATGCAATGTATCTTGAAAAATATATTGAAGAACCTCGACATATTGAAATTCAAATTGCCGGTGATCAATATGGAAAAGCATGTCACTTAAGTGAACGTGATTGTTCGATACAACGCAGACATCAAAAACTTGTTGAAGAAACGCCATCACCATTTATGACTGTTGAGTTACGAGACCGAATGGGAGAAGCCGCAATTAAAGCTGCGCTTGCTGTAAAATATGAAGGAGTCGGTACAGTTGAATTTTTAGTTGATCGTCACCGTAATTTTTATTTTATGGAGATGAATACAAGGATTCAAGTTGAGCATCCGATAACAGAAGAGGTTATCAACTACGATTTAATTAAAGAACAGATAAAAATTGCAGCCGGTATGCCTATTTCCGGTAAAAATTATTTTCCAAACCTGCATGCCATTGAATGCAGAATAAATGCAGAAGATCCTTATAATAATTTCCGACCATCACCGGGAAGAATCACCAATCTGCATGTACCGGGTGGTCATGGCGTAAGGGTTGACTCTCACATTTATGCCGGCTATCTTATTCCTTCAAACTATGATTCTCTGATTGCTAAATTAATTACTGTAGCCCAAACACGTGATGAAGCACTCAATACTATGGAAAGGGCTTTAAGTGAATTCGTTGTTGAAGGCATTAAGACTACCATTCCATTTCACCAGCAACTTATGCGTAATGAAGCTTTCCGAAAAGGGAACTATACGACAAAGTTTATGGAGAGTTTTGTGTTGGAAGAGTAGGGAGTTGTTAGTCTTGAGTATTTAGTTCCTGATAAATAACAGCACCGCTTATTTAATAGTACTGAAAAAAAATTAATACTTCCTGTATCGATCATACAACACCTGTACAAATGCTTGTCCATCGACTCGCATACTGTCGAGATGAGACATTGAAACATTGTATGACCGGGCAATAAATTTTTTTCTGTTGTAAGAATAACCAAACCAATAGTCCGGATCAATCCAGCCAAGAAGATGATCGATCTGGAAATAAGCAAATTGTTTTGTTGTGGGATTAAGCAAATTTTTACTCCATTCAAATTGTTTTGCTTCTGATATACCAAGCTGAGGCAATAATGTTCCTGCGAGGTCGTGATGCCCACCTAACTTCTTAACAACTGCTCCTCTGAATTCCGGCTTGATTACTTCTCCGTAAAATAAAAACGGAATACGGTGGCTTTCCGGATAATAAACATTTTTATGAAGAGGAAGGCTGTGACCGTGATCAGCAGCAATAATAAAAAGTGTATTCTTATACCACGGTTCTGATTTAACTTTTTCAAAATATTCACCTAGCATAGCATCGGTATAAGCAGAAGAATTGCGAAACCGGTCAGCATCACTCTTCCCCGGAAATCGCTGCGGACCAGGTACATCAAAAGGTTCATGATTACTAAGTGTCATCAACGTTGAAAAAAAAGGCTGCTTACTTTTATTTAAATCTTCCAATTGCCGCATTAAAACATCTTCGTCATGAACACCCCATCTTCCTTTTTCTATTGAATCAGGGAAATTCTTCGCATCGATAATTGTTTCAAATTTCTGATTGAAGCAATAGGTGTTCAGGTTTGAAAAATTACTTTCTCCACCATAATAAAACGATGTTGAATATCCTTTATTCAAAAATATAACAGGCAAAGATGGAAGGTTGTTGGATTTCTCTGTGGATCGCATGATGGAATAGTAAGGTGTCGCCGGCCAACCGTTTAAAAGTGATACGATGCCCTGATCGGTTCTTGTACCGCTTGCATAAATTGAGTTAAAAAAAACTCCTTCACCAATGAGCATATCAAGAGTGGGCGTTATTCCTTTCTCTCCTCCCAGGGCATGTACGATGTCAGCCGTAAAACTTTCAAGAATGATAATGACAATGTTCGGCCGGTTACTTGTTAAAATGTGGGGGAAAGAATCAGCATTACAAGAAAAAAGATTTTTAACTTTTTTCTCGGCATCAGCTTGTGGTGTTGTTTC
>JANLOW010000310.1:0-31793 GCA_031366785.1 Bacteroidota bacterium | reverse complement strand
TTAACAAACAAATTTCTAGTTCATTATCGTATTAAACCTGGTGTGCCAGCTAATTTCCCTGATTTAGCTGTACAATATCCTATAGAAGCAGCTGCGACTTTTCCTCCGGCTACACCTTATGCAGCACCGGGTTATTATGATCTTGAAGTGGTTTATACACTTACAGAGGATCTTTAATAATTAACGTTTAATAAAAAAAGCATTCGTCAACCGGCGGATGCTTTTTTATTTAAATATTCCTCTGATTTCAAAAAGTAATCTACAGAAAGTGAAACCTTAATTGCCAAAAAACTGTTTATTAGAGTTATATCGTGGATAATTCAACTCCGATAAAAAAAATCTGAATCTGTTTTGATTTTTAAACAAAACAATCAAAGCAGGCTACAATAGAAAGTAAAAAAGTCAGATACATTGGATATGAAAATAAAAGTAATAGTTGTTTTAGTTTATATATTTTCCTTTGCCGCATATTATCAAAATGCAAATGCACAGATGGTAAATATTGATCTTGCAACTTCACCGAGTGCCGATTTTACTTTTGACAATATTTTCAAACTTAATTATGGTATTGTTTTACCGAATGCAATTACATTAAATGTTGAAGCTGTAGGAACACAATGGGATTTATATGTTGGTACAGTAACAACTATTGCCGGCATGTGGGACAATGCTTCTTATTATACTTCAACAGGAAATGGTTCTATTCCTGTAGGAATTTTACAGATGCGGGTTCATAATCTAAGTAATACTCCACAGATTTCAGGTTATGTCCCATTGCAGGATATAGCTATTAGTACTCTTGATATCATTGGAGATCATCTGGTGGCACCAGATCCGACTGTTAATTGTTCGGATCTTATAAATACAGGGACAAATACTCCGGGAAGCTATACTGTTGACCCACAATGTTACCAGTTCAAAGTTGACTTAAAATTAACACCGGGAATCTCTTATCGTCCGGGTTTATATACATTACAAATCGATTTTATAATTGCTGAAGATCTTTAGTTTTTCATCTGCAAACCAATCCTGCGTCTATATAATTTATTGAATAAAAAACCGGTAAAAAACTTCTACCGGATTATTTTCCGTATTAATAAACTTATTGCTTTATTTTTTATGCATATCCCTTGAGTTTCCGGATCAAATTGATTTAATCCTGAGCAAATCATCCGGAGTATCAATAGAAATGCTTTCTAAAGAAGTAATTTCCACGCGAACATTATAACCGTTTTCTATCCATCTTAATTGCTCAAGGGATTCGGTAACTTCCAAATTAGTTTTTGCCAGTTTTGAAAGTTCAAGAAGTGTCTGCGTCCGATACCCGTATATTCCGATATGCTTGTAATAAGTAGAATATTTAAGCCATTCTTGTTCAGGAAAATTTCTATTGTAAGGTATAGGAGTACGGCTAAAATAAATAGCTTCTTTACGTTTATTCAAAATTACCTTTACATTGTTGTGATTAAATAATTCGTCGATTGAAGTTATTTTCTTTACAAGCGTAGCAACTTTGGTCTCCTCTGAATCAAAAGTAGAACACAATAAATCGATTTGTTCAGGGTGAATATAGGGTTCATCTCCCTGAATATTGATTACGACATCCCATTTTTCTACGCCGATTTTTTCCATAATCTCTGCACAACGATCGGTACCACTTTGGTGTTGTGGGGAAGTGATAACAGCATTCCCGCCGAAATCATTTACATGGTTAAAAATTCTCTCATCATCGGTTGCAATTACTAAACGGGAAAGCCGGTTCGCCTGGATACATTGTTCATACACCCTTTGAATCATACTTTTTCCATTAATATCAGCGAGTGGTTTTCCCGGAAAACGTGTCGAACCAAATCGTGCCGGCACGATACCAATTATATTCATCAATGCTAGGTTTTAAACAAAAGTAAAAAAATAGTCAGTTGGTTGTTTATGTTATTTGCGATTTGTCCGATCCCCCGGGGAAATTTTAATTTTACGACAAGATGCCAGTAAAGCAATTATCTTTTACCTAATAAAAAATAGTCGTCATTTTCAAAACCTAAAACCAGCCTGTAAAACAAACGTTCTGGGTGGTTGCATGTCGGCCGGTCTTTGCATGTAAATGTAGTTGAATAAATTTTTAACGATAAAGGAGATCTGTATATTTTTCGTAATTATGAAAGAAGCACGAATGTCAGAAACCAAATCTCCTTTATTATGATATTTACGATAATCGCCTATCCCTAATCCTGGAGGAAAAGAAACGTCGAGCAAACCACCCGTAAATATTTTATCAATATTTTCCATTCTACTGTTGTAACGAATACCGAAACCAACTGACAATTTTTTATATTCAATTTCAATATCGACTCTTACAAGATGTCGGTATCTGTATTTGAGAAAATCGGTACTATCACTGCCTCTTACATTATCAGGTCCAATCTTTTTCACATAAGTGCTGTCATAGGTCAGCTGCCTTGGATCAATGTAAGTATATCCGCCTTGAAGAATTATATTAATTTCATGCTTAAATTTTATTTGCGCCTTCAATGAAATTTCAAACCCTTTTATTCTTGTATTGCCAATATTGATTGATTTAAATCCTGAATTTTTAAGGAAACCAAGGTTAGTTGCCCATTGGGCAAAAACGAATTCTATCATGTTGTGATAGTCATTCCGAAAAACGGCAAAATCAACATAACCCTGAAATTTACCAAAAGTGAATACCTGCTTAAGTCCGGCTTCAATACTTAAACCTTTTTCGGAATTAAGATCTTCATTGGGAAAAATATTAATTCCGCCGACATTTGTCCTGATAAATTTTTCTGCAATAGAGGGAAAACGATATCCTTGTCCAATAGATGCACGTAAGTACGTTTCGTTAAGTAAATGATAATTAAGACCGGTCCTGAAAACTGGAGTCCATGTGTCGCGGACATTATCAACTTTATTTTGTTCGGCACGAGCTCCTGCTGATGCCACGAATTTTTTCCAATGCAAATCTCCCTGAAAATAACCCGCTCGCTGATACCCTGTATGATTGCTGTATAATTCGCTGTTCACTTTAGAAATAATATTTACCAAACCGGCAGTAAGCGTGAATATATTTTTAACATTTTTTTGGAATTGATATTCAGTATAAAAAAGGTCTCCTCTTGTATTCTGATCAGTATTATTCTTGTTTGTAGAATTGAACCAACGGGAACGTAATTTGTGAAAACTCCCATTATGGTTTGTGTAAGTGATAAACGGGTCTATATTGGTTCTATAGGTTTTAGAATCACTCAGTGTGTTTTCAGCCGGTAAATAAGCGCCGCTCGTATCGTTTTTCCATAAAAAGAAAATGGTCGATTTGGTGATCATTGTATTTACATTGATGCCGGCATACAATCCGGGAATATTAAATTTATAACGTGTATTAAAATTTATCCGTCCTCGTTTTTCATTTTCACCTTGCCTGTATCCATCATCTTTAAAAAAATTTCCTCCCGTCACAAAATCTAATTGTTTTAATTTTCTACTGTGAAAAAAGTTTATTCCATTGAATCCGGAAAGTTTCTGCTGATAGTTGAGTGAATATTTTTTATCTGTAGTAATAAAAGCTTTATCATATAAACCACTAAAACAATTTATTTTTGTTAATGCTGTATCTCGGGGATAAGCTGTACGGATATTTATTACACCATTTAAGGCGGAAGATCCGAACAAAACACTGGAAGCTCCTTTAATAACTTCTACCTGCTCAAGATTTTCTACGGGTAAAAAATTCCATTTAGCGTCATTGGCATCGGCAGTTAGTTGAGGGAGATCATCTACAAGAATCTGAACACGACTTCCGGCACCGTAACTCCATCCGCTGCCACCGCGAATATTTGCCTGACCATCCACGATATTAACTCCGGGAATATTATCGATTGCTTCATCCATAGAGACTGTATTCTTACTTTCTACCAGATTTGGTTTTAGGATTTCCATAGAAACTGTTACATCTTCCAGTCGTTGCTCAAACTTTCCTGCGCTTATAACAACAATCCCAAGCTCTTTTGCACTAAGAAGCAATTCTAAATTTAATTCCCTGACTTCATCTAAATTTAAAAGGATATTTCTCTTTTCGGTTTTAAATGAAATCATGCGGAATACAATATTATGCTCACCCGCAGTAAGCTGCAAATGAAAGTTGCCGGCACTATCAGAGACGACGCCTAATGTATCATCGGCGATAATAGTTACACCAGGCAAAGGCTGGCTATCGGATCCCGATGTAATTTTTCCCGTCAATACTTGTGCTGAAACGATTGAAAATTGCAGACTTATAAATAACAAAGACATGTAATTTCTCATACTATAATGATTGTAAAAAGCCAAACAGGGTTGTATTATTGGCTATTTCTTAAGTAACAATAATAATGAATATAATTTTCACAATTTCATGACAGAAGAAGAATTAAAACACCGACTAGCCTTGCATCTTTTACCTGGAATCGGGCCGGTATTGGCGCGGGCCTTAATGAGTTATTGCGGAAGTGTAGAAAATATTTTTCAAAAAAAGAAAGGGCAACTTGAAAAAATTCCCGGAATAGGCACGGAAAGAGCAAGGCTGATTCAGAAAAAAGACCTTTTTGAAAAAGCAGAAGCAGAAATCATTTTCATGAAAAAGCAAGGAATTAAAACTCTTTTTTACCTCGACAAAGATTATCCTTCCAGGCTCAAAAACTGTGAAGATGCACCGTTAATGCTTTTTTATAAAGGCAATGTGAATCTTAATTCAAACAAGATGATAGCCATTGTAGGAACGAGGTTCATTACATCCTATGGTAAAGATGTGACTGAAAAACTAATCGAAGAATTGGCAAAATACAAAACTGTAATTGTAAGCGGCCTTGCTTATGGTGTCGATGTTCAAGCTCATAAAAGTGCCATTAACAATAATTTACCAACGATTGGAGTTGTGGCACACGGACTAGACCGAATATATCCTTCAGAGCACAAAGCGACAGCCGAAAAGATGCTATTAAATGGTGCAATCATCAGCGAATATGTAAGTAAAACAAATCCCGACAGAGAAAATTTCCCGGCCAGAAATCGGATTGTAGCAGGAATGTGTGATGCGGTTATTGTCATAGAATCGGCAGAGAAAGGAGGGGCGCTTATTACGGCAGATTTAGCCAATGATTACAATCGTGATGTATTTGCATTGCCTGGTCGCACGACAGATCATTTTTCGAGAGGATGTCATCAGTTAATCCGAAAAAATAAAGCAATGCTTTTTGAGAGTGCGGAACATATTGCTGAAATAATGAATTGGGATAACCCTAAAGAAACCAATAAATACAAGGCACAAAAACAGTTGGACTTATTTATAACCCTTAATGAAGATGAAAAGAAATTAGTTGAAATACTCCAATCAGCAAAATCAATAGGAATAGATTCATTGGCTTTAAAAACAAACTTTCCAGTAAGTAAGGTATCAGCTATATTATTAAATCTGGAATTTGCAGGACTACTAAAATCGCTGCCGGGGAAGATGTATCAGTTGGAGTAGAATCAAGAGCCAAGAATCGAGAATCAAGAGACTAGTTTAGCTTGTCTTGGCTCTTGATTCTTGGTTCTTGTCTCTATCTTCGATCACCAAAAACAAAAAAAGCGCCTTGCGGCGCTTTTAATTTTAAAAAAATCATTCTGATTAAGAAAGATGCTTACTAACGAGTTTCGTCATTTCAAACATTGAAACTTGTTTTTTGCCATTGAAAATTTTCTTCAAATTATCATCAGCATTGATATTGCGTCTTTCTTTTGGATCCTGAAGTTTGTTTTTCTTAATGTAATCCCAAAGACGTTTAGTTACTTCAGTACGAGGAAGAGGTTTGCTTCCAACGATTGGTTGAAGAGCATCACTGATGTTCATCGGTTTCATAAAAGCTGCATTTGGTTTGCGTTTTGTTTTCGCTTTTGCTTTTGCTTTTACTTTAGCTTTAGGTCTTGCAGACTTAGCTTTTGATTTAGCTTTTGCTTTTGCTTTAGCAGGCGCTTTCTTTTTTGCTTTTTTCGTTGCCATTTTTTAAAATGATTTAAGGTTTATATTCACAAATAGACGAAGTAATTCCTCTTGAAAACCCATAGATTAAAAGAAGTTTTCCACAATGATAAACAATTTCTTATAGAGTAGAAATCAGGCTTCCCCTCGAAGAATATTAATTTACACAGGCAATTAAGGATGACATTGAAAATACCACCCTGGGAAAAACTATTTTCGCTCTTAAAATTGATCTAAAACTCCTGTATTAAGCCATAGACGAAGCTTTTGGGATTGTGTTTTTCAGAATTTCATTGGTAAATCCGTACAATTTTATTTAGAAATTTTAACGTTTTATCTCACGTTTGCCTAATAAAAAGAATAATTATATTATTGTAAAAAGTATGATTCAATTCTTCGTTATCCACAATGTCAACAACAATGTTAATACTATTTTGGAGCTGAACAACGTCGTTTTTCACTCTATACAATTTAAGGTTCTGAACTAGACTGCCGCCGGATAAAATAAAGTCAATGACGAAGTTCCCGGCAAAACTGGAAATTTGACACAAATTGACTAATTTCAACCAGCAAAAATCTAGTATAAAAAATATTTTTACTTTTGATTTGTCAATTTTTGCCTATTCAAAGCACGCTCTTACATAATTCTCTTTATCCATGTGGAATTGAGAGAAACATAATGGAAAGTGAATTTTCCCGAGTAAGTTTAAAAAATAATACAACGTTAAGTTAGATGCCAACAATAGAGTGTATTTACAATCTTATCTTATTACAACTTGGTTGGAGTGGGGTTACGCTTTTAATAGTAGTAATCATTACCGGTGGTCTGACATTTTTTTTCTCTTATTATAATCGTTTTGGTTCAAAATCATTAATAGAGCAAAATTTAAAGCTGGAAGAGAAGTCCAATAAACTATCCCTTCAGCTTATGGAAAAAAGTATTGAATTATCAAAAGTTGAAGAAACGCTTCATTCAACCCAAGACCAGTTAATCCAATCGGAGAAAATGGCTTCGCTGGGTCAACTTACGGCAGGAATAGCGCATGAAATTCAAAATCCATTAAATTTTGTAAATAATTTTTCAGAATTATCTGCTGAGTTATTGGATGAACTTAGTGATTCACTATCTAATAAAGAGAAAGAAAATATCATCAATGATATAAAACAGAATTTAAATAAGATTGCTTTCCATGGAAAAAGAGCTGATAGTATTGTGAAGGGAATGCTTCAACTCAGTCGTACGGCTCCGGTTGTTAAACAAACTACGGATATCAATAAACTGGTAGAAGAATTTTTCATTCTGGCTTATCATGGAATGCGGGCTAAGGATCCTGGATTTAATTGTACAATGGAAAAACATCTTTCGTCCAACTTGCCTGAGGTAAAGATTATTCCTCAGGATGTAAGCAGAGTTATTTTAAATATTTTTAATAATTCTTTTTACTCTGTAGATGAACGAAGTAAGATTGAGGGTAAAGATTATCGCCCTAAGGTTTCTATTTCAACAAAACAATTAAATGGAAATATAACAGTTACCATTCGGGATAATGGGAAAGGGATTGCAGAAGATTTACGAAGTAAAATCTTTGATCCTTTTTTTACAACCAAGCCAACGGGGAAAGGCACAGGCCTTGGCTTATCTATCAGTAAGGATATTATTGAAAAAGGTCATAATGGAAATATTCAACTAGATTCAAAAACCGGAGAATATACCGAATTTATAATTACTTTACCTATTTAACTAACTGTCATGATAAAGATGCTTGTAGTCGATGATGAGAGGGATGTAGAAATACTTTTTTCGCAAAAATTTCGGAAAGAAATTCGTAATGGCAAAGTTGAATTGAATTTTGCTTTTAATGCAAATGAAGCTTTATCCTTTCTTAAAGCGTTGAATCCATTTGACCTTGTTGTTGTTCTCAGCGACATTAATATGCCTGGTATGACCGGACTGGAACTTTTAAAAATTATCAAAACAGAATATAAAGAATTACGAGTGATGATTATTACCGCTTACGGCGACGAAAAAAATTATCAAAATGCTATTTCTACAGGGGCAGATGATTTTTTATCAAAGCCTATTGACTTTAATCTGCTTAAAGAAAAAGTTATGGCGTTTTTAAAATAATTTTTAAATTGAATATTGTTTTTAACAAGTAATTGAATCATGGAAGAACCTGCGAGAATTCTTGTTGTTGATGATGAACCGGATCTGGAATTGCTCATTCGTCAGCGGTTTCGTCATAAGATTAAAAACAATGAATTAGTTTTCGATTTTGCCGGCAATGGAATAGAGGCACTTGAAAAATTAAAACAAGCTGAAGCGAATTATGAAATGATTCTTACGGATATTAATATGCCGGAAATGGATGGACTAACTTTGCTTGAAAATCTTAAAGAGCATTTTAATACCTGCAAAGCTGTTGTAGTTAGCGCTTATGGAGATTTAGTAAATATTAGAATCGCAATGAATCGTGGGGCTTTTGATTTCATTACAAAGCCAATAGATTTTGTAGATCTGGAAACTACAATGACTAAAACCATTACAGAAATACGGCAGATTAGAAACGGGATTAAAGCACGAGAACAGTTAGAAGTTACTATTCGCGAAAAAGAAATTGCAGAGCTTGATAAATTACGTGCTGAGCGAAGTGAGAAGTTTAAACAACAGTTTCTCGCGAATATGAGCCATGAAATTCGCACACCAATGAATTCAGTCATTGGATTAACGAATCTTCTAATAAAAACACCTCTTGAAAATCAACAAAAAAAATATTTGAATGTTATAAAGAAATCGTCGGAAAATCTTTTGGTAATTATAAATGATATACTGGATCTATCTAAAATCGAATCAGGGAAATTGGATTTTGAACAAATTTCATTTTCTCTGGAAGATTATGTTGATACAGTTTATCAAACACTCAAGTTTAAAACGGATGAAAAAAATCTTACATTCAATTTCAAAATCGATCCAAATGTTCCAAAGACGTTGAATGGAGATCCAACCCGGCTTAACCAGATATTAATTAATATCACAGGAAATGCCATAAAATTTACCGAGAAAGGTGGAGTCACACTTGAAATAAAAGAATTAAATCGTCAGGGAAATTTAAGCATGCTTCAATTTTCAATAATTGATACCGGCATTGGTATACCGGAAGAGAGTATAGATAAAATCTTCGACAGTTTTTCACAAGCTCAAAGTGATACCACTCGTAAATTCGGCGGAACCGGACTCGGTCTTACCATTACAAAACAATTGGTTGAATTACAAGGAGGAAATATCAAGGTAAAAAGTGAACTGGAAAAAGGAACTGTTTTTACCATCACAATTCCATATTTAATAGGAGAAGATATCGATGTCGGTAAACGAAATAATTCGGAAAATGATATTAAACCTGAAGTTCTGAAAGGTATTCATATTCTTTTGGTTGAAGATAATCCGTTTAATCAAATGGTTGCCATGGATACGCTTAATGATTTAATTCCGGAAATTAATATTGACCTTGCAGAGAATGGGAAAATTGCATTGGAAATGGTATGTAAAAATGATTATGATGTCGTACTTATGGATATCCAGATGCCTGAAATGGATGGCTTCGAGGCAACAGGAGAAATTCGCAAAATGCCACCTCCAAAAAATAAATTAAAAATCATGGCAATGACGGCAAATGTTACATCCGAGGAAATAACGAAATGTTTTGAAAGTGGAATGGATTCCTATATTTCAAAGCCGTTCGATGCACAAGATTTATTAAATAAAATTGGAGCACTTGTAAAATCTATCTAAATATTTGTTAATTATAAATAGTAAAAAATTAATTTTAAATTGTAAAAAAGGGAAGTGATTCTTTTTTGTTTCTATCTTACTCTCCTGATTCGTTTTAAGAATCAAGAGCCGGGAACCAATAACTATTAACAAATAACAAACCACAATGACAAAAACCATCGACCTGTCTTTTCTCAACACATTTACCGGTAGCAATCCTGAAAAAATGAAAAAATATATTTCTATGTTTTTGAACTATTGTCCAGGCCAGTTGGAAGAAATGAAAACTCAATTAAAAGCAGGAAATTATGATGGCTTACGTGGAACAGCACATTCTTTGAAACCACAGATTACTTATATGGGTATATCAGGCGGAGAGGAGCTAATCAAAAAAATCGAAAATCTTGCCGGTACTAAAACCGATGTTGGAACGCTTCCTGAAATGCTTGATAATTTTCATAAAATATGTGAACAAGCTATTGTTGAGTTGAAAATAGAAATAGCTTCTGTTTGATTTTTATTTATACAAATTTAAAATTCATATTTAAATATATTTTTCTATTTTTGAATTAATTATACTGCTATGAAACAAGTAAAAACCATTTTTATCGTCGATGACGATCCTATGCAATCTTCCATGATGCAAGATTACCTGAGTAAATACTCAACTTTTGATGTTCATATTTTCAAAAGTGGAGAAGATTGTTTAAAAAATATTTCAATCGATCCACAAATTATTTTTCTAGACTACAACTTTGATAAGGCCGGAAAAAATGCAATGAATGGAGTTGATATTCTAAAAGAAATAAAAGCACAAAAACCATCCACCGAAGTGGTGATGATTAGCGGGCAAGATAGAATTGATGTTGCTGTAAATACTATGAAATATGGCGCTTTCGATTATATTGTTAAAAGTGAAAGTGCTTTTCATCGATCCGAAAATGCAATTTTTAATATTATAAAACGACTGAAACTACAAGGCGAAGCCAGTCTCTACAAAAAATTAACTATTACCTTTGGGATAGCGCTTTTAATAATGATAATTTTGGTAATTGTATTATATAAAGCCGGAGTCATTTCCAAAAATCCGGGATGGGTTTAAGAATTTCCTTATTGTCAATCACTTTTTTTTTGGACTTAATTACAAAGAATGTATTTGTGAAAATTTCTATCAATTCCAATAAAGACTAATAAATTTCTTGAATTTGGAATAAGATTTTATTATTAAATTATAGTACAAAAAAAATTAATTAGAAAATCCCGGTTAAAATTCAATGCCACATTTTCCTTTTTCCATAAAATCAAAACTACCTAAAGTAGGGACTACTATTTTTACAGTCATGTCTGCCTTAGCCGCACAGCATAAAGCAATCAATTTATCGCAAGGCTTTCCGGATTTCGAAGCATCAGAAGAACTTATTAGATTAGTAAATGATTATATGAAAAAAGGAATGAATCAATATGCACCTATGCAGGGCATTCTTCCTTTGCGTGAACAACTCGCACAAAAAACTGAAAACCTTTATGGAATAAGCTATAACCCTGATACTGAAATTACAATTACAAGTGGAGGAACAGAAGCTATTTATACTGCTATAACAGCAATTATTCGCGAAGGGGACGAAGTGATTGTTTTTGAACCGGCCTACGATTGCTATGTTCCTGCTATAGAATTAGCCGGAGGAGTACCCGTTTATATTTCTTTAAAATCGCCCGACTTTACAATCGATTGGAAAGAAATAAAAAAAGTGATCAGCCATAAAACAAAAATGATTATGATCAATACCCCTCATAATCCAACCGGAACGGTATTGACAACCGTCGACATGAAGGAATTAGAAAAAATTGTTGCAGGAACTGAAATATGCATTATCAGTGATGAAGTATATGAGCATATTATTTTTGATAAATTAAGACACGAAAGCGTTTTACTTTATCCCGTTTTGGCTGAAAGAAGTTTTGTTGTTTTCTCCTTTGGGAAAACTTATCATACAACCGGATGGAAAATCGGTTATTGCTTTGCTCCAGCCAACTTAATGAATGAGTTTCGAAAAATTCATCAATTTGTCGTCTTTAGTGCCAATACTCCACTTCAATATGCATTAGCTGATTTTATAAAAAATAAAAACTATTTTTCTCTCCCTGATTATTACCAGGAAAAACGCGACTATTTCCTCAAGCTTATAAAAGGATCACGTTTTAAATTTACGCCTGCAAGCGGTTCTTATTTTCAATGTTTGGATTATACTTCTATAACGAATGAAAAGGATACTGACTTTGCTATAAGACTTACTAAAGAATTCAAGATAGCATCTATTCCTCTTTCCGTTTTTTATCACGAAGGAATCGATAATAAAGTTTTACGATTTTGTTTCGCAAAAAAGAATGAAACCCTGGAAATGGCTGCAGAGAAAATTTGTTCTGTCGGGTAAAAAATTGAATATTAAATCTAATAAAAAAATAATAAGTAGCTAACAACAAATAAGTAAATTATCTTCCTCATCAATTGTATTTATTAATATTCAATATTTAGGAATCAGTTTTCAACAAACTCTTTCATGTCTGACTTAAAAATAACATTAATACAATCTGATCTTTATTGGGAAGAGAAAGAAAAAAATCTTGCTTTATTATCCGGTAAAATTTCTTCAATTCTTGAGGAGACTGATTTGATTATACTTCCTGAAATGTTTTCTACCGGCTTTACTATGAATGCAGCACAGATGGCTGAAACAATAGATGGCCCGTCAATCAAATGGATGAAAGAAATTGCAGCAACAAAGAAATGTGCAATTACTGGAAGTCTTATTATTAAAGATGGCAATAAGTATTTTAATCGACTTATCTGGGTGACTTCAGATAATATTGAATTTTATGATAAAAGGCATTTGTTCAGTTATGCAAGTGAAGATAAAACTTACGGAAAAGGGTATAATAAAATAATAGTAACACTTAAAGGCTGGCGAATACTTCCACTGATTTGTTACGACCTCCGTTTTCCTGTGTGGAGCAGAAGAAATAAAAAAGAAGATTATGATTTATTGATCTATGTTGCGAATTGGCCGGAGCGTAGAATCCATGCCTGGAAACAGCTTTTAATTGCCCGTGCAATAGAAAACCAGTGTTATGTAGTTGGAGTAAATCGTATCGGTAATGATATAAATGAAATTTTTCACTCAGGCGAATCCACTATAATTGATTTCAAAGGGGAAAATATTTTCAATGGCAATACAAATGAAGCTTTTATTTTCACTCAGGCAATTTCAAAAGAATCTCTATATAATTATCGAAAACAATTTGCATTTTTTCAGGATGGTGATCACTTTGAGATTGTCTAAATGCCGATTTTCATAAATACAGAATTAGGCTGCTTATTTATTTTTATCCGTTACAATTGAATAATATAAAATTTAAATTGTTTTTAAATAACCCTCCTAATCCAAATTGCTACAAAACTTGTTTTATATTTTCGTTCATTAAAATATTTTTCGCAACTATTTGACCATATACAAAATGAGAAACCTTTTTTATATTTTTTTAGAGTATGAGATTGTTTTATAAGATTGATAACAATTCTTCAACAACAATTTTCTATCACGGATTTGGAGGAGAAGCTCCAATACCGTTTTGAATATTCGGATCTAATATAAGGAAGTCTGTCACATCTACGGAGGCATCTCCGTTGATATCTCCGGCAAGATATCCACCATCTCCGGCTTGAACGATAGGATCCAAATCAAGAAAATCAGAAATATCGATTGCATTATCCTGGTTTATGTCCCCACTGTAAATAGCAGCATACAGAGCATCAAAAGTTGTTATTTGATTATTTCCATAAGCTTGCGAAGTTGAAGAAGCAAATGAATACGTCGTTGATGGAGTCAGAACAACAGGGTTTGCACTCCATGTTTCTACAGAATTCCTGTGATTGACTTTTATATAATACGATGTATTTGCAACAACAGCAGAAGTAAATGTAACAGTCACATCGCCGTTAGTCTTTAGTGTTCCCACCTGAGCTTCTACAAGATTATGCGGAGGAGCTGCGTCCATGGCACTTATCGTTACAACGTCTGCATCCAGCGGATCTAAGGAAACTCCGGTTATGTTTAAACAGTTACTCATTAATCCTCCGCCTAAATAATATCCTTCGATGAATACTTTCAAGTTTAAGATAGTGAGTTGTACATAAGGTTGTTGTTGACCTTGTGTTAAAATTACTCCTCCATTCTGAAGTGTTGTGTTAAATGTTTCTCCCATTGTCCAGGAGAGTGAGCTGCCACCGGCCGCAAAATATCCGCCTGCAGTTGCAAGAACATGCGGACTGAGAGTTTGACTATTGACACTCAATTGCTGTGCTAAAACAACTGCCAGTATTAGAATTATTTTTTTCATGATTTTCGTTTTTTATGAAAGACTAAATTTAAACAATATTTATTATCATTCCAAATGAATTCGAGTTCACGTATTCCCGATTTTTCGTGTACACGAGTACATGTATTCTCGTATTTATGCTATATGGTGTTCTCTTATGTTTATTTTTTTCCCCAGAGGAATCCTAATATTGAAGTACTGTGTGCAGCGGAATCCCCATGCGTACAAGGCCAACACTCAAAAGAAATCGCCGAGCAGTAGAACGTTGGGACGTGTTCTCGTCCTCTTGTCTTTTAATTCTCCTTCCAAACCGGAAATCTTCCAGGTGTATAAGGGGCTTTGTTTTGTTCGAGTAAATCTTCCAGCTTATTAATATCTCCGTCTATTTTTTTTAACTCTTCTAAAACTGGCGTAAATTGGCGGCCGGCAGTTTCATAAGATTGTACAAATGTTTGTGTTGGTGCAGCGCTCGATAACCACAATGAATTTTCAATATTGCTGATTCGGGTACTAATGGAAGGCGGCGTTTCAAATTCTCTTCGAGAAATACTGGCATCTCCATTAAGCTTTGAATTTAAATCTATCAATCGTTTTTCAATGTTCCTAAGCTGAGTAACGCCATCAGGTATGGCAGCAGGCATTTCAATAAAAGCCTGTTTCATGAATTTAATTTTATTTACTAATTCACTTCTGTATGCATCAGAAGAAGCAACTACTCTTCGAAGCTCGCTTACTTTTTTACAAAAATCATTGAGTGCTTTTTTATCTGTCGCAGGTAATGAAGCTGCATTGAGAGAGTTTACTTTGAAAGATTGCTTTGATACAATTTCCGTTACTTTGCCGTCTTCAAATTTATTAAGTGAAACTTTGTAATTGCCGGGCATTGCTGCATAACCAATTTCAGGTACATCGTAAGGATTCGTTGGATCAGGTGTATTAAAATTAATTTCTCCCGGAGAGCTATGGCGAAAATCCCAGGTGATACGACTCATTCCTTTTTTTGCAGGTGCTTTGAGTTTACGAACAACATTTCCTCCCTCATCGGTAATAACGAAAACTAAATAAGGATCCGGATAATTGTCTTCTAAACGAATGGAATCATTCGACGGATAATAAACAGGTTTGCCTGCTTTAATTTTTTCCTTCTCATCTGCTTTTCTTATTTCCTTCATAGTCTTCAAATCGTCCTTCAGGTAATAAGTAAATACAGCGCCGACTTTAGGATTGGGAACGGAGAAAAAACTTTCACCCTGGAAACCCTTAAGTGGTGCACCCCATGGTTTTGACTCATTAAAAAGCCAGGAATCTTTAATGGTAGTAATGAATGCTTCTTTTTTTAAATCATCTTTCTTCAAATTGCGAAGAGGCGTGTAATCATCCAAAATATAAAACCCTCGACCAAATGTTGCAAGAACTAAATCGTTTTCTCTTTTTTGAATTTCTAAATCACGTACTGCAATTGTCGGAAGCCCGCTTTTTAATTGCGTCCACTCTACTCCTCCATCTATGGTAAAGAAAACACCAAACTCTGTACCTGCAAAAAGCAAATCCGGATTTACATGATCTTCGGCAATGGTGTACACAGTTCCTCTCGTAGGAAGATTACCAATGATTGGTGCCCATGATTTCCCGTAATCTTTACTCTTATAAACATATGGTTTAAAATCACCATATCGATGATGGTTGAAAGTAGCATAGAAAACACTTTTGTCATGTTGCGAATTGATAATTTGATTTATATAGGACCGTTGAGGTACTCCGGGAATATTATCAACTTTTATCCAGTTTTTTCCTCCATCTGTTGTAACTTGTATTAAACCATCATCCGTTCCCACAACAAGATTATTTTCATCAAACTTTGATTCTGCAATTGCTACAAGGTTACCATAAAAATCTGTGGACGAATTTTTTGAGATGGCATCTATGCTCCAGACTTTCCCCATGACAGGTATTTTATTCCGATCGATTTGTCTTGACAAATCACCGCTGATTGCCTGCCACGAATTTCCCATGTCATCCGTTTTGAAAAGTTTATTTGCACCAAAGTATAATCGAGTATGTTTATGCTGCGAAATCAGCAATGGAGAATCCCAGTTCCAACGAAGCGCTGGTTCACCTTCAGCTTCAACAGGGCGGATATCAATTCCTTCACCACTTTTTTTATCGAATCGTGCAAGTCCTCCGTATTGATATTGGGGATAAATAATATTTGGGTTTTCGGGATCTACCTGCGTCTCAAAACCATCACCTTCTTGAGTAATGAACCAATCAGCATTGGTAATTCCATTCGCACTGATTGTACGCGACGGTCCTCCGAGTGATTGATTATCCTGTGTTCCTCCGTAAACATTATAAAAAGGTAATGCATTATCGGTAGCGACTTTATAAAATTGCGTTACCGGCAGGTTAGATTTAAACTCCCAATTGGCACCATGATCATACGTTTCATAAATTCCTCCATCACAACCTACAAGTAAATGTTCTGTATCTGTGGGATCAATCCAAAGGGCGTGATTATCGACATGTTTATATTTTTCTCCGATTTTCTCAAAAGATTTTCCTCCGTTTGTAGAAACCATTACCCAGAAATCAACATAATATACTTTGTTTACATCTTTAGGATCACAAAATATTTCCTGGTAATAATTTCCTGCGGTAACATTATCGCTTCGCTTTTCCCAACTTGCACCACGATCGGTTGACCGATACACACCACTTTTTTTATCGCCTGCTTCAATGATAGCATAAATAAAATCAGGATTAACAGGAGAAATTGAAAGTCCGATTCTTCCTTTATCTACATCTTTCGGTAGCCCATTTGATAAAGTATCCCATGTGATACCACCATTCGTACTTTTAAAAATATTCGATTCGGGTCCGCCGTTGATGTAAGTAAATACTTGCCTTCTTCTTTGATGTGATGTAGCATATAGAACATCAGAGTTCCGTGGATCCATATGTATTTCATTAAAGCCTGTATTCTCGCTGACATTTAAAATCTGTTTCCATGATTTCCCACCATCAGTTGTTTTATAAATTCCGCGGTCACCGCCTTCACTCCATAACGGACCATAAGCAGCAACATAAACGATGTTTGAATTTTTAGGATCAATAACAATCATTCCTATGTGTTCCGAATTTTTTAATCCCATATTTTTCCATGACTTTCCTCCATCTTCAGACCTATAAATTCCATCGCCGTATGCTACGCTTCTTTGATTATTATTTTCGCCGCTTCCAACCCATATTATATTTGAATTACCCGGATCAATTTCAACACATCCTATGGAGTATGAACCTTCACCTTCAAAAACCGGCTCATAGGAATTACCTGAATTGCTCGTTTTCCATACACCACCACAAGCTGCAGCAACAAAATATGTTTTTGAATTATTTGGATCAACTGCAAAATCAACGACACGACCAGAGGTTACGGCAGTTCCAATACTCCTAAATTTAAGTCCATTAAAAGTTTCTGATTTCCAGGAAATATCCTTTGCTGTATCCTCATTAATTTTTTTCTGTGCCAAAATTGGAGAAGAAAATAATATTATTAAGCTTAATATAACTACGTAGATTTGTTTCATATAAATTTGATTTTAGAGAGGATAAAGATGTGTTAAATATTTCTAATTCGCATTAGAATAATTGTATAAATAACTATAAAATAATGTTAAAATTCGGGTAACTACTAATAGCAAATAAAGAAATAAATAATTTAAAACCAGAAGAAAGCCTGATATTTGCTATTTTAAAGGCTTTGAAAAGAATTTATGTAAATTCCAATTTCAAACCATGTAAACATTTCTTAAATCTATATTTTCTTAACAAATTATTCTGTAAGCAACTTAAGCAATAACTACAATTTACTTTTGAATTCCCTCATGTAAATGTTTGATCTTTTCAATTTCATCAAGCTTCTTATTCAATTTCAGAAGAAGTTTCTTTTCTTTTTTATTTGAGTGATGGTAAGTATCCGCCAACGTTTCTGCGACTTTACGAGTGGCTTCAATCATTTTTGAATCAATAGCTGTTTGATGATCCTGAATAAAACTTATGAATGATTCAAAAGCGATTTCAGGGTCCATAGATGCATCTTCCATAATATCAAATTCAAATTCCGAATAATAGCCGACATTTGTTCCATAGCAATCATTTTTAGGAACTAATGGAATTAATTGCTTGTTAACTATTTCATGTATGGCGCTTTTTTCTTTTTGAGAAATCGATCCATCAACATCAGCGATGGCATACAACAATTTGCCAAATTCTGAAAAAAATTGCTTATACATCATGGTAAATAATTTTATTTAAATTTTACTTATTCACTCATCCAAAATAAGAATATTCCAAAATGAATTTAAAACAAGTTATTGGAAGATTAAAACTTCAGTCTATTATTTTTTTTCGAATATCCTTCTAAATATTTACAATGAAATAAAAATAATTAATCCTATTTTTATGTAAATCATAAATTATGTTATGACAATATTCGTTATAATTCAGAATACATTTTATGATATTAGTCATGTAGCAGAAAGTTAACTTTTCTACATTAGAAAAAATGAGGTAAACTAAATCAAAACCGTCACTACATCAATCATCAATAAATAATCATTTAAAACTCTTTTTTAATTCAAATGTGCTTCTTAATTTTTGAATTAAATTAGCAGACTCACTAAAATTTAATGTTTGCTGTTTGTCTGAAAATGCTTCTTCAGGTTTCTCATGAACTTCAAAAATAACACCATCCGCTCCTGCCATAACCGAAGCTAAAGCCATTGGTGCAACATAATCCCGTACTCCAATTCCGTGCGACGGGTCTGCAATTACAGGGAGATGCGTTTTTTCTTTGAGAACAGGAATTGCATTTAAATCAAAAGTATTCCGGTAGGCTGTTTCATAAGAACGAATTCCTCTTTCGCATAAAATCAGTTTTTCATTTCCATTTGAAAAAATGTATTCTGCAGATTGAAGAAGTTCATCGATTGTGCCTGACATTCCCCTTTTAATTAGTACAGGTTTATCAATTTTACCAAGTTCGTCAAGCAAATTAAAATTTTGTGAGTTTCTTGCGCCTACCTGAAAGATATCAACGAAATCATGCATTTCAGAAATTTGAGAAACTTGCATCACTTCTGTAATTATTTTAATTCCATTTTGTTTACAAAGAAAATAAAATTGTTTAAGGCCTTCCATTCCTAAACCTCTAAATGCATACGGAGAACTTCTGGGTTTAAAGACACCGCCCCTCATTATCTTAACATTATTTTCTACCAAATGTGCAATTACTTTTTTTATCTGCTCTTCACTTTCAATAGAGCAAGGCCCGGCCATTATTGTAAATTCTTCTTCTTTAATTAATACATCGTCACCTAAATCAATGGTGGTAGGATTTACTTTCCATTTTCGTGAGACCAATTTATAGCTATCTGAAACGCGGTAAATATCTTTTACACCTTCCATATCTCCGATCAACCGAATGTCGACATCTCTGCTTCCAATACCAATTAAGTAATTTTCTTTTCGAGTTTTTACTTCGGTCGTTTTATAACCGCATTGATTGATCTTTAATAAAATTGCTTCTTTGATTTTTTCAGAAATATCTTGCTGTAATAAAATAATCATTGCTCTTAGTTTTTAATATCATTTATGAAATTGCTAATGCTTGTTTCAAGTTTTCCATTTTTTTGAATGGCTCGTATGAATGAACTGCCAATAATGGCTCCGGTACCAAATTCGCAAGCTTTGGTAAAAGAATTTTTATCAGTAATTCCAAAACCAATAAGAGTTGGATTTTTTAAATTCATTTCTTTAATTTTTTCAAAATATTTTTTTTGCTTATTGCTGATTCCTGATTGGGTACCTGTAATGCTTGATGAGGAAACCATATAAATGAATCCTTTTGAGTTTTCATCAATAATTCTGATGCGAGATTCAGAAGTTTGAGGTGTAATTAATAAAATATTAAATAGATAATTTTTTTCAAAGGTTGATTTATATTCATCTAAATAATTTTGAACGGGTAAATCAGGAATAATTACTCCATCGATACCTGATTCATTCGCTTTTTTACAAAATGCTTCAATACCGTATTGCAATACAGGATTAAAATAGCTCATTAAAACGAGAGGAATTTTAATCGATTTTCGAATATCTTTTAACTGATCAAAAAGAATTTTTACAGTCATTCCGTTCTTCAATGCAACTTCATTACTATTTTGTATAGTTGGTCCGTCTGAAAGCGGATCGGAAAAAGGAATTCCAATTTCAATTAAATCAACCCCTGAATTTTGTAATTGATTTATTATTCCTGCCATATCTTCTAATCCTGGAAAACCGGCTGTAAAATAAATAGATAGAACATTTCTATTTTTATCCTTAAATAATTTTTCAATTCTGTTCATATAATTTTGGCAAAATGCATATAGTTTTTTTTCAATTATTCTCCCTTTTATAAATTCAATTTCAGCTTACTAATATATGCAGACAAATCTTTATCTCCTCTTCCTGACAAATTAACTACAATTGTTTCATTAGTATTTGCTTTTAATTTTTCCAGATATGCCAAAGCATGAGCACTTTCAAGAGCTGGGATTATGCCTTCCAGCTTACACAGCAAATAAGCTGCACTTAATGCTTCATCATCTGTGGCGCTTGAAAAAATTACTCTGCCTGTTTCCAATAAGTTTGCATGCATTGGTCCGACTCCCGGATAATCCAAACCTGCAGAAATAGAATATGGCTCAACAATCTGACCGTCTTCGGTTTGCATTAAAAGCGTTTTGCTTCCATGTATAATTCCTGGCTTACCCAAGATACTGGTGGCTGCAGAGTATCCTGAGTAAATTCCTTTACCGGCGGCCTCTACAGCGATAAGTTTTACTTCCTTCTCCTCTAAAAAATGATAAAATGCTCCTGCTGCATTACTACCACCACCAATACAAGCTATTACATAATCCGGGTTTTCATTTTTTGTTTTTTCATACAACTGTTTTTTAATTTCTTCACTTATAACTGACTGAAATCTTGCAACCATATCAGGATACGGATGTGGGCCGACAACTGATCCAATTATATAATAAGTATCCTCCGGATTATTTATCCAATCACGAATCGCTTCATTGGTTGCATCTTTTAATGTCCGGCTCCCACATGTTGCAGGAACAACTGTTGCGCCAAGCAATTTCATTCTTGATACATTCGGTGCTTGCCTCTCAATATCTACAGTTCCCATATGAACTACACATTCTAATCCCATAAGGGCACAAACAGTTGCTGTTGCCACTCCATGTTGACCTGCGCCTGTTTCAGCAATTATTCTTTTTTTCCCTAATCTTTTTGCTAAAAGAATTTGTCCGAGTGTATTGTTAATTTTATGAGCACCGGTATGATTTAAATCTTCCCGCTTTAAGTATATGTGTGTTTTATAATGTTCTGATAATCTTTTTGCAAAATACAAAGCACTTGGCCTACCAACATAATCTTTAAGTAAAAGCTGATATTCCTTTTGAAATTCCTGATCATTTATAATATCCAGATATTTCAATCGTAAATCTTCCACAATCGGGAAAAGCATTTCCGGAATAAAGGCACCCCCATAATTCCCATAATATCCCTTCTCATTAACGGTGTATTGCATCTCTTAATTTTTTTATTTTAACTATATCCTTTAAACCAGGTTCAATTTCAAATTTACTATTCACATCTATAGCGTGAATATTCAATTTATTTAATTGAAGTATAGAATCAATATCATTAATATCAATTCCTCCACTTAAAAAAAAAGGAATTTCATTATCATATTTTTCTAAAACATTCCAATTAAATTGTTTTCCACTTCCTCCATGTTCAGGTGTTTTTGTATCGAATAAAAAATATTCAATACTCGATTTGAATTCATTCAATCTTAAAAAATCAAATTCTTCATTCACTCCAAAAGTTTTAATAATTTTTACATCTCGGCTAATTTGCTTACAAAATGCCGGGCTTTCATCTCCATGAAGTTGAACAAAGTCTAAATTATATTCATTTGTTTTTTGCAAAACTTCTTTCTTTGTTGCATTTACAAAAACTCCTACTTTCTTAATTCTAGAATCTATATTATTTAATCCTGTTCTATCCAACTCTTGCCCTGCATATCTTTTAGAGTGTTCGTAAAAAATAAATCCTATATAATCTGGAGAATATTCTGCAACTTTTTTAATATTATCCAAATACTTTAATCCGCAAATTTTTAATTTCATAAAATAATTAATTATACCGTTTGATTTAAATATTTTTCTTTTGCTAAAATTTCTTTGACAAAATATGTACAAGCAATTTCAGGACGAGAATGTTGCATAAAAGCATCTCCAATAAGAAAGCCATGGTAACCCACATTTTTCAATTCCTGAATCGTTTTAACTGTACTTATTCCGCTTTCGGAAATTTTTAAGATCTCTTTGGGTATTAATGAAGCCAATTCAAATGATCTGGATAGATCAACTCTAAAGTCTTTTAAATTTCTATTATTAACTCCAACAATATCTATGAATTCATTTAAAGAATCCATTAATTCAATACGATCCCTGACTTCTAAAAGAACTTCAAGATTCAATGACTTAGCAAATTTCGCGAGTTCTTTTATCTGCAATGGGTTTAAAACATTTGCAATTAACAAAATGACATCAGCTCCAATTGACTTTGATTCAATAACCTGGTATTCGTCTATTATAAAATCTTTACGTAAAATCGGACAATAATTAAACTTTCTTGCTATGGTGAGATCTTCATTCTTCCCGCCAAAAAATTCATTGTCTGTTAAAACAGAAAGAGCTGATGCCCCGCCTTGCATATAACCGATCGAGGTGCGCTCAACTGAAATGTATTGATTGATTACTCCTTTTGATGGCGATTTCCTTTTTATTTCGGCAATGATACCTACCTTGTCTTTCCGTAATAAATATTTTTTTAGAGAAACAGATGGAGAGTTAAAATAAATTGTTTTCTCTAAAAGTTTTAGAGGATAAAGACTTTTTCTTTCACCGACTTCTTTAATTTTATGTGCTATTATTTTATCTAATATATCCATGATTACTTTATTATAATTAATAATTTTTCAAATGCTTGTAAGGCTCTTTTTGATTCTAATGATTCTTTTGCCAGTGAAATACATTCTTTAATTGAAGTTTCAGGCTTAGCACAAAGAATCGCCATCGCTGAATTAGCGAGTACAACATTTTTTTGTGCAATTGTTCCGGAATCATTTAACACATTCAAAAATATAGCGGCCGAATCAGAAATCGTTTTTCCCCCAAATAAATCCTGTGTTCGCAATCTTTCAAATCCAATATCTTCAGGGTCGAAAAGTTGTTCTTTATTTTTCGAAATCATTTTGAAAGAACCTGTTAAAGAAATTTCATCATACCCATCAAATGAATAAAGAATAACAAATTCATTCCCGGCTTTCTGCAATAGATAATTATATAAACGAGCCAATTCAAGGCTAAAGACACCTGTTAACTGAAACTTTGGAAAAGAAGGATTAACTAATGGCCCAAGCATATTAAAAAATGTTTTAACACCGAGTTCTTTCCTAATTGGTGCTACAATTTTCATTGCAGGATGAAATAAAGGAGCATGTAAAAAACAAATTCCCGCTTTGTCGATTTGTTTTTCAATCAATGACAGATTGTTAGTAAAATTATAACCCAAATACTCCATAACATTTGAAGATCCGCACGAAGAAGATACTCCATAGTTTCCATGTTTTGCAACCTTTATCCCGGCTCCGGCTACAACAAAAGATGAGAGGGTTGAAATATTGAAAGTATCTTTGCCATCTCCACCGGTTCCACACAAGTCGATAGCTTCATATGAAGATAAATCTATTTTCAAACAAAGTTCCAACAATGCATCTCTGAAGCCTTCCAATTCTTCTACAGTAATACTTCTCATTAGATAAACTGACAAGAAAGCAGCGATTTGACTTTGATTATATTTTAAATCAGCAATATTTATCAATACTTGTTTAGCCTGTTCTTTCGACAAGGCTTTGTATTCAAATAATTGTGTGAGAACTTGTTTCATTTATTTATCCAGTTACTTATTATGTTTTCACCGAATTCGGTCAATATTGATTCCGGATGAAATTGCAAAGCACGAACATCAAAATTTCTATGACGCAGAGCCATTATATTATTGTCTTGATCGACAGCGGTAATTTCAAGAGCGTCAGGAAAATTATTTCTGTCCACCACCCAGGAATGATACCTGCCAACATTAATTTTAACAGGAATATTTTGAAAAAGTGAATCTTTTACTAATATTTCTACAGGTGTTGCAACTCCATGAAAAACATTTTTTAAATTTAGTATAGTGCCACCGAAAGCTTCGGCAACTGCCTGATGTCCCAGACATATTCCTAAAATACTCTTTACCGGTGCATATTTTTTTATGACATCTAAAAGTATACCTGCTTCAGAGGGAATCCCCGGGCCCGGGGATATTACTATTCTGTCAAATTCATCAATCTCATTCAAACTTATTTTATCGTTTCGGTGAACTACTATTTTATAATCACATACTTTTTCGATTAAATGAACTAAGTTATACGTGAATGAGTCGTAATTATCAAATACAAGTATTTTTTTCATTTTTTTTTAAATTGTTTGAGCCAGGTCAAGTGCTTTTTTCAATGCTAATAATTTATTATTTACTTCATTCAATTCATTCTTTTCTTCAGAAGAAGCTACTACTCCAGCTCCTGCCTGATAATACAATCTGTTATTCTTGCTTAAAAAAGAACGAATAATAATGCAATGATTAAAATCACCAGAGAAGCTCATAAATCCAATACAACCACCATAAAATTCTCTCTTATTATTTTCATATTTATCAATCAATTGCATTGCTTTATATTTAGGAGCACCTGACAATGTTCCTGCAGGAAAAGAATCTGCTACGATTTTTAAAGTAGACACATCTTTATTTATTTTACCTGAAACTTTTGAAACCATATGAATAACGTGTGAGTAAAACTGTACTTCCCTGAATGTTTCAACTCTAACATCGCGGCAATGCTTGCTTAGATCATTTCTTGCCAGGTCAACCAACATAATATGCTCAGCATTTTCTTTTGGATCATTTTTAAGTTTTTCTGCGAGGGCTTCGTCTGCCTTATCATCACCTGTACGTTTAAATGTTCCAGCGATAGGATAAATGCTAGCTATTTTGTCTTTAATTGAAATTTGAGCTTCAGGGGAAGATCCAAATATTTTAAAATTTCCATAGTCAAAATAAAACAAATAAGGCGATGGATTAATAGAACGAAGAGCGCGATAAACATTAAATTCATCCCCATTAAATTTTTGAGAAAATTCACGGGAGAGTACAATTTGAAATACATCTCCTCTTTGACAATGTTCTTTACCTTTTGATATCAAATTTAAAAATTCATCATCTGTAAAATTTGTTTTTTCATCTTCTATAAGAGAAAAACTATATTGAGAAATATTTTTATTATTAATCAGATTTTGAATATATTCAATTCCATCATCATCATTTTCGTAATAACTATGTTCAAATAAAAATAATTCGTTATTGAAATGATTAATTACAATAACATATTGATACAAGCTATAAAAAACGTCCGGAATACTTTTATCAATATTTTTTTCTGAAGATAATTTTATATCTTCAAAATATTCAATAGAATCATATTTCATAAATCCAAACAATCCATTATTAATAAATTTAAACGGCAATTGGTCAATTTTAAATTTATCTGAAAATGCCTGAATTAGAAAAGGAAGAGAATTAAAACTGCTAATACTTATACTATTTAGGGTCCCGTCAGGAAATGATTCTGTTACAATATTATCTTCCACTTTTATTGAAGCAAGTGGTTTGCAACATATATAAGAAAAACTGTTTTCGTTTCCATGATAATCTGAACTTTCAAGCAATAGGCTATTCGGAAATTTGTCACGAAGCTTGAGATAGATATTTACCGGTGTGTAAGTATCTGCTAATAATTTCTTAAATCTTGTATTTAACTTATACATTTTTGAATAAATAAAATCAAATTAGTTTTTTTGGAATAGATATAAAACAAAAAAGGCCTGCTGAACAGCAAGCCTTTTATAGGTACCTAATATTTTTTTTAATAAATAGAGGCGCTGTCCACTGTTTTACCTGTGAACCACCACCAAATATTATTTGAATTTCGTTTTAACATAATGTAATTATGGTTGCAAATATACCAAAGTTTAATGAAGAATCAAGTAAATATCAATTTATTACTTCAAATATTATTTTATTACATCGATAAGTACTCTTATTAATTACAAAATATATTCAGGAAAAAGAAACCGAAATCGACTTAATACTTTCGGTTTTGAATAAAAAACAAAGGTAAATTGGTTTATTATTCTTTTACAGAGATAAAAATACTTCTGAGTAATTGTCCGGAAAAATCGATTTTATTTTTTTATTTCTCTGAAAATTGGAACTTTCAAATTCACATCTACATCCCAATTAGCACGAACTGTAATTCCATCCGGGTAAAATTCAATTTTTTCGGGTTGAACATGCTTTAGATAATTTCCGGTATCCCATTTACCATTACCATTTTCGTCGCGAATAAGTTTTATTTTATAAATACGAGGGTCAAGAAAAGTTAATTCGAAGATTGTATCTTTCGTACATGAGACTTGGCGACTTATAGCAGAGCCTGCATCTTCAATTAATTGCAAAAGATAAGTGATAGAATCTGTTTTCTTAAAAAATATTTTAATAGAACCATAGTCCGATTCTCCATGAGCATCGAAAGAAAATTGAATGGTATCGTTTTTAACTCCATAAATATCAGTGAAAGTTCCTGGGGGAATAAAAATTGAGTATTTACTTTTGCTTTTCCACTTATGATTCACATTCAATTGCATATGCAATGAATCTATAAATTCATATTTCACTTTTATTATCAATGAATCTTCATAAAAAATTATTTTATCGAAACTTGCTGTGGCAACAGGTCTGTTAATTTGTAAATAATGAGGTAAATGTAAATGTTGTAAAACTGTCTGAGAGTTGCCCTGAAGGATCGTCATACCTGTTTTTTTTCTTCCTTTGTTTTCTTCAGTTAATTTAAATAGGCGAATAGTTGTAGTATCGTTAAGTGAATAATTATCAAAACGAAAACTTAACGAATCGGCAAAATTATTTTTATACCAGATATTTAAAGTATCTTTTTCCTTAGAGAAACTAAAAGAGTAAATGTTTAATTTGGCAGTATCTGTTAACAGTTTTATTTTAATTGTGTCTGCCGGCGAATTAAAAACAATTACTGCTTTACCGGGAAATTCCGAGTATGCTTTCAGCAAGCGCAATTTATTATCTTCATTAAATATTTCAAGATTTATATTTTCACCATTTGCATAGATTAAAGTATCCGGAAAACCGATGAGTTCTTCGCCGGGTGAATAAAGATAATTTCCATCCGTTTCTTTAAGCCCGATAAGCTTATAATAACCGGGCGAAATATTACTGATGCGAAATTGTCCGGAATCATTTGTCCGCGAAAAATATAAGGGTTTTTCCAGAAATGGAATTGAGTCTTCGGTTGAACGATACAATAAAGCCAAAACTCCTTTGGATTTTTTATGATCAAATGCTGTTTCAACTGAACCCTGAACATCCAATGAATCGATTATAGTTCCTGTTGAAAAAACAAATTGAAAATTTTCCAGCTTATTACCTTCATTGTTATCAGCAATTCCTTGTCCGAAATTCAGGGTATAAGTTGTATTTTCGAGAAGAGTGTCTTGAAAATGAATCAGCAATGACTTTTTACGAATTTTTAATTCCGGTGGATTTTTTAAGAGAGGGGAAACAATGAGCTGTGAGCCGATTTCATTTAAAGAAATAAACTCGTCAAAGTTCAACTGTAAATCATGCCCCTTAAATAGATTTGAATAATTAGCAGGCTGACTAGATAGAATATGCGGAGGCTCCACATCTTTTTTACCTCCATCAGGCGGAACCTGAATTGCGCACGACTCAAATAATATAGATATCATACAGAAATAAAATAACCGGTTTAATGTCATATCATCATAGAGATAAGCCCAGCAATTTTTGTTAGATAAATTTCATCTACAGAACTAAAATCTGCTAACTCAGAACTGTCGATATCAATTACAGCAATTACAATGTCATTCTTAATTACAGGAATTACAATTTCTGATTTAGATAAAGCACTGCAAGCGATATGACCTGGAAAAAGATTAACATCAGGAACAATTAATGCAGTTTTTTGCTGCCAGGAAGTACCGCAAACTCCTTTACCCTTAGCAATACGAACACAGGCCGGGGGTCCCTGAAAAGGCCCAAGAACAAGTTCTTCTTTTCCATTTTCATTTTTTACAAAATAAATCCCAATCCAAAAATATGAAAACACTTCCTTCAGAGCAGCTACTATGTTAGCAGTATTGGCAATCAAATTACTTTCGCCTTCGACCAAAGCAACGATTTGAGGAAACAAGGCCTTATACTTTTCTTCTTTATTGAGTCCGTCCGCTAAGACAATATTTTCTGACACGTAATTTTTTTGCAAAGATGGGAAATCAATTTGAGAATTTGGAAATTTGTTACCAATTACTTGCGTAAATAAAAGAAATTGGATTTAGAGTATTTAATTCCGGCTAATCTCATCCAATTTCGTTTTATCAATCACATTCAATATTGAAAAATTCAAAAAACAAGGATTCAAGCACAGGCTATTGCAGCAATATAAACCGAAGTTCCGGGGACTGACAATAAAGCATCAGCGCATGAAATTAAAGTTGATCCAGTTGTTATAACATCGTCAACCAGAAGAATGCTTTTGTTTTTAACTTCGTTCTCATTGTTTACATGAAAAATATTTTCAACATTTTTGTAACGTTCAAAACGATGTTTACGTGTCTGAGTGCTTGTTGCTTCTGTTCTTAAGAGAGCATTAAACGAAATATTTTTTTTTAATCCTTTTGCCAGGCCTTCGGCAAAATAGTCGCTTTGATTGTAACCACGTTGTCGCAATCGTGAAGTATGCAATGGAACAGGTACTACTAAATCAATTGCATTAAAAGCAGATTTCTGCAATTCTGAACCCATTAAACGACCAATAAAATCACCAACATCTTTCCTATTTTTATATTTCAGATGATGAATGAGCCTTTGAACTCTTTCTCCTTTTCCAAAATAATAATAAGCCGTAGCCTTTTTTACAGGAGACTTTCCCCAAAAATGTTGAATGACCGGATTATCATCTAATAGATGAAAACCTGTTCTAGGTAAATGAAAACGGCAGGGTGTACAAATACATTCTTCACCTGTATACAATGGCTTTCCACAAGCGGCACAAAGTGAAGGATACATCATCCATAATAGATCTTCAGCGAACCGGATAATTTTATTTTTCATAATACAAATATATATTATAAATTTTCAGATTGTAACCGCTTATAAGAATGAAATTAAATTACAAAATTGAAAAATATATTAAATTTATTTTTTTAACATATAAATCGTAATTTTATTTTGCAAACTATCTTTGACCACGATTCTAGCTTCAGCCGATATAGAATAGCCTTCATTTTTTAAATCTGTAAAAAACTCTTTTGCAAATTTCCTATTGGGCTCGCTTATCAATATTAATCCTTCTTTTTTAACCAATACTTTTAATGCTTTTAATAATGGTTTAAATGAGCGGCTTTCGTAAGCAATATCAGATGCAAGAAGAACATCGGCTGGCGAAATATTTTGTGGTTTTCTCCAATCGAGCAGTTGTAAATCTGGTTTAGTTTTAAAATTCAATTTCCAATTGTATTCTGCAAATTCCAATGCGGCAGGGAGATAATCTGTTAGTGTTACCCACCCTCCAAGTTTTGCAGCTACAATTCCGGCTAGTCCTAAGCCACAGCCAATTTCCAAAACATTCAATCCTTTTACAAGTTTTGCATTATCAAAAAGAAATTCGGATAAGGCAATTGCAGATGGCCACAAATCCGCCCAATAGGGAATTTGTTCGTCTCTAAAATCTTCATCTTCCGGTTTCTTTTTAAGAAAATCATCAAAAAGAAATTCGGGATTTTCAATTTGAGCAATTTGGATTTTATAATTACCAATTGGAAGTGAAAGTATTTTAAAGGGAAACGATGAGAGAGACATGCTTTATTTGATTAAAAAAATAATACCGCTAAAGACTTTTAATATAATAAAATATTATTTAAAAAAACCGTAAATTCTTTCGAAAATAAAAATAAAATTTTTTTACAATTATGGATACATCAATGTTGAACAATTATCTTCCTGACATTAGTTGCTTTCCCTGAAATAATCTTCAGCAAATAAGGCCCATCAGCAATACCGGAGACATCCATAATTGAATAGTTCCCGATTAATTGTTTAGAAATTATTATCCGGCCGGTTAAATCAAAAAGGGTACAGCTAATATGATTGACGGGTATTGTAGATTTGATAATTAGTGTTTCAGAAACAGGGTTCGGGAAAATGTGAATAAAAGCATCCAAATTATCAGCCTGGGAAAAAGTTGATATGAGGTTATCCTGATAATAAATCTGTACTCCGCCACCGTAAAAACCAATCAGTATATCTGTGAGAGTATCATTGTTCAGATTGCCGCCACTAACGGAAAGATTATATCCGTAACGTGAACCCATTGTCTTAGAAAAAACAGTATCAAGTACTGTAAAGTTTCCGTTGAGATTTCCATCAATATTTCCATAAAGATAAATATCTCCTTTCATAGAACTTACGAGCATTCGTGTGTCTGCACCCTGCTTAAAAACAAAAGGAACAGAATAACCATCCGGAGCGCCTTGGGTTTGTACATTTATGCCGCCCAATGTATCGTTAGTAGGAATGGATGAATAAAACGGAACTGAAACGGATCCTACGTTTTCAAAATATTTTATTAATCCATTCTTCCCTCCTATTACAAGATCGAGTTTCCCGTCAGTGTTGAGGTCAATAAGTTGAGGAGTGCTGGCAATTCCTACGTCGATAGACATATACAAATAAGCAGGAGCTGCAAAAGTAGCCGGGACTCCGGGTCCTGCATTATTCATAAAATATATCAAATGGCCATCATCCAATCCAAGGATCATATCAACATCATTATCATTATCGATATCACCAAAAGCCGGAAATATTTGTCCGCTTAAATGCAATGAATGAAGACCGGCAAAATTATTGGTAATAAAATTCAAAGAAGGAGAAGAAGCAGTACCTGTATTTCTGTAAAGAGTCAAACCGGTTTCCGTTGAAGTATCGCTTGTCGTTGCATATTTATTTCCAATGATGAGATCATTCAATCCATCGCTATCATAATCGAAAAGTACAGGTGTTGCTGATTCACCTACATCAATCATTTCATTCTGTAAAAAATCTTTAAAAACAAAATTAAAATCAGGGACGAAATTTGTTCCTTGATTTTTATAAAAATAAATTCCATTATTATTCTCATATTCTCTTTGAGAAACTATTAGATCTTTAATACCATCATTATCCGCATCTAAAAAAGCGTGAGAAGCAAAGGACTGTATTTTAACAGGTACATTGTATGATGGAAAAAGCGTGTCTTGGGAAACCATT
>JANLOW010000294.1:0-3228 GCA_031366785.1 Bacteroidota bacterium | reverse complement strand
GCTTCTGATTGTGCATATGTAGAATTTTCTGTTGGAGTAAAAAATGATATCCATGCAAATGATTTCAATTTATATCCAAATCCGTCCAACGGAATTGTGACGATAGAATTTAAGGATTTACATTCGGTGAATAATTTCGCAATACTCGATATAACAGGAAAAGTAATTTTAAATAAAAAGATTTATTCAAATAAAGAAACATTTGATCTGTCTTTTCTTACTAAGGGTATTTATATAATTCAGATAAGTGATATTAAATCAACCTCGGCAAACAGGCTGGTGATAGAATAATTTTCTAAATATTTATTAGTGATTTATTCAAAGCCGGTGATTATTTCACCGGCTTTGAATATTAATAAGAACAACTATTTCTTTAATAGACTGATAGTTTGTTTTGAATTTCCGGCTGTTACTGTTAAGAAATAAATACCGGAAGAAAGATCAACGATGTTTAATGATTTCATTTCAAAACTGAAACCATTTTTACCTTTATTTAAAATACCGGCATTTTTAAAAAAGACGCGATTACCGATTTGATCAGTTATTGTGTAAGTAACAACACTAGTTTCAGTAAGAGAATAATTAACATTGAAACTTTCGCTAAAAGGATTTGGATAAGCGTTTAATGCGCTTACATTATTTATTAAAGTACTAATTCCTGCCGTGGTATGTGAAATGTGAATAAGATTTCCTGTAAATAATTCAGTCACATAAAAACCATCTGAAGAATCTGGTACCATGCCTGCGGAAGGACCAAAGCCGGTTGCAATGGTATCTAAAGTACCCGTAGGACTTATACGAATGATTGAAGCGGAATTCGGAACAGGAAAAAAACTAGAATCATATAAGCCAAATTGAAGTACATAAAGATTTCCATGGTTATCCATTTCCATATCGACAGCTTGTGTAAGGCCGGTATACATCGTCATCATCATGCCTGCATTATCCAGCATTACAATTTCAGCTAAACCTGGCAAAAAAGGAAAGCCTGTTAGATTACATAAATAAAAACCACCATTATTATCGGAAATAATTTTCGTTGGAACATAATCTATGTATGGCGGAAAAGGAGTGAATGTGTTTGGAATAGCAGGGAATGTATCAAGTGTAGAAATATTTCCGGCAGCATCAATTTTAAGGACAGCATTTGCGCCGGCATCGGAGGCATAAATATTTCCCGAAGAATCCCAAACAGCACTAAAAATATCGCTATCGCTATAGCCGTGAGAAAGAGCCCATGCCTGAACACGGTAAATTTTTGTTGTATCCGTTATCGTTAAAGAATCAACACCCGGTGTAACAGCAGAAAGGTTAAACTCCATAATAGAGCCTGCAGAAGTATCCGGGCCGCTTCCGACAATTACCCACAACATACTATCCGGAGTAATGTAAGACCTCCAGGGGCCGGACGTTTCATGGTTAGTGGTATCTGTATGAGATGGCAGTCCATAAACGATGACGTGCTTATTTCCGGAGGCATCAACAAGTATAATTTTCCCATCGTTATTTCCAGTGCCAGTTTCAGCGACAAATAAATTTCCGAAATCATCCTTGCAAATTCCGATAGGGCCTGTGAATCCTGTTGCAACAATAGAAATATTTTGTGCTTGCAACGATAGTATTCCAGACAAAAATAAATAAATGAATAGTAAGGTAATTTTTTTCATGGTTTTTTAGTTTTTAGTTAAATAATATTAATTTTTTTTTTATAATGAGTGGTATAAAATTTTATTGGTCAAAGTTCTAAAATTCTATTTATTAAAAATGAAATTTTAATTAGAATTTGGCACAGGAAAATAAATAATCATAAAGAGTAATTTGATTGTTTAAAAATATTTTGACTATCAAATTATTTAAAATTTACTATTTTTGATAATAATTGATAATAATTCAGTTGCATAATATTTTACTTCTTTCAACTTTTTACAGTAATGCAAGGAATGTTAGGAGATATTGGAATAACAGTAGTAATGGGATCGATTGTGGGTGATGTGGTGGGAATGATTATAGGTTCCACACAAAAAGGGGCAGGATAAAAAAATTTATTTTGTTTGTTACAATGCAGCTACTTTAAATTCTTCAAGACTAAGAATGGGGCCGTTGGGTTTTGACAATATTTTGAGAGGTTTATTTCCATAGTATGAAGCCCATTGTGAAAAGGTACTTGGAGGCCCGATAATATAATCGCATTCCGCAAGGGAATACAAGTCTTCAATAAAATGTCCTTTGGGATATGTAATATTGAAGCCCTCAGATTCTTTGATTGCAACATTTTCATTTGAACAAATTAAAAACCTGATTTTTTTACCGGGAAATAACTTGGATACTTGAAGCATATAATTCCTATACGTTTCATCGTCAAAATAATAAATGCCATTTAAAAATTTTTTATAATCTCCACGGCGAATATGAACGCCGATAAGGATGTCGCAATCTTTTCTGCATTTATTTATTAAATCATTAATCTTGTTTTTCCAGATAGGCTTCAACTCAAAGAATGGCCGCACAATTTCAGAATGCTTAATTACACATTTTGGTGAACGAAATCTCCAGCCTTGAAGAATAAGAAGTTTTTCATTTGTTGAAAAATCTTTTTCATTTTCCATTATATAATATTCATTCTGATCTTGAACTATATCAAAAGTATGATAAAGCCGAATGACTCTGTGCCATTTTGATACCGGAAATGTTCTATAAAGAATTGCAACGAAATAGCGGGAGAGAAATAGAAAACAGTCATTAATAAAATTAAATCGGCTTACTCTGCTATTGATTGGATAGTTACCGTAACTATTTTTTGAAGCATGTTCAAAATAAACAGAAAGCTCATTGAATGCAGGAAAATATAATCGGTAATTATTTTCAATTGCATTCGAAATAAAATGAGCAAAAAGAAAAAGCTGATTTCCCAATTGTCCGTTTTTATCGGCTACAAGGACTGTTTTCATGGTAATGTAAAAAATAGAAATTTGTGGAAATGTAAGATCTTTTGTTGGTATTAAATAATAATTTACTTTTCGGATGGAATGATGATTATAATGGAAACTGTATTCCGTTTTTAAAAAAAATTTCAGAGACAGAGATATTTTCTTTCAAGGTATATCCGAATCCGTGCATTGATTATTTTATGATATCGCTCGATCAGGCGTATAATACTATTCAAGTTATTTTATACGATGCTTTAGGAAAAATATGTATGAACAGAAACTTTGAAGATGAATCGGATCT
>JANLOW010000268.1:0-20703 GCA_031366785.1 Bacteroidota bacterium | reverse complement strand
TTTATTATTATGGGAGAACTTTCTTTGGATGGCAGTTTACAGCCCATCAAAGGTGTTTTACCGATTGCCATACAGGCAGCGAAAGAAGGTTTTAAAGGATTTATTTTACCGAAGCAAAATGCTCGGGAAGCGGCCATCGTGAATAACCTGGAAGTCTATGGTGTAGATTCTATGGCAGATGTTGTAGAATTTTTTAATGGAGACAGAAAACTGGAACGTACATTTGTAGATGCAGATCAAGAGTTTAAAAATAATCAAGGAAAATCTGAATTTGATTTTGCCGATGTCAAAGGTCAGGAAAATATTAAGCGTGCCATGGAAGTTGCTGCAGCAGGTGGCCACAATATTATTTTAATAGGTCCTCCCGGTGCCGGTAAAACAATGCTGGCGAAAAGACTACCCACAATATTACCACCCTTAACATTAAATGAAGCTTTAGAGACCACTAAAATTCATTCAGTTGCAGGTAAACTTCAGAGAGAAGCTTCCATGGTTTCTGTTCGCCCGTTTCGTTCACCGCATCATACGATAAGCGATGTTGCCTTGGTTGGGGGAGGAAGTTTTCCGCAACCCGGTGAAATCTCACTCGCACACAATGGCGTATTATTTCTCGATGAGTTACCGGAATTTAAAAGAACGGTATTGGAAGTAATGCGTCAGCCACTCGAGGAAAGAACGGTTACCATTTCCCGTGCCAAGTTTTCTATTGAGTATCCGGCAAGTTTTATGCTTGTCGCTTCTATGAATCCATGTCCTTGTGGATTTTACAATCATCCCGATAAACAGTGCGTATGCGGGCCGGGTGTGGTACAAAAATATCTAACAAGGATTTCAGGACCATTGCTCGACAGGATTGATATTCACTTAGAAGTTACCCCAGTTCCTTTTAAAGAACTCACATCAAAATTATCAGGAGAAAAAAGCGAGACAGTAAGACAACGTGTGGTGAAGGCAAGAGAAATTCAAGCGGAACGTTATACTAACGAGTTGGGAATTTATTGTAATGCTCAAATGAATACGAAAATGTTAAATGCTGTTTGCGAAATAGGAGAAGAGGGAAGGACATTATTAAAAACCGCAATGGAGAGACTGGGTTTATCAGCACGTGCTTATGATAGGATATTAAAAGTATCAAGAACGATTGCTGATTTGGCTGGAAGTGAAAATATTAAAACAGAACATTTAGCAGAGGCGATTCAGTACAGGAGTTTGGATAGAGAGGGGTGGGCAGGGTAGTACAGTTTGAGTTTGGGTAGTGAGTGCGTTCAGTTTTCTGTTCACTCACTCTGTTTCTCAAACTCAGTGTTAGTTTGTGAGTGAGTGTGTAACTTAAGCGCAAACTCATATCGGTATTCCGACTCTGACGGAACCAGCAACATTGAATAGTAAATAATAAACATTTTTGAAATTTGAATAAAAAATACAATTAATTCTATTTGTCGAATCATGAAAATATTTAAAAGTATTCAAAACCGGATATATGATTTAAGAGGAGACAGAGTTATGCTTGATTTTGATTTAGCCTTTCTCTATGAAGTTGAAACAAGGGTTTTAAATCAAGCGGTGAAAAGAAATATTGACAGGTTTCCAAAAGATTTTTTGTTTCAGTTGAAGCCTTTAGAGTACGATCAAATTCAGTCTCAGTTAAAGGCGTTTAAAGAAAGTTCATCATCACAAATTGTGATGATCGAAAATTTACCATTAAACAGAACTGATAAATATTTGCCGTATGTATTTACCGAGCAGGGTGTAGCGATGTTAAGCAGCGTCTTGAATTCAAAAAAGGCAATAATGATGAACATTGCAATTATGCGAGCATTTGTTGAAATAAGAAAAATCGTATTAAATAAAAAGGAGGTCAAAAAGCAATTGGAAGAGTTGAAGAAAAAAAGTGGAATACATGACTTACAGTTATCCCATTTATATGAAGCAATTGAAAATTTATTAAGTGAAAAAGCAGCAGAAATTAGATGGGACGAAAGGAAGCGAATTGGGTATAAAAAAGAATAAAAGTAGATATGTTGATGATTTCACAGCCGTTGGCTTACCTGTTTTAGTAGGGCTTTACCATTTAAATTTATTTTGTCGGAAAGTTAGAGAAGAAGTGAAGTACAGCTGATTTTAACCATGAAGATCTCCCGGGAAAAAATTTTGAAACATACGGTTATCAAACCGAAGCATTTGAGATAATCAGCTATCTATGAAATACGAAAGTATTGATATTAGTTGAGCGACTTACAGTGGATATATACCCTTGAGATTGATTTGTTGAAAGAAAATATTCGATAAAGAATTGAGAAGAATTGAAATAAGAAATTATTCTTTATCTTTCTTTAACCAAAAAAGGAGACCTTTTCAATATATGTTAGAATTGATAATTCAAGGGATGCATCGTTTCAAGAAACGATTTGCCAGCCGACTGAATTTTTCTCAAATCCCACTTATAAGTAGTTTACGGAAAATAATGATTTTCGCAATGAGAAAGAAAATTGTGGAAGATGTGAACGGCTATACTATGTACGTCGATGACAGAGATACTCTTGCATTGTCATGGCATCATACTTTTGAACCGGTAACAACCGATTTTTTTAAAATGAATATCAAGTATGGACAAACAGTCATTGATCTGGGTGCAAACATCGGATATTTTACTTTATTGTTTTCTGGTTTAGTTGGGTCAACCGGACATGTCTATGCATTTGAGCCAGAACCCGAAAACGCCAATCTATTAAGAAAAAATCTGGAATTAAATTCAATAAAGAATGTCACCGTAATTCAAAAAGCCGTCGATAGCAAAGTGACCACACGTCTTTTACACATTAATAAAAAAAATCGAGGGAATCATCAGATTTTTTATGAAGGTGAATATCGGGAAACAATAGAAGTTCAGTCTACAACTCTCGATGATTATTTTTCGAATCAGGATTTAAAAATAGATTGGATAAAAATGGATATTGAAGGAGCTGAAGTTGAGGCTTTACAGGGAATGAAAAACTTGATTTATCATAATCCGAAATTGATATTGGTTACTGAGATCTTTGCCCCTGGTTTAATTGCTGCAGGATCAAGTGTTGAAGAATATATTTTAGCATTGAATGATTTGAAATTTGAATTTGAGAAGATCGATGAAGGGTTAAAAAGTATTAATCATTTGCCAGTAGAAGAGTTGATTGGAAGTTTCTCTTCTATGCACAGCTTAAGCCATCCAAACATTATTTGTAGTCGCGCATGAAAATTTAAAAAAACAAAAGAGCCATCCGCTCGAAAACGGATGGCTCTTTTAAAAAATGATTTATACTATTAATATTTCACAACCTTACTTGTAGCATAGTTGCCATTAATTTCAGCCTTTAAAATATAAGTACCACTTGCTAGGTTTTCAACATTTATTAAATCGTGATTAATTCCTTTTGATACAGATGAATTTTGGTTTTTAACTAACCGTCCAGTAACGTCTGATATTTGAATTGATACTTTTCCAAAAGAAGCAGAATTAATAATAACATCAAGCGTGTTATGATCTTTAATAGATGTGTAAACAGTAAGTCCTTTTTTCTGAATTTCAGAAATACCAATTCCTGTACAAATTGGAAGTGTTGGATCTAAAACGTCAACAGCAACAGAAGTACCAGAAAATGTACAGCTAGGAGAAAGTGTTAAATCTTGTAAGACATCAGGATTAGTTGCAGCTGTTGCATTACCATATACAACAGGTGTCCAATAATAAACACCGTATGGAAGACTGGTGCCATTAATTTGAGTTCCATCATTTATAAAGGAGAGGGTAGATGTAGTAGGGGCAGGGAAAGAAACAGGATATGAACCTAAGAAACTTGTTTCTGTAACTGGGTTTGTGCTGCCAGAAATATCTGCTGAAGTTAATGCCCAACTATATCCGGAATAATCACCATTTACAGGACCATATATACCAGTATTAGTAAATATAACAGTGTCACCTCCACAAATTTCAGTTTTATTTGCTGTAGCATTTCCGGCACTTATATTGCCATCAAAGCAAGGTACAGGGGTTACAGCAACAAATCTAAATATTCCATCCTCAGTTTGAGTTTTTGAAAATCCACCTGTCCACATATTTAAAGAATCTGCAATACCTAAAGCATTACGCTGTTTTCCAACATCGATATCTGTCCAGTTATGTCCACCATCAAGGCTATAAGAAGACCCTGTAAATCCAGATCCAGTACTTACTCCTGTACTTACAAGCATCGATACAGTGCCGGGTACAGCTGCCACATCAGCACCGAAAAAATGTCCTACTGGTGAAAAAGTGCTTGACCAGGTAAGTCCTCCATCTGTTGTTTCAACAACGTCGCTATAAATAGCTACGTCATCATAAAATCTTGCAATTCCTTTAGCAACGCCATAAAAACAAACATCAATAGTACCTGGTATAGGAATAACAAGATTAGTAGCAGAAACATTCCAATGATGACCTCGATCAAATGAGCCATACACCCGGCCATGATTCGTATCAAACCAAATATTATCACCTTTAACAGTAATATGCGTAGTCCATCCTGCTTCAGCTCCATCATCTGGATTCGGTATGTCTGCACCTGGAACAAGAACCCATGTACTACCACCATCAGCAGTTGTATATATTTCAAATTCACCATTTGCCGGATCACCAACTACAACACCCTCGTTGTTATTCCAGAAATGTATAATATTTGGAAATGATTCTCCTGCAGTACTATAAATTACACCTGGACTTTGAGCACTCCAATTAGTACCACCGTCAGTTGTATGAAATATGAGTCCTTGGCCGGACGGTGATACACCAGTATTATAAAAAACAGCCCAAGCGTTATTAACATCAGTCGCTGTAATCATAGCATAATCCCAAAAAGGAGGAGCTGTAGTTGTTCCTGTTACCCAATGTGCACCGCCATCAATAGTTCTGGAAAAATCTTGGCGTGGGAACTGACCACCCGTTCCATCGTATGGAGAAATCCATACAACACTTGTGTCAACAACAGCAATATTTCTTACGCCGCTTGTTGTAGTTGAAAAGCCAGTTGCTTGACTTACCCATACACCTTGCGCATTGCCTCCCAAATAAGTAAATAACATTAAGAAGATTAGTAATAGTTTTTTCATTTTTAGTTTTAGATTAGAGATGTGTCGTCAAAAATAAGAGTTATTTTGATATTTTCAACCATTTTAGAACGAATTCTATAATTGGTTGGTCAGTTAATTGTAAAAATCAGGATTTGATTTTCAAGTCTTTGAAATACAAGTTGATTTTAAGTTATTGAATTCGATTATTCGATAGTTTTTTTCCATTTTATTCCACATCCAATTGCTTTAGTTTCAGCTGTTGTAACATTTTTTCCAGCAATAAGAGCATCTACAGCCTCTTCCACATATTTTTTATCTGCTTTATCTGCTTCCTCTGTATTGTTATCAATCGCTCCAATATATTTCACAATATATTTTTCGTCTACTTTTTGCAAAACAAATAAATGGGGTGTTCGGGTTGCACCATAAGCAGAAGCAATTTCTTGTGTCTCATCATATAAATATGGAAATGAGTATCCTTTATCTTTTGAAAGAACAATCATATTTTCAAAAGAATCATCCGGAACGACACTAACATCGTTTGGATTAATTGCAATAACAGGGTAATTTTTTGCACTGTATTTTTTATCCAATTCTATAATTCTACTTTCATAAGCCTTAGCAAAAGGACAATGATTGCAAGTAAAAACTACGATGAATCCTTTAGCATTCTTCATATCCTTCATGCTAACCATTTTTCCATCGACATTTTTCAATGAAAAGTCCCTCGCGGAATCTCCGATTTTATAACCTCCGGCAATGGCATAAATATTTATTACCAGTGCTATAGATAATGATATAATTTGTTTCATATTTTTCATATTTTGAATTTTCTCAAAAGTACATAACTTTTTGGGAAAAAAGGAGGGGAAAATTAGGAACATAAAATCAATCAAGAGCTAAAAATCAAGAGTCAAGAACCAAGAATAATGAGACAGTAATTGGGAATAACGAAATTATATATGGAAATTTGATTTAAAATGACAATTATTAACTATTTCGTTAATTTTAAATCGATGACATTTTTTAATTCTTCTTCTGTCATGGAGCCTTCTTTGAAAAAGACCTTTTTGCCATTTTTATAAATGGAAGTGGCTGGTATGGCACCGCTCCATGAGCTGTCAACTTTATTAATCCACAAATCGTAATTGGTTTCCGTAATATGAGCAACAGAAGAGCGAATATTTTTTTTTCTGATAAAAGGTTCTGTCACACTTTTTACCTGGGAGTTAAAATCAAGATTCACTAATATTATTTTGACTGCTTTCTTTTGATAATTTGAATTACACTTTTCAAAATAAGGCAATTCCTGAATGCAAGGTTTACACCAGGTTGCCCAGAAATTCAAGATATATAATGTATCATTCGAAACTGTTACTCTTGATTTCAAATCATCAAATTTAAATAAGTCTATTTTTTGTGCAGCTAAATAATAGGGAAGCCACAATAAAAATAGAACAGAAATAATTTTTTTAATAAAGGAATTGCTTTTAAACGAGAATAACATTATTCGGATTTTTTAGTAGCGGCCCTGTAAAGAGCCCAAGCCATAAAGATAAAAAATGCCGTTCCCAATAACATAAAACCACCCTCACCAAGAACAGAGATCAGACCTCCCGAAGCATTTACCTTCTCCAGAGAATTAAACACATCGTCATCCACAGTTAATAGTGCTACAATTACACCGGCAAGTGCCCCGCCTGCAACGAGTCCGGTAGCAAATAAACTTCCTTTACCTAATTCAGCATCTTCAACTTTTATTTTTTTACGTTTAGCTCTCCAGTCTACAAAACCTTTCAATGCTCCTCCTGCAAAAATCGGAAGAGTAGTAGAAAGTGGAAGGTAAGCACCTACTGCAAACGATAAAGATTTGATTCCGCATAATTCCATTGTAACTGCTAAGAAAACACCAACAAGAACAAAATTCCAGTCGAGGTTAAAAGAAAGTAATCCTTTGATTAGTGTTGCCATCAACGTCGCTTGTGGGGCAGCGAATTTTTCTCCGATAGCATGTTGTATCCCTTTTGCGGCCAGATCAGCTGTTGGTTTATCAAGGTATCGAACCGTAAAACCTATGACTAAAGATGAAACGATAGCTCCGATAAATAAAGCTATCTGCTGATATTTTGGTGTAGCTCCCACGATGTATCCTGTTTTTAAATCCTGAGATGTAGCACCTGCATTTGCTGCGGCAATACAAACAATACCTCCTACAACAAGAGCCATGGATTCGTATAATTTTCCTGTCCATCCGACAGCAATAAAAATAAGTGCAGTACCCATTAATGTGGCAATGGTCATTCCAGATATAGGATTATTACTTGAACCAATAATCCCAACTATTCGGCTGCTTACAGTAACGAAGAAAAATCCAAATACAACAATTAGTATTCCTATAAGAAATTTATTAATTATTGAATCGCCCGGTAGCATCGGAAGAAATGACATCAGTAAAATTAAAGCCAGACTTCCTATTATAACAGTTTTAAAAGATAGGTCATTCTCAGTACGTGAAACTGCAACACCACCTTTTTCTTTCATGGAGCTCACACTTTCACTAAACGAAGAAATAATGGTTGGAATTGTTTTTATTAAAGTTATGAATCCACCTGCTGCAACGGCGCCGGCACCAATTTGTCGGACATAGGTTCTGTAAATAGCATCAGCCATATCTTTAAATGTATGACTGACGGGATCCCATCCTCCTTTGCCTCCTGCAGTAAGAACATCTTTTAAAAACCCAAGTTTGACTTGTTGAATAGCGATAACATCCGGTGGGACTAGAGACGCAAGCAAAGGAATTAATCCAAGCCAGGCTAATACACCACCAGCGACAAGAACCCCTGATATTTTAGGACCAATGATGTAACCTACTCCAAGGTATTCAGGTGTTATATCTGCATTTAAAGTTGCACTGGGAAAAAATTTATTGGTTTGTTTGGTTACCCATGCAGGTGTTTCAGAAATAATATGAAATACTTTTTGGAAAATAGCATAGCTAATAGAAAATCCTAAACCCTGAAAAGCAGTCTTTGCAAAATCTCCGCCTTTTTCTCCCGCTATAAGTACGTGTGCACAAGCTGTTCCTTCAGGATATGGGAGAGTATCATGTTCTTTGACAATTAAAGAACGACGTAAGGGTATCATGAGTAAAGTTCCTAATAATCCTCCCAAAACAGCTAAAGTAAAAATTGTCCAATACTGAAAATATTCATTTCCATTGCTAATACCGCTTTCATTAAGTGAGAGAAATAAAAATGCCGGCAATGTAAAAACAACGCCGGCTGCTATTGACTCACCAGCAGAACCCGTTGTCTGAATAATATTATTTTCCAGTATGGATGTTTTGAAGAATTTTCTTCCAAGGCTGATAGAAAGCACAGCAATGGGTATAGAAGCCGAAACTGTTAAGCCGGCTTTCAAGGCGAGGTAAACTGTAGATGCACCGAAAATGACTCCAAAAAGTGAGCCCAACAATATGGCTTTCAGTGTAAATTCTGGTACACTGTCGGTAGCAGAAATATAAGGTTTAAAAACTTTTGGTGTAGAATTCTCCATACGTAGTTTTTTAGTGTGGAGTAAAAGAACGATAAAAAGTTAAATGTCAAAAGTTAAAAAATAAATTTTTTCAAAATAATCTATGATAAAACAGGAAAATGATAATAAAACAATTTATTTTTCAATTCTCATCCAAATAGTTATTCTGATGGATTCTTAAATCTAATATCTAATATCTAATATCTAATATCTAATATCTAATATCTTAAATCTAATATCTAATATCTAATATCTTGTCTCTTGTCTCTTGTCTCTTGTCTCTTATACCATATTTCCTCCATGACAATTCTTAAACTTCTTACCACTTCCACATGGGCAAGGATCATTTCTTCCTACTTTATGCTCGACGCGGACGGGTTGAATTTTTGGTTGAGCGGGTTGTCCTTGCATCGGAGCGCTTTCGCGATCTGAGCCAATGGAAGAAACGGCGGCAGCTTTATGTGTGCTTACATTTTTTAATTCCTGTTTTGGCAAACTTTTCGCTTCTTTAACTTTATCAGGATCTTGTTGTGGGATAACACCTTTAAATAAAAATGAAATGATTTCTTTATTGGTACGATCCATCATTTGTTTGAATAATTCAAATGATTCAAATTTGTAGATTAACAATGGATCTTTTTGTTCATATACAGCCCCTTGGACAGATTGTTTTAAATCATCCATTTCTCTCAAATGTTCTTTCCATGCATCATCTATCATGGCGGCAGTAATCATTCGTTCAAAAGCGGTTACAAGTTCCCGACCATGGGTTTCCACAGCTTTTTTTACATTGGCGATTACCTGTATACCTTTCATGCCATCACTAAAAGGGACTACAATATTTTGAATGGTGGCTCCTTGTTTTTGAAAAACATCGTTAATAAAAGGCAATGTTCGCTCGACTAGTAATTGCGATTTGTTTTTGTAAAATCGTTGGCCTTCTTCGAAAATCGTTTCTGCTAATACTTCGGGTTTTTTATTTTGAAATTCTTCTTCGCTAATCGGACATTCAATAGAAAGTACGCGGATAAGATCGAGTTTCAGTCCTTCGTAATCTCCCGATTCCTGGTATTGAACCAAAATGGATTCGCACGAATCATAAAGCATATTGCTTATATCGATGCTTAATCGTTCACCGAAAATAGCATGACGGCGTTTGGTGTAAATGACCTCTCGTTGAGAATTCATTACATCATCGTATTCAATCAGTCTTTTACGAATTCCAAAATTATTTTCTTCGACTTTCCTTTGTGCACGTTCGATCGAAGAGGTAATCATACTGTGTTGGATAACTTCTCCTTCTTCGATACCCATGCGGTCCATAAGTTTCATAATTCTTTCAGATCCGAAAAGGCGCATTAAATCATCTTCGAGCGAAACATAAAATTGTGACGAACCGGGATCACCCTGCCGACCGGACCGGCCTCGTAACTGCCTGTCGACCCTTCTGGATTCATGTTTTTCAGTACCGATAATTGCAAGTCCGCCGGCTTCTTTTACTCCGGGACCTAATTTAATATCTGTTCCTCTTCCGGCCATGTTGGTAGCAATTGTTACAGTGCCTGCAATACCGGCTTCCTGAACAATTTGTGCTTCCCGCTGATGAAGTTTTGCATTCAATACATTATGACGAATGTTCCTCAACTTCAACATTCGACTAAGTAGTTCAGATGTTTCCACGGAAGTTGTTCCAACGAGTATAGGCCTTCCAGCTTTTACTAATGCATCTATTTCTTCAATAACAGCATTGTATTTTTCCCTTTTGGTTTTATAAACTTTGTCCTGATGATCTTTTCTGATAATATTCCTGTTAGTAGGAATTGTTACTACATCTAATTTGTAAATTGTCCAGAACTCCTGTGCTTCCGTTTCGGCAGTTCCTGTCATACCTGCAAGTTTATGGAACATGCGAAAGTAATTCTGCAAAGTTATTGTTGCATACGTTTGTGTACTGGCTTCAACTTTTACATTTTCTTTGGCTTCAATGGCCTGATGTAAACCGTCCGAGTAACGACGGCCTTCCATGATACGGCCTGTTTGTTCATCAACGATTTTTACTTTTCCATCAACAATAATATATTCTATATCCTTATCAAAAAGAGTATATGCTTTTAAGAGTTGATTTACCGTATGTATTCTTTCCGATTTGATGGCGAAATCACGCATGAGTTCGTCTTTTCGTAATAGTCTTTCTTCGGGTGTTGCAGCACTTTTTTCAATTTCGGCGATGATGGAACCAACATCGGGCATTACAAAAAAGTCTTTGTCTTCGCTCGAAGTAGAAATTAGTTCAACTCCTTTATCTGTTAATTCAATGCTATTGTTTTTTTCATCGATTGAGAAAAACAAAGTCTCATCAGCCTTATGCATTTCTTTTTGCTGATCCTGGAGGTGATAGTTTTCCGAATCACGCATAATTACAGTTACTCCTTGTTCTCCAAGAAGTTTTATCAACGCTTTATTTTTAGGTAATCCTCTTTTTGATCTGAAAAGTGCAAGCCCGGCTTCTTTATCTTTTTTTTCTGCCAGCAATTTTCGTGCGTCTGAGATTAATGAATTAATATAATCTCGTTGAGCCTTCATTAACAATTCGACTTTAGGTTTGTAGATATCGAATTCATGATGTTCTCCTTTGGGAGTAGGGCCGGAAATAATTAATGGAGTTCTTGCATCGTCAATCAAAACCGAATCAACCTCATCGACAATGGCATAATGATGTCCTCGCTGAACCATATCTTCGGCAGAACGTGCCATATTATCACGCAGATAATCGAAACCAAATTCATTATTCGTACCGTAAGTGATATCAGAAGCATAAGCTTTTTTTCTGGAATCTGAATTTGGTTCGTGTTTGTCGATACAGTCAACGGATTGACCGAGAAATTCGAATATCGGACCATTCCATTCGGAGTCACGTTTGGCCAAGTAATCATTCACGGTAACAATATGTACTCCTTTGCCGGCTAATGCATTTAAATATATTGGCAAAGTTGCTACAAGTGTCTTACCCTCACCGGTTGCCATTTCAGAAATTTTTCCGGAGTGAAGAACAATTCCACCAATAAGCTGAACATCATAATGAATCATATTCCATGTTACAATGTTTCCGGCCGCCATCCAGGCATTTTTATAAATAACTTCATTGCCCACAATAGAAACATGTTCACGTACCGGAGCAAGTTCACGATCAAAAGGAGTTGCCGTTGCTCTAAGCTCTGTATTTTCTGTAAATCTTCGCGCAGTTTCTTTGACAACTGCGAATGCTTCGGGAAGTATTTCTTTTAAAATATTTTCAGTTTCTGTATTGATAACTTTTTTCAGCAGATCAATCTCTTTGTAAATTTCTTCTTTTCGGTGAAGATCAATTTCCGGATTTTCTTCAGCTTCTTTTTCGAGATTTCTAATTTCATCTTCAGTTTCTTTTAAATGAAGAGAAATTCGATTTTTGAATTCCTGAGTTTTTGCCCGTAATTCATCATTACTGACAGTCGTTATTTTTGCGAATTCCTCCTTAATCCTGGTTACTTGCGGCAATATCTCTTTTAGATCTTTGTCGCTTTTACTTCCGAAGATTTTGGTGATAGTTTTATTTAAAATGCCAATCATGTTCTTAGCTGATAATGAAGCGCAAAAGTACTCTTTATTTAAGAAATAAAGAATTGTGACAAAAAAGTATCAAGTATCAAGTATCATGATACTTGATACTTTTTACTATTCCTTAATAAACTTATTTCCGGTCAGTTTATTTTTGGATTTTAATTGTAGAAAATACACTCCCGGACTTAAAGAAGAAATGTCAATTGTCGATTTAAGGGAGGTTAATTTATTAATTAATACAGAACGACCCAATTGATCAAAAAATGTAGCAGTTGCATCTTCTAATTCTGTTTCAATGTTCAAAATTTTTTGTACTGGATTTGGATAAAGTAAAGCTGAATTAATTTTCGAATTATTTTTAACAATGTTTTTGACATTATCATAAATACAATTTTGTCCATAAGTATTTGAAAAACTTTCACTGAACAGAGCTATAGGTTGACTGTTTATTTGAACGATTTGTCCAGTAGCACCAGAGCTTTCTGTAAGTGTTGTAGAATTTCGCAAAAGTGAAAATGGAAATTCATCACATCCTGAAATACCATCGTCTATGGTTTTAATAAATAAAGCATCGCCATTGGTATCTCCGAAAGCGACCGAATATCCCAGAGCAACATAGCCGTCATTGATTCCGGGCAATAAATAATAACCTTCACTTGTTTGAACAGAATCTCCGTAGATAAAGGACCAAATTAAATTTCCACTGCCGTCAATTTCATTTAATAATAATTGATGGATGGTGCCACCGGGAGGGCTTACATTTGTAAATCCACAAGCAACATAATTATGAGCTGCATTTTCAATTACAGAAAATGAACGGTCATATTCAGTTGTTCCATAATTATAAGCCCAGTTTAGAGTACCCATTGAATCCAATTTCATGATGCATTGATCGGTATCTCCTGCAGTATTTACTGTGCTGATTCCGGCTATAATAAAACCGCTGTCTGAAGTTGATTTAATATCACTTACCCAGTCGGCACCGGCAGTACCATATTTTTTGCTCCATAAAATATTACCGGATGGATCCATTTTTACGATAAGGTTATCATCGTCGCTACCGGTAGAAGTGCCACCTCCTAAAATATAATTGTTATCAAAAGTAATATCGGCCTGATTAAAATAATTTTCCTGTGATAAATTACTGACATTACTCCATAATTGATTGCCGTTTTCGTCAATTTTTATAACCAATGCCGATTTAGCAGCAGTGCCATAACTTTTTGTATTACCTACAATTAAATAATTATTATCCGGAGTTCTTTTAATTGAATGTGCTTCATCATCTTCAGCACCTCCATAAACATATGACCAAATAACATCGCCTAGAGAATCTATTTTTAAAACGAAAATGTCGGAATGTATTAAATCTGCCGGAGAGGAATAGGTAGTTCCTGAAATTATAAAACCACTGTCTGAAGTGTTTTCAATGCCGGTTGGGAATTCATTTTTGCTTAAACCGATTCTTATGGAAGAATTCATTTCTCCCAAATAATTTATAAAATAAACAGCAATATCGGATCCGTCGGTTTGGTTTAATCCCGTTGCTCCAACAATACAATATCCTCCATTGGTAGTTTTTACAACCTTGCTACCATCATCGGTTAATGTATCGCCAAAGCCCGATTGAAAATTAACCTGAGCAGAGCAATATAAAGTTGATAAAATACATACAAAAGTAAAGTAGAGTTTTTTCATAGTTTAATTGAATTTGTTTGGTTAAAGATAATGATTTGATACATGTATTTAAAAATATTTAAAGTGATTATTCACACGAAATTCTGAAACAAAATTGTTTAAACAAAGCTAAATTGCTTGTTTTTATTGATATTTTCTTTAGAATTTAAAGAGTAGTAATTAAAAGACGATTGCTTTTGATTAAAGAAGAAAGGAAACCTGATTAAAAAAGGTTGGCCATCTTGAGGGAATAAGATTAAAAAAATCGCTAATGCAATATTAAAAGGGATAAAGCTTTTTCTTTTATTATTAAGAATGATAAAATTGATAAATCAATATTCATCTTCATTAAAAAAGAAATCGTCCTTTGTCGGATAATCGGGCCAGATTTCTTCAATACTTTCATAGGCTTCGCCTTCATCTTCCAACTCTTGAAGATTTTCAATTACTTCTAATGGTGCGCCTGAACGTATTCCATAATCAATTAATTCATCTTTCGTTGCCGGCCAAGGTGCATCTTCAAGGTGTTGTGCTAATTCAAGTGTCCAGTACATATTAATCAGAATATTTTATTGATCTGGTTTTAAAGGGTGGCAAAAGTATAAAAATATTGATTAAATCCTATTGTAAGTTTTTTATTAAATTTTACACATAAATTTTTGAGCTAATTAGCTAAGCATTAAAACTTTTCATAATAAATATTTTAAAATCTGGCCTTCCATGGGATCTCTTGTGCCGAAAAATCTTTGGATAAAATACGGGCCAGGACAAAAAGGAAATCTGAAAGGCGGTTTAGGTATACAATAATATGTTTATTAACTGTTTCGTTTTCAGAAAGCAAAACAACGGCCCTTTCGGCTCTACGGCAAATGCAACGGGCTACATGGCAGCAGGAAACGGCCTGATGTCCCCCAGGAAGAATGAAAGATTTCATCTCAGGCAACTCATCATTCATTTCATCAATTTTATTTTCAAGAAAAGTGATGTCTGTTTCTTTTAGTTCAGGTAATTTCATTTTAGATTTTTTCGGGTCAGAAGCCAGATGGCTGCCAATGGTGAAAAGTCTGTCTTGTATTTCGATTAAAACTTCTTTGTTTTCATTACGAAAAGTAAGATCCCGAACCCATCCAATAAAAGAATTCAATTCATCAACTGTTCCATACGCTTCAATTCGAATTGCGGCTTTTGATAACCTTGTTCCACCTATCAGTGAAGTCATCCCATCATCACCCTTTTTTGTATAGATTTTCATAGGTTATTTGCAAAAATATTGAATTATTTTGCATTTATTTTATCAGACTCAATCCTGCCATCTTTTATTCTTACAATTCTGAATGCATGTTGAGCTATTTCTTCTTCATGAGTAACAACAATTATTGTATTTCCGGCATTATGAATTTCTTTAAAGAGTATCATTATTTCTTCTGAAGTTTTTGAATCGAGATTTCCCGTTGGTTCATCTGCCAGAATTATTGATGGATTATTAACCAATGCCCTGGCAACAGCAACTCTTTGACGTTGACCTCCGCTAAGTTCATTAGGTTTATGCGTAATACGATCCCCAAGTCCTACATCACTTAGTGTTTTGGTTGCTCGTTTAATTCGTTCATCTTTTTTAATACCGGCATAGACCAATGGTAAAGCAACATTATCAAGTGCATTACTGCGAGGGACAAGATTAAAAGTTTGAAAAATAAAGCCGATTTCTTTATTTCTGATTTCAGCGAGTTCGTTTTCGGACATTTTACTTACTTCCTTCCCATTTAAAAAGTATTCACCTTGACTAGGCGTATCCAAACAACCGATGATATTCATTAATGTAGATTTTCCGGAACCGGAAGGACCCATAAGAGCTACATATTCTCCCTTTTCTATTTTAAGATCGATTGTAAGAAGCGCATTGATAACCTCAGTACCGATTTTATATTTTTTCCCGATATTTTTTAACTCAAGTAAGCTCATTTGAATTTATTAAGGACTTCGCCAAAAGTAAGAATATAATCAGCTAGTTTGCTAATTTGAAGAGTTACCAAAATGTTATGGGTTTAAATCAATTTGGGAATTTGTAAAATTTCTTTTTTCAGAAAGATAATGTGAAATGCTCTTTAATATTTTATGTTTAAAATACTTCTTTCAAGTGTCAGGCTATGTGAGTTTGTGAGTGTCGCTATAGATTCAGAATCTTAATGTAAAGTTTTGTTTTACTAATTCTTTTTTAAAAAACGTAATACCAAAATGAAACAGATCAATGCTTAAAGTAACTTTTGGATGTACTTTTATTTCTTTCCAAGCACTTTCCATTTCTCGACTCCAATAAATATCGTCAAAAATAAAAATAGAATCTTCCGTTGATAGATTAAGGCATTTTTCAAAATATGAAAGTGTAGGATTCCGTTTGTGATTTCCGTCGAAATAAACAAGATCTAACTTTTTAAATTTATTTAGAGCCTTTTGTAAACTTTCATCGAATTCGCCACAAATTAAATCTATATTTTTACGTTGGATTAGTTCGAAGTTATTTTTTGCAATAGTTGCTATTTCCGGTGAACCTTCCAAAGTAATGATTTTATTTTTAGTATTTGGCATTGCAAGATAAAGAGTAGTTATTCCTAGAGAAGTTCCGATTTCTAATATGTTTTCTGAAGAAAATCTGTTTACCAAACGAAAAAGGAGTTGGGCGTATTTTTTAGACTTTACTACTTTTTTAGCAATATCGCTAACAAGAACTTTTCTTTGTTTTTTACCTGTTCCGAAATCCTCTATGTTGATTTGACTATTGTTTAAAAGATTCTTTGCTCGTATTGATTCAATTATATCGAAAACGTAAAAAGGAGTATTATCTAAAATTATATTGTTTAAAAGGTCGTAAACAAAAGGAGAATGAACACCATGTGCATTATTGGCGCGGAGGCAGTACTTTAAATAATTGATCCCTGCAAAAAAATTTTCCACCTTGCGAAGATAAAATTTAACCTGACAAACTTTTCTCTTTTAGAAATGATGTAATTTTTTACTTTTGCCTAACTATTCCTATGAGCTTAATAGAAGAAATACACGCAAGACAGATTCTGGATTCCAGAGGCAATCCGACCATTGAAGTCGACGTAATAACAACGAATGGTGTTCTTGGGCGAGCCGCTGTGCCTTCAGGCGCATCTACCGGCGCACATGAAGCTGTCGAATTACGCGACGGTGATAAGAAAAAATATTTAGGAAAAGGTGTCCTTAAAGCTGCTCATAATGTAAATAAAATCATCAATGAAGAACTCCATGGATATCCTGTTACCAACCAAAGATTGATAGATGAGGCCATGATTCGATTGGATGGAACTGAAAACAAATCCAATCTTGGGGCAAATGCTATTTTAGGTGTTTCTCTTGCCTGTGCTAAAGCAGGAGCAGTTGAAACGGGGCAACCATTATACAAATATGTGGGTGGTGTAAACGCATATAAATTGCCGGTTCCTATGATGAATATTTTGAATGGAGGTGCACACGCAGATAATAGTATCGATTTTCAAGAATTTATGGTAATGCCAATAGGAGCAGATTCTTTTTCTGAAGCTCTTCGAATGGGAGCAGAAATTTTTCATCATCTAAAAGCTGTTTTAAAAAAGAAGGGTTTATCAACTAATGTCGGAGATGAAGGTGGATTTGCGCCTAATTTTAAATCAAACGAAGAAGCGATTCTATCTGTTATTGATGCAATTACTGAAGCGGGATATACCCCAGGAAAAGATATTTTTATTGCTATTGATGCCGCCGCTTCAGAATTTTTTGATTCAAAATCCGGGAAATATGTTTTTAAAAAGTCAACTGGGGATCAATTAACTTCAATACAATTGGCCGCGTATTGGGAATCTTGGATAAAAAAATATCCAATAATATCAATAGAAGACGGATTTTCAGAAGATGACTGGGATGGATGGAAAAGTTTTACTGCTGTTTCAGGTAATAAAATCCAAATAGTGGGAGATGACCTTTTTGTTACCAATGTTAAAAGATTAAAGAGGGGAATCGAAGAGAAGGCGGCTAATTCAATTCTTGTAAAAGTTAATCAAATTGGTACTCTCAGTGAAACTATAGATACTGTAACACTTGCGCATAGTAACAGCTTTACTTCAGTAATGAGTCATCGCAGTGGTGAAACTGAAGATACTACTATAGCAGATTTGGCTGTAGCACTCAATACAGGACAAATAAAAACGGGCTCTGCTTCACGAACCGATCGTATTTGTAAATACAATCAGCTATTGCGAATTGAAGAAGCGTTAGGAATAAATGCTCAATTTGGAGGAAAAGATTTTAAATTTGTATCTTCATAACTTATAAAATGGACCAAGATACATTAGATAAGCTTGCTTCAGGCGAATATTCAATTTCACCTAATAGTGGCCGTTTACGAAAACGAGTCCGCAAGAAAAAGGAAAAAAAGTTTTTTAGCCGGTCAAACATTAAGAGGTTTATAAATTCAGCACTTTGGGTAATATTAATTGCTGCATTTTTAATAAGTCTAATCTTAGTATTTCCGGAACTTAATCTTGTTTCAGACAAGAAAAAAATTGACGATAAACCAAATATTAAATAAATTGTTGTATTAATTTTTATAAGAAATAAATCTAAGGTGAAAAGCGATAAAATAAAAGAAAACTTTGCCAGGGTTGCATTACCATTGGCATTGGAGATAAAGGAATTTATCAAAGAAAGCGGAAGTCAGGTAATTGGTCAATATACCATTGAACAGGTATATAGCGGAATGAAGGGTATGATAGGCATGGTAACTGAAACAAGTAAGCTTGACCCTGATGAAGGAATTCGATTTCGTGGATATAGTATTCCTGAACTTCGTGAAAAACTTCCAAAAGCGCCTGGCGATAGCGAGCCACTTCCTGAAGGAATTTTTTATCTTATGTTAATTGGAGAACTTCCTACTGACGATGATGTAACAAATGTAAGCAATGCTTGGGCTCGAAGAGGAAATGTTCCAAAGCATGTATTTGATATGCTTGATAAAATGCCAATAACAACCCATCCGATGACTCAGTTTAGTATGGCAATTCTTGCTTTGCAAACTGAATCTGTTTTTGCTAAAGCATACAGGATGGGTCTGAATAAAAAAGATTACTGGGATCCTATGTACGAAGACATAATGAATCTCATTGCCCGACTTCCACGCGTCGCCGCTTATATTTATCGTCGAATTTATAAAAACAATGTTCACATTGAACCTGATCATAAACTTGACTGGGCAGCAAATTTTGCACACATGCTTGGTTTCGATGATTATGATATGAAACGAATGATGCGTTTGTATCTTACATTGCATGTAGATCATGAAGGTGGAAATGTTTCTGCTCATGCTACTCACCTTGTTGGTTCCGCTTTGAGTGATGCTTATCTGTCTTTTTGTGCCGGTATGAATGGACTTGCCGGTCCTTTACATGGTCTTGCTAATCAGGAAATGGTTCGTTGGATAAATGATATGCGAAAATATTTTGACGGTGCCATGCCGACGAAAGAACAAATTGCAGAATACTTAACCAAAACGATGGAAGAAGGAAAAGTCATTCCGGGTTATGGTCATGCAGTTTTAAGAAAAACAGATCCACGGTTTATTGCTCAGATGGAATTCGCTAAAAAGTATATGCCTGACGATGAAAATTGTAAAATCGTACATATGTTATATGAAGTGGTTCCTCCAATTCTATCTGGAATTAAGAAAATAAAAAACCCTTGGCCAAATGTAGATGCGCATAGCGGTGCTCTACTTATTCATTACGGCATGGTTGAATATGATTTCTATACAGTTTTATTCGGTGTAAGTCGGGCTCTTGGTGTTCTCGCTTCATTGCTTTGGGATCGTGCACTAGGTCATCCGATTGAGCGCCCGAGTTCTCTTACTACCGAAGGAATGAGGGAGAAATCGATAAAGGCACATGTTTTGAAATAGAATTAATTTAGATTGTAATTTATTTTATTAAAAGATAAAAAACAACCATGGCTATTTTTTTTATGTTCAATTGATTTATCTTTAATTTATGGTAAAAGAATTGATTCGCTGTCAGTGGTGTTTATCCTCTTCATTAATGAAAACTTATCATGATGAAGAATGGGGCGTTCCAGTTCATGATGATGCATTGCATTTTGAATATATTGTTCTGGATTCATTTCAGGCTGGATTAAGTTGGAGTACAATATTGAATAAAAGAGAAAATTTTAGGAAAGCTTTTGATGAGTTTAATGCTGTGAAAATCTCAAAGTACACTGAAAAGAAAATCGAGCGACTTTTAAAAGATGAAGGAATAATCCGGAACCGATTAAAAATTCATGCAACCATCGGCAATGCGAAAGCGTTTTTGAAAATTCAGAAGGAGTTTGGTTCGTTTGATAAATACATCTGGCAGTTTACGGATGAGAAAGTAGTAACCAAAAAATTAAAGACTCATAAAAATGTTCCTTCGCGAACAAAACAAAGCGATACGATGAGTGAAGATTTATATTCACGCGGATTTAAATTTGTAGGTTCAATAATTTGTTATGCATATATGCAGGCGGCAGGGATGGTGAATGATCATTTGGTGACGTGTCATCGGTATAAAATTAGCTGATTAGCCAATTAGCCGATAAGTCAATTGAGACTCTACCGACGCTCGGCGTATTCTAGCGCAACTATTAAATATAATTATTTGTACGAATCATAGTTTGCGTGACTTCGCCGACGCACGATCAAATTTCCAGCGTCCCCAGACGTAGTCAAGCGAAACAGGAATAATTCATTTAATAAAATGTGGTGCTCGCTTTAGACTACGC